>JALHOE010000003.1 GCA_022843175.1 Deltaproteobacteria bacterium
CTCGGAGCCCTTGGGCTCGCGACCGCGCTGTTCATTGGCAGCACCGTGCGAGCCGAGCCGTCCAAGCCCAAGGTCACGCTCGAGGCGGCGCGCGCCACCGCGCTCGCCGCAGTCCCCGGCACCGTAGCCAAAGAGGCGCTCGAACAGGAGGACGGCAAGGACGTGTACTCCTTTGATATCAAGCCGCCGAAGGAGGGCTCCGCGATCAAGGAGGTCAACGTCTCGGCAGAGACCGGTGCGATCGTTCCGAGCGACGACGGAGACGAGGATGAAGAGAAGGAGGACGGCAACGACGATCACGACGATTGATCATCGGCCCTCGGCACGCGCACGTTGAACCGAGCTCCACCGGCCGACGAATCCTCGACGGCGATGCCACCTCGGTGACGCGCGACGATGCGTCGCGCGATAGCGAGCCCCAGGCCGTGGCCGGTGGGAGCGCGTTCGCCCGACGCACCGCGGACGAGCGGGGAGAAGATCACCTCACGCTCGGCGGCGGGGATCCCCGGACCGCTGTCCTCGATCGACACAGTCGTGAAGCCCAGCTCATCGCGCGCCATGGCCACCGAAACGTGTCCTCCCGCCGGCGTGTAGAGTACGGCGTTGTCGATGATGTTGCGGATCGCGCTCGCGAGTGCGTCGGGATCGCCATCGATCCACACCGGTTCGTTCGAGCCCTCCACCGCCGCGGAGAGCTCGATTCCCTGTGCCCGCGCGTGCGCGCCGAGGCTCGCGAGGACTTGATCGACTTGCTCGCGGAGATCGAAGCGCACGGAGCGCTCGAGTGGGCTGTCCGCTCGTGCGAGCGCGAGCAGGGCGTCGACCAGCCTCGAGAGGCGGCGTATCTCAACGAGAGAGGTCTCCGCCGCACGACGCCACTCCTCGCTTGTTCGTGGCGCACGAAGTGCGACGTCCAGCTCCGCAGCGACGATCGCGAGCGGGGTACGGAGCTCGTGTGAGGCGTCGGCCGCGTAGCGCGAGAGCGCACCGAATCCGATCTCGAGCCGGCCGAAGAGCTCATTGAACTCCTCCACCAAAACGTACAGCTCGTCGCGTTGACTCGGGAGCGCGAGGCGGCGATGCAATTCCGACACACTAATGCTCCGCGTCTCGCGCACAATCGCATCGAGCGGAGCAAGGGCCCGCCGGCCGAGAATGACCGCACCACCAACACCGACCAAGAGCGCGAGCGGCGCAGCAATCCCCATGGCGATGAGCAGCTGCTCGCTCGCTTCGCCCGCGAGCGTCTCTCCGCTTTGTGCGTGATCCACGCTCCGTTCCTCGAACCGGAGCGCCACGTAGAGTACGCCCACGAAGGTCATCAGCGTGAACAGGGTCGAGATCGTCACCCACAACGCGAGCCGGGCCCGAAGCGTCGTCTGCGGTGCATGCGACCTCATCACAGGACCTGCAATCGGTAGCCGAAGCCGCGGACGGTCTCGATCTCGACCCCGCCACGTGCGATCTTCCGGCGCAGGTGAGAGATGTGCACGTCGATTACGTTCGTGCCCGGATCGAACTCATAGCCGAACACTTCTCGAAGCAGGTCGCGACGAGATACGGTCTCACCCAGGCGGCGGATGAGGACTTCGAGGAGCGCGTGCTCGCGAGGGGACAGGCGCTTCACCGTTCCATCGACAGCAATTTCGGGCTCGCCATGGCGGAGACTCAGACGCGCGGCGTTGATTGGCCCCGACCGCGGAGCCGCAGCCCTGCGGAGAAGCGATCGCACTCGCGCCAAAAGCTCGTCGAAGGCGAAGGGCTTGACCAGGTAGTCGTCAGCACCGCCATCGAGCGCTTCGACGCGAGAACGCACTGCGTCTCTCGCGGTCAATACGAGAATCGGGACAAACACCCTCGCGGCGCGAAGCTGAATCAGGAGCTCGAGGCCGTCGAGGTCGGGGAGACCGAGGTCCAGCACCACCGCGTCCGGAGGTTCTTCGTGGAGTTTCTGCTTCGCGTCTGCTGCAGTGCGGGAGACCTGTGCACGGAAGCCCGACTCGCGAAATCCTCGCGCGAGGGAGTCGGCAAGGGCGGCAGCGTCCTCGACGATCAGCAGACGCGAAGCTCTCGTGGACGCGTGAGTGAGCATATGGAAGGGACGTCGAAGCGAGATGCGATGTTCCAGTGGAAATGAGCAGCAAACACACTATACCCACGACAAGGCGATCTACCGTTGACGCGCACCCGAAGCGTCGATGTCGGCACCGCTGTCTCACCACAGCACTACGAAAGCGGGGCAGTAGTGCTAGAGCGAAGAAGCGTCCTTGAGGATGTTGTGGAACTGGTAGTTCGCCGTCTCGGCGGCCGTTCCGCATCGCGGTGCGCGGTGGATCGTCCTCTGCGTCGCGGTCATTGTCGCGATGGGATTCGTGATCCGTCTCGCGCAACATCGGAGCGCGCTACCACCGGAAATGGCGACCCTCTCGAGCCCGCAGGGCGACGCGCGCTGGGAGCGCCAACGCATCGGTGGTCGCGAGCAGATCCGCGTGTCGTCGTTCTCCTACCCGACGGTGAGATCGAGGATCTCGGAACGTCGTTCTAGGTGACCGTGCGCGGCGCACGAACGATCGCGCTCGGCGTCACCGAGGGCGCGGTCGTCTTCCACCGTCGCGATGGCACTGGTGACGTGCGTCTGACGGCGGGCAGTTCGTGGGCTGCACCGACCCTCGCCTCGATCGCGGGTGCCACCTCGGACAGCCCCTCGAACGCGGTGCCGTCGAGTGTCCCGCTTGTGCTTGAGCGCGCGCCACCTCCGACGTCCGCCGTGCCTGCCCGGCCGACGCCTGCGATGTCGCTCTCCACAGCGAAGGCGGCGCAGAGCGCGACCGTTGTGGACGAGCACGCCGACGAGGATGCCGCTTACCTGCGAGTGATCGCGCTCGTCCGCGAGGGGCGCGCCGCCGATGCCAGGCTCGCGGCCCGCGCATACCTGCTGCGGTTTTCCCACGGGCTTCCGCCGTGAAGAGGTTGAGCCCATCGCGAAGTGAGCCGAGCAACGAGCCGATCCTCCTCGAAACGAAAGAGTCTGCCTGTTAAGGCCTCGTTCAGACGCCTGCGCTATTTGGCAGCATGCGGACATCGGGCTCCTTCGGGCTGCTGCTGGTCACCGTCGCGACAGGATGCGCAGCATCCTCCTCCTACGATCGCGACTGGGTCGCGCGCGAGGTCAGCGCGCGCGCAGGTCACGCCGTCGGTGATCCGACGAATGGGCCGAGCCTGCCGCCGGGCATGAAGGATCTGCGCGCACTCAGTGAGGACAACGCCATCCGCGTCGCGCTCTGGAACAGCGCTGCGTTTGAAGTCGAGCTCGCGCAATTGGGTTACGCGCGCGGCGATCTCGAGGACGCCGGCGCGCTACCGAACCCCACACTCTCGTTTCTGTTTCCGATGGGCCCCAGACAACTCGAGTTCAGCGTCCTCTACCCGCTCGCAGCGCTTGTCCACAGGCCCTATCGCGTCGCCGCCGCCAAGATGGAGGTCGAGCGCACCGCACATGCGCTCGTGCAAACGGGCCTCGATCTCATGCGCGACACCCGCGTGGCGTACGCAGACCTCGTCCTCGCAGGCGAGCGCGCTGCGCTCCGCGCGACCATGGCCGAGACGTGGTTGCGCATCGCTGCGGTCGCCCGGGCGCGAATAAAGGCTGGCGATGTACCAGCGATCGAAGCGGCCGCCGCCGAAGCGGACGCCGTCGTTGCGGCAGACCTCGCCAAGCGCGCCGGTGCCGACGCATCAGTCGCGGCGGCGCGCCTGCGGTTCATGATCGGGCTCGCCGATACCACGCTCGGCGAGAATCTCACGACGGCGTCGAAGCCGGTGAATTTGCGTCCAGCGGGCCCAGAGGATTCGCTCCTCAGGGCCGCGCTCGCAGCGCGCCCCGATCTACGCGGTGCCGAGATCGCGATCGAGGGTGCGGGCAAGCGCCTGGGGTGGGAGAACGCGCGAATATTCCAGTTCATGGCCCGCCTCGACGGCAAGCCGATCGGACCGAGCGGAGGCGCGCCCGTGATCCTCCTCCCTGGGTTTCAGACGGACATCCCGATCTTTAATTGGAACGGGGGCGCGCGAGAGCGCGCACGCGCCGACGTGGTGCGCGCGTCGTTCCGTTACATGCTCTTGCGCCAGACGGTGGCGACCGAGATTCGCATTGCCCGCGCGACCCTCACGCAGGCGATCGACTCCTTGGCGCCCTTCCGCGAGAAAGTGGTGCCATTACTCGAGAAGCTCGTCGCCTCCGCGATCCGCAGCTACGAGGAGGGCAACGAGCCCTACGTCTTCGTGCTCGAGGCGACGCGTCGGCTGCAGGATGCGAAGTTGAGAGTCCTCGAGCTCGAGGCTGATGTCCGCCGGGCGCGCGCAACGCTCGACCGCAACGTCGGGAGGCGGACCGATGCGCTGTGAGCTGCTCGTCCTCGTTCTCCTCGTCGGCTGTAGCAACAAGCCAGCGGCCAACAAGTCGGAGAAGCCCGCTTCCGTTGCTCATCCGGCGGGCGAGACCGAGCAGGCCGTCGTTACGCTGACGCCGCAGGCCGAGACGCGGATCGGTCTCGCGACGACAAAGGTCGTGATGGGCGCCATGCGCCGGACGAGAACGGTGCCCGGCGAAGTGGTCGTTCCCTCCGGTGGCCAGATCGCCTTCGTCTCGCCGTTCGCCGCGACGGTACGACCGATCTCGGCGACCAAGGCGCTGCCTCGAGCCGGGGATCTCGTTCATCGCAAAGAGAAGCTGCTGCGACTTGTCCCGCTTGCCCCCGCCGATCGGGACGTGCGCGCGCAAGCCGAGAAGACGCTCGCGGTCGCGGAGTCGCGTCTCCAGGGCGCGCAGCAAAAGCTCACACGCATGGAGAAGTTGCTCGCAGAGGGAGCTGCATCCGCGAAGCAGGTCGAGGAAGCAAGCGCCGATCGCGACGCCGCCGCCGCAGAGCTGGCCGCGGCGAAGAAGCGGCTCAGCGCGATCGACTCCTCACCGCTGTCGGCAGACGTCAGCGTCACGCTTGAAGCGCCCGCTGATGGCGTTGTGCGATTGTCGCCGGTCACCTCCGGTCAGCTTGTCGCGGCGGGCGGATCGGTGCTCGAGCTCGTTCAGAAGGGCGGGTTCTGGGTGAGAGCCAGCGTGTACGCGGGTGACGTCGCGTCGGTTCGCTCGGAGTCCGTAGCGAGGATAGCTTCGCTCGGCGCTGACCCGTTGACCACGGTCGACGCCAGCCCCGTGGCCGCGCCCCCGAGCGCGGATCCCTTGGCGTCGACCGTCGACTATTTCTTTGTGCTTCCCGAAAGCCCGATGCGCAAGCCCGGAGAGCGCGTGAGCGTGACGCTCGAACTGGTAGGCGATGAAGAGGCACTCCAGGTTCCCGCGTCCGCCGTCGTCTACGACGCCGCGGGTGGTAGCTGGATCTACGAGAAGACGGGCGCGGGCAAGTACGCGCGCCGTCGGATCGATGTGGCGCGCTTCTCGGGGGATCGGGTCGTGCTTGCGAGAGGGCCGGCGTCGGGTACCGAGATCGTCTCCATCGGCGCCGCACAGCTGTTCGGCGTCGAGTTCGGTGCGGGTCACTGATGCGCGGCCTCGTTGCGTGGTGCCTTCGGTACCGACTCGTCGTCGTCGCGGTCACGCTGGTCCTCGCCGTCGTCGGATATCGACGCGTCAAGGACACGCCGGTCGATGTCTTTCCCGAGTTCGCCCCACCGCTCGTCGAGGTTCAGACGGAGGCGCCGGGGCTCTCGAGCCTTGAGATCGAAGAGCTCGTCACGGCGCCCATCGAGCGGGCGGTCTTCGGCGTTCCCTTCCTCAAGACGGTTCGTTCGAAGTCGGTCCTCGGCCTCTCGTCGGTGGTGATGCTCTTCGCCGACGGCACGGACGTCCTCCAAGCACGGCAGCTGATCCAGGAGCGCATCGCCCGTGTTACCCCGCAGCTGCCAACGGCGTCGCACGCGCCGGTGATGCTCTCGCCGCTCTCGTCGACGAGCCGCATCCTCAAGATCGGGATCACCTCCACCACGCTCGATCAAATCGCCCTCACCGACATCGTCCGCTGGACGGTGCGACCTCGCCTGCTCGCGGTGCCCGGTGTCGCCAACGTGGCGATTTGGGGCGAGCGAGACCGGCAGCTCAAGGTCGTCGTCGATCCGGCGAAGCTGCAAACCGCGAACGTGCAACTCGACGCCCTGATCGCGGCGTTGCGGGGCGGCGTCACGCCGGCAAGCGGAGGCTTCGTCGACACGGCCCTGCAGCGCCTCGCGCTGTCGCTCCGCCCGATGGCGACGACCGCGGCCGAGGTCGGGCAGATCGGGATCGGCACGAAGGCGACGGCGCTGCGGATCAAAGACGTAGCAGAGGTGCGCGAGGGCCATCCACCGCCGATCGGAGACGCGGTCGTGAACGACGTGCCGGGCCTCCTCCTGATCGTCGAGAAGCAGCCGTGGGGGAATACCCTGGAGGTCACGCGGAAGGTGGAGGAGACCCTCTTCGCCCTCAAACCCGTATTCGCCAATGTGGACGTCGATCCTCGGATCTTTCGCCCCGCGTCGTTCATAGAACGCGCGCTGGCGAACCTTCAGGAGACGCTGTTCGTCGGCTGCGTGCTCGTGATCATCATCCTCGCTGCGTTTCTCTACAACGTGCGCACAGCCGCCATCAGCGTGATCGCGATCCCGCTGTCGCTCCTCAGCGCCGCGATGGTGCTGAACCTTCGAGGCCGCACCATCGATACGATGGTGATCGCCGGTCTCGCGATCGCGCTGGGCGAGGTGGTGGACGACGCGATCATCGATGTCGAGAACGTGCTCCGGAGGCTACGACTCGAGCAGCAGGAACCGAATCCGCGCCCTGCGTTCGACGTCGTGCTCGAAGCGTCGCTGGAGGTACGGAGCGCCGTCGTCTACGCGACTGCGATCGTCGCGCTGGTGTTCATGCCGGTGTTCTTTTTGGAGGGGCTGCCCGGCGCCTTCTTCCGTCCCCTCGCGTTGTCGTATGTGCTCGCGGTCGTGGCGTCGCTCGTCGTTGCTCTCACGGTAACGCCTGCGCTCTGTCTCCTGCTCCTGCCACGCACAGCGAAGACGCATCGAGAGGCGCCGCTCGCAACGTTCCTGCGCCGCAGCTTCGCGCCAGTCCTCGGTGCGTTGCTCGAGCGCCCGCGCCGCGCGCTCGCCTCGCTCGTGGTGATGATCGGGATCGCGGCAGCCGTCACACCCATGCTCGGGGAGTCGTTCCTGCCCGCGTTTCGCGAGAGCGACTTCCTCATGCATTGGGTTGGCAAACCAGGCACCTCCCTTGCCGAGATGCGGCGAACGATCGAGCTGGCGAGCAAGGAGCTCCGCGCGATCCCGGGCATCAAGCACTTCGGTTCGCACATCGGGCGCGCCGAAGTGGCCGATGAAGTCGTCGGCCCGAACTTCGCGGAGCTATGGATCAGCATCGACGATCAGGCCGATCACGCGCAGACCATCGCCAAGGTGAATGAGGTCGTCGAGGGCTACCCCGGGTTCTATCGAGACGTTCAAACCTACTTGCAGGAGCGCATCAAAGAGGTCCTCTCGGGCGGCAGCGGCTCGATCGTCATTCGCATCTACGGCACCGACCTCGAACGCCTGCGCATCGACGCGGCCGCGGTTGGGCACAAGCTGGAGGGCGTCGCGGGCGTCGCGAACCTCAAGGTCGAACCGCAGGTGGTCGTCCCGCAGATCGACGTGCGCCTGCGCCCCGACGACCTCGCGCGAGCCGGATTCGCGGCCGTCGATGTTCAGCGCACTCTCGCCACCGTTTTACAGGGCACGCGCGTGGGCGAGATCGTACGCGACGGTCGCCTTATGGAGGTCGTCGTCGTTGGCCACGACAGCCTGAAGTCGGACATCGCGTCGCTCGCCGACCTCCGACTGGTCTCGCCCAGCGGGGGGGTCAGTCGCCTCGGCGACATCGCTTCACTCGCGATCAACCCGGCGCCGAACATCGTCCCGCACGACAGCGGCTCGCGGAAGATCGATGTGTCCTGCGACGCAAAGGGGCGCGACCTCGGCGCCGTTGCGAAAGACGTCGCTGCCGCGCTCGCGGGCGTGCAGCTCGGCCCGGGCCATCACGCGGAGGTCACGGGGGAGTACGCGACACGCGAACGTGCGCGCACGAATCTGCTCGGTCTCGCGGCGCTCTCTCTGCTCGGCGTAGGGATCGTCCTCTATGCGGACTTCAAGTCGTGGAAGCTCACCCTGCTGGTACTTGCGACCCTCCCGCTCGCGCTGATCGGTAGTGTGGCTGCCGTCTTCTTCACCGGGCGGGTGGTGTCGCTCGGTTCGCTCGTGGGCTTCGTCACGGTGATCGGCATCGCGGCACGCAACGGGATCATGTTGGTGAGTCACTACCGGCATCTCGAGACCGAAGAGGGCGTCGCGTTCGGTCGTGAGCTGGTGCTGCAGGGAACGCTCGAGCGCCTCGCGCCGATCCTGATGACGGCGCTAGCGACTGCGCTCGCGCTCGTCCCGCTCGTCGCCTTCGGCGAACGCCCGGGGCAAGAAATCGAGCACCCGATGGCCATCGTCATCATTGGTGGTTTGGCAAGTTCGACGGTCCTCAACCTATTGCTCGTGCCGACGGCCTACCTGTTCTTGCGGCGTTCGACCGTCGCGGGCGTGTGATCAGCGCTCTGCCACCGTTTGGGCGCGGCGACTGCTGCGGTCCGTATCGGATCGGTGAAGCTCGAACTGACCGAGAAGCTGGCTGCCGTTGTGTGTGGGTCAGGAACGGACGCGACTTCAGTGATCGCGCGGACGCAACCTTGGTCACTGGGCCGTGCGAAGAACGCGTTCCAGTGCTCGTCCCACGATCCGTGAATGACCCGACGACGCCTGCATCGCACGCGCGATCGCAAGCATTTTCGCCTCATCCAGCGGGCGACCGCCGGCGGCCTCAACCCACAACCTGACGGCCGAATCGGCGCGATCGTCCCCGAGGACCGGCGCCAGTGCGTCTCGCGCTCGCACTAGCATTCCCTCGAAGTCCCTCGGCATCTGGTTAGGTCGGTGTGCTGACGGCAACGCGTGCCCCGCATCGGCGCATGTGCGGCAGAATATGCGGTCACCCTTAATGCGAGCCGAACGGTGGGCCTGAAATTCCCCGGAGCGCGAGCGCGTACCGTACGCGCTTGTCACGCCCGCGCTGGAACGCGTCGTGCTGAGACTCTTCCTGTGAACCCGACCCGCGTAGCCATCGTCTTGGGTTCCGTCGCGCTGTTGGGACTCGCTCGGCCGGCGAGCGCGGAACTCGACGCTGCTGCCGGGGCAACGTCGCACACGCGGCGCTCCATGGACCTCGGGCTCGGCGTAGGAGCTATTGGAAGCGGCCACCAGTTCTCCTCCGGCGGAGGCGGGTACGCAGGCACGGGTCTCGGCGGCGAGCTCGCTGTCGATCTGCTCGTCGGCCGAGGGTTCTTCCGCTTCGGCGCATACGGTAGCTGGGCTCCCTTCCGAGCGCGCAGCACGCCGGAGCTAGCCGTGGAAACGCTGACCCTCGGCCTACAGGCGCAGGTTCTGTTCGCACCGCGAGCGCTCTGGCGACCATACCTGTCGATCGGAAGCGGCTATCGCGCTCTGATCGTGGAGCGCGATGGAGGACGGCGGTCGATCTACGACGGCTTTCAGGTTGCGCGCGCGCGGGTCGGCCTCGAATACGCGTTCACCAGCGGCGCATCGATGGGACCCGTCGT
Source organism: Deltaproteobacteria bacterium (assembly GCA_022843175.1). GTDB lineage: Bacteria > Myxococcota_A > Polyangia > Polyangiales > JADJMO01 > JALHOE01. Next base: position 9,696 of record JALHOE010000003.1, read on the forward strand.
GGGCATGGACCTCACTGTTTTCAAGGACCGCCGGTCCGAAGGCACTTCCACAGAGATGCTGAACATCGTGGCGCCCTACTACTTCGCAGGAATCAGCGGGCGCTTGGACGTACTCGCCAAGTAGTCGGACGCAAGGTTCCGTCGCGATGCGCCGGGACGACGCGACATCGTTGCGGGGATGATGAGTGCCCATCGCATCGCTGCTGTCCTCGCAGTAGTCCTCCCGCTCGGTTGGGGGCTGCCGGCGGGAGCCGCGGCGGAGAACGAACCGGCCGGCGCTGCGCCGTCGGCGCTGCCGGGACTCTCCGCGGGCGCGACGCCTTCGGCGACTGCACCGGCAGGCGCGAGCCCAACGGCCGCCGCGAGCTCCGAGGAGCGCAAGACCTCGCTCACCCCAAAGCCAGCGCACCATCCTCCCGCGAAGATGCGCTTCCTCGCGGACCCGCTCTCGGATGGAGCCGTACTCGCGATCGCATTTGGCTTCGTTGGGCTCTCATCGGTCATCATGTCCAGCGGCGAGCTCAAGCCGCAACAGCCCGTTGCAAGCTCCAAGCTGACCAGCCTCGACCGCTACGCCATCACCCAGACCGTAGATCCAAACGCAGGCCGCCTCTCGAACTTCGGGTTGTACGGTGCGATTGCTTTCGCCATCGTCGGTCCAGTTGTCACTGGGGTGAGGGAGAGCAGCGCTCAGGCGTTCCTCGTCGACGCGATGCTGTACCTGCAAAGCACTGGAATTACCGGCGGGCTGACCAACCTCGCGAAGATCGCCGTGCGCCGCCCGCGCCCTCGCGCCTATATCGAACAGCAACGACTGCTCGATCTGTACGGCGACCGAGCCGAGGAAATCGGGGCAACCGACTATGCGCTCTCGTTCCCGTCCGGCCACGCGTCGACGACCGCGGCGATCGCGGCAACGGCAACTTACCTAGCCTTCGCACGTGCCGGCCGGCACAGTCCTCGTCCTTGGATCACCCTGGTAGTAGGGGTTTTGGCGACGGCCTTCGTGGGATACGAGCGAGTGCGCGCTGGAGCGCACTTTCCCACGGACGTGATCGGTGGCGCGCTGATTGGCGGCGGCGTGGGCGTTTTAGTCCCCCACATCCATCGCGAGCAATCCCTCAAGGAGCGTCCAGTGTGGATCGGATATCAGCCGCGTGCCGGCGGCGGGATCGCTTCCCTCTCCATCACGCTCTGAGCGACGCCGCGAGGGCTCGGCTACCTGCACTTACCACCCTTGCACGACTCGCCGCTGTCGCATCGACGGCCGCAGTCGCCGCAGTTCCTACCATCGTTAAGCACGTCGGCGCATGTGGTACCGCACCGCTTTTCTGAGATCGCGCACGCTAGGGGCGACTCCGGCCTCGCGGTGTCCGTCGCAACCGCGGCGGTGTCGTTCGTAACGGCGTCCGCGCCACCGACCGCGGTGTCCTCGGTCGATGAAGCATCACGCGCGGCCGGCGCTCGGAACTCGTCGACCGGAAAAGAGCAACCAGCCAGCATGCAGATGGCGATGATGGCTTCGCCCGCGCGCATCAACCGCAGCGTAGCAGCACTGCCGGGGGCCGCATTCCGCGGCCGTCCGCCTGCGCCCGGCCCTCCATTCAGCACCTGTTAAGGTGCAACGAACGCCCTCCGTGGCAAACTCGCTCCGTGAGCATCGCTCGTACCGTACTTGCGTTTTGCTTCGCCACTGCGTGCTCGGGTGCTGGTGGCAGCTCGGAGACCGACGGCGAGCGTCGTGACACTGGCGCGCGTGACACGGCTACCGCCGACGACAGCGCGGTTGTCGACACCGGTTCGTCCGACAGTGCGCCGCCAACGGAGACGACGCCCGCCGACACGGCGTCCCTCGTCTGCCCGCCGCGACCCAAATGCGACGCTCCGCCGCCCGACCCGGGGCCAAAGCGATCCTTTCGACACACGACGTCGGGTTGGGGCGGCAGCGCGAATCATCGCGGGCGCGACCTCTTCGTAAAGCCCGGCTCCAAGCAATGGGCTCTGGCGAAGTTCGCGTACGGCGCTCCCACCCCCGACAACGACGCTCAAGATGAGGACGTCGACGTCTACTTGCTGCGTGACTGCGGCACGACCTGGAAGAAGCTCGGAACCTTCCGCACGACGAACGACGGCGAACACCCCACGGTGGAGGGCGTGGCCGATACGGGCGGACGAATCTACGTCGACATCGCAGCGCTCGAGGCCAAGCCCCTCGGCGTCGGAAGGCACCGCGTGCACTTCGTGATGGCTGGAGATCTGTCGAAAACCGATCAGTACATCGAGGTGCTCCCCGACGGCGCCAACGTCGTCGTCAGTGACATCGACGGCACGCTGACGACGAGCGAGAGCGCGTCTTGGAGCGAGGCCTTCGGGGGCGCGCCACCGGCCGCCAACCCCGGATCCGCCGACGTACTCAACGCCTTCGCGCGGAAGGGCTACTACCTCTTCTATCTCACCGCGCGACCGGAGTTCTTCGTGCAGAAAACGCGGGATTGGCTGCGCGATAAGGGCTTCCCGACGGGCATCGTGCACACGAGCTTCAGCCAGATCGGCGAGAGCGGAGCGGCGGGCATCACCTACAAGACGACGGAGCTTGCAGACCTCAAGGGCAAGACCGGCATTACGCCTGCGTACGGGTTCGGCAACACCGACACCGACACGACTGCGTACGACAACGCCAAGATCACGCCGGCGGCGAATCGGTTCTTCTTCAAGTACATGACGGATCTGAAAGGCGGCACGTACCACGACGACTACACGAAGCTCGTGTCGGTGTTCGAGTCGTTGCCGGCGGTGTGTAAGTAGGCTTCCTGGATCATGATCGTCCGCACGCTGTTTGCGCCTTGCCTGTGGCTTGTAAGCTCGCTGTCGTTCGTTGTTCTCGCGACTTGCTGGAGCTCCTGTCTGTACCCCGACATCGAGAACCCTGATCCGCGAGACACTGCTCCACAAGTGGACGGCGGGGCCGGTGACGGGATGGTGGACGGGTGACAGCTTTGGGCCTGCCCGGAGGCCATCGCGGCTCCTATCAATCTCCTACGAGAGACCGCGTGAATCGCTGGTTGAGAGGTGCCTGTGAGCCGTCCCCCGCACGCCGGCGCGATGAGCGCGACGACCATGGGAAAGCAGCTCTTCACGCAGGCGGTGTGGTCCGCCTGCTGCTCGCGGGCAAGCTCCCGATCGCTAATCCTCGTCTTCATGGTCGCACCCGCGATCGCTTGCACCGCGCCGCCCGCCCGGGAGATCGACGACGCGCTCGTCCTCGCCGACACGGGCACCGCGGACTACGGCCTGCTCCCGTGCAGTTACGACGGCGCGCTTCCCGTCGCGATCGACGGCGGCGGATGTTCGGCCGAGACAGCCCCGTGCAGCGACCTCACCCAGGAAGCACTGCGCGCGTCGGCTGCGTGCGGCGCGATGTCGTGCTTGTTCTGCGCGGCCTTCGAGGTCGAGCTCGATGGTGCGGGCTGCGCACGGCGGATAACCGCAACCGGGCCCGACTCCATCAAGCCGACGGCGGACTCGATGTTGTGCATTGCGCGCCGCCTTACGCCGGGACGTTGGTCGTGCGATGCGGCGAAACCCATACGTGTACGCGGATGGTGTGACTGATGCCGACGCCCGTGTCCGAACATTGCATTCGCGGTCGGGGATGCTGCGTCGTGCCCTTGCTGCGCCGCTCCTGACATCCTGCCTACTGGCCCCTCCCCTTACCGCCTCGCTGCGAGCACGCGTCAGGAAGCGGAGAAGGAAGACGCCGGACGCTTCGGCTCGAGTCGCTAGAAGGCTTCTTGCGTGCGTTCGACCTCACGCCACGCGACCTGCGCGAGCTCGCGCAGCGAGGGGGCAGGCTCACGGGCGGTCCCGCTCAGAGGGTCGTGGTCAGCAGTCAGACCGATCGAACCCGCGTCGGCCCGCACGGTCGCGGATGCCCGCACCGCCGACATCTCGGGCGTCGATGTATGGGGCTGCGTCGCGATCGCGTGCCTGACGTCAACTACATCTCCCCATCGTGTTGCCTCACTTACGAATGCGACCAGGCATCTCCGCGTGGATCACACCGGGGAACTATCTGACCCACGACTCCGGCCTCGGTAGAAGCGGCCTGAGCTCCGCGCGGTGGTGGAGGTACTGACCGAACGTCCATCCGTCGCGCTCGGCCTTTTGCGCGACCTCTTCGTGGTAGTGCGCGAAACCCGGGAGTTTGAGCGCGCGTAGCAGCAACGCGAGCGACTCCCTTGGTCTTGCTGTCGCTCATGACGCCACCGCCTCGGCGACGAGCAGCTCGTCGTAGCCTGTCAGGTCGACCACGGGGCGTCGACCGGCGGCACGTCGATGCGCGCGTCGCCGGCAACGAGAGGCTTCACCGCCTCGGCGGTGTTCGCGCGCTGGTCACGTCAGCTTGCTTCGCACCCGCCTCCACCTCGTGGATGGCGTCGATCATTTTTCCTTCTCCGAAAAGTTGCTCCTGCGGGCCATTCCGTGCCTCCTTCGAGCATACGGAATCGCTGGGCCAAATTTCGGGGGTCAGGTCACTCGCGAGCGCTCGCGGCGCGACGTTTCCCTTCGCGGGCGACGCAGCGCGTCGCGCTCAGAATTTCGGCTCCACCGGTGTCGACGACGCCGTCGTCACGCCGGTGCCCAGCTGGAACGAGTCGTTCTGACCGAAGCAGAGCACGCGGCCCTTGTCGGTTAGGGCGCACGCATAGTCGCTCGCAACGCCGATGCTCGTGATGGCTGCGAGGCCCACAATCTTCGTCGGCGTGGTGCGACCGAGGGGAGTGGCGGTGGTGGCCCCTGGCTCGAAGCCGGCGGTCCCTCCCCAGCACACGACGCTCCCGTCCGTGAGGACGGCGCATGACTGCACGCCACCCGCTGCGATGGCGCGCACGTTCGTCAAGCTCGAGACGGGGCGCGGCGCTGCGCGGCCGGTCGTCGTGGCGTCGCCGAGCTGACCGTACTTGTTCGCGCCCCAGCACTGCACGGAGCCGTCCGCAATCAGCGCGCACGTATGAGCGCCGCCCGCAGCGAGCGCGACGGCGTCGGTCACGCCGGGCACTCGGTGCGGCGCGTACACGGTTCGACCGACGTCGCCCGTCGCTCCCTCGGAGTTGTTGCCCCAACACATCACGCTTCGATCCGCGATGAGGGCGCACGCGTGCCACCCGCCCGCAGAGAGCTGCTTGACCGCGGTAACTCCGGCGATCGGCACGGGCGTCAGTTCGTACATCTTCGTTCGCGCGATGCCGATCTGGTTGAGCTGGTTGTCACCCCAGCAGCGCACGGTTTGATCCGAGTCGAGGACGCAGTGAAAGTCATTACCTTGCGCCACGGCCAATGCCGACGACTCCGCCGCGATCAGCTCGGGTGCCGCGACCGTCCTCGGCAGGTCGCCGAAGTATCCGTGGCCCCACGCGAGCAAACGCCGGCTCGCCGTGAGCGCGATGCGTCCATACCAACCGATCGAGAAGTCGACGGCGTCGTCGAGACCCTTTACGCGAGTGGGCACTGGATCGCGTGTGAGCCCGCTCATGGCGCCGACGCCCCAGCACCACGTCGCTCCGGTGGCATTTCGCGCACAGGTCGCAGTACCCGATGTCGAGAGCGCGACGATTTCCGGGGGAGCGGGTGACGGCGGCGCGGTGTCGACGCGATCGGGCTCGGCGTCGGCGGTCGACTCGACACCTTGGTCCGAGGACAACGTCGTGTCTGCCGGCAGCGCTGCATCATCGATGGCCGCGCGGCGCACTTCGAGCTCACTGCGCGCGCCGCAGCCGGTAACAAGCGCGACGGTCAACAGCCACGCGAGGCCCGAGCGCACCACCCCCGGAAGCTTACTTGTTTCGGTCGCTCGCACGCAGGCGTTCCGCGACGGGCGAACGATGGTCTGCAGAAAGCGATGTACCATCATCGATATGCGGCTCGCAGAGGTGATCGCAGCGAGTGTCCTCGTCGCGTGCGACGCGGCGGACGCGCGCGTCGATCCAATGGCCGACGCCTCGAGCTCAGACGCCGGCGGTGATGGTGCAGCGAAGGCGTGCTCGATGCTCGAACCGGGTCCGCCCGTTGCCGTGGAGGCCTTTGCCAAGAACCCGATGGCGCTCACCACGGGCGGGACGATTGTTCCCGGCACCTATCGCGTGACGGCGGCGACCGACTACACGGGTGTCGGGGGCGTGAGCGGACCGCGCGGGACGATGCGGCGAACGATGCTCTTCACCGCGACAGCCTACGAGACCGCGCGGCGCGATAACGACGACCCCGTGAAGACGTTCGCAGGCACTTGGGTCTACGGCAAGTCGGGAACGGGCCTGCCGACGTGGCAGCCGACCGATACGTGCCCGGGCACGACCGCAACGACTTACGGCGCGCTGTACGAGGCTACGCCGACGACGATCAAGATGTACGTGAGCAACGGCATCGACGGGCATGTGCGACTCGTCACGATGACGAGGAGCTAGCCAGACGGAACCTCGATTACAGCGGCAGCGCGATGGCGTGGTTTGGCGTCGCACGCGGCGCTGGCTGGTTCCGGCCACCAGTCACCCTTGCGAGCGGCGCGCCGGAAATCAGGGTACGGTACCCGACTCAAATTTCCGGCGACGACGTCGAATCACGGAGGCCGCGATCAGTAAGGCGCACCACCCCGCCGCTGCTGCCGAGGCGCGTGGCGACATCATGCAACCGCCGCTGCCGCCGCCGCTCCCGTCTGCCGCCGCCGTCGCGCAGACGCTGCCCTGACAGGTCGTGCCGTTGACGCAGTCGGCGTCGGTCGAGCACGCGCTCCGGCAGTACGCTCCGTCGCACCTGTACGGCGCGCAGTTGCGGGTACCGTCCGCCGACGTCAGTGTGTGATAGCCGTCGCATGTCCAGTCGGTCGGCGGCGGCGGCGGGCCGGCATCGCTCACGCCGTCCATATGGCAGCCGGTCGTCTTGGAGCAGCCTCGGCCCGCGAGACACGCCTTTTCGTTCGGCTCGCACGTCCCCGACCCATTGCACTTGGGGTGGGTCTCGCTCCACGTGCTGGAGAAGCTGTTGTAGACGCAATCGCGCGGGAGGCACTCTACGCCGTATCCGTTCGACGAGCCGCGTTCCTGACGGCGAGCGCCCGATCGCATAGCTCTCGTCGCGATGAAGCGAGCGACGCGCGCGACCTGGGCGAAGCGAATCGAGGAGTGGAAGGCGAGTGGGCTCGATGCGCTGGCGTTCGCAGCGAAGCTCGGGGTCACGCCGCGCACGTTGAAGTGGTGGACGTGGCAGCTCGGCGACCGCTCGCGGCGTAAGCCGAAGGCGATCGCGCCGCCAGTGGAACGCGGTGCGACGACCCCGCCGATGACCTTCGTCGAGATGACCGCCGTCGTCCGCGGCGAGCCGATCGAGATCGTGCTTCGCAACGAGCTCCGCGTTCGCGTCGCTCCCACCTTCGACGAAGCGACCCTCGACCGAGTGCTCGACGTTCTGGGGCGACGGTGATCCCCAGCGCCGTTCGCATCTTCGTGTGCACCGAGCGCCAGGACATGCGCCGTTCGTTCGATGCCCTCGCGCTGGTGGTGCAAGAGCGCCTCGCGCTCGACCCCCAGAGCGGCGCGCTGTTCGTCTTCGCGAGCAAACGCGGCAATCGGCTCAAGGTTCTGTGGTTCGACCGCAACGGGTTCTGCATCCTCTACAAGCGCCTGCACGGCGCATTGTTCGAGCTGCCGAAGGCTGATCCCGATACGGCGATGGTGCACATCGACGCACGTGCCCTTGCGGCGATCCTTCGCGGTGTCGAAAAGTGATCGACGAGTTCGAATCCCGTTGACTCGAGAGATCGCATCGCGCAGAAATCGATCTCGTGAGTGGCGCGGTCGATATCGAGAAGCGACTCGATGCGCTCGAGAAGGACGTCGCGCACTACAAGCGCCTCTATCTCGAGGCGCTCGAGCGCTGCCGCAAACTCGAGCTGGGCCTCTTCTCGTCGAAGTCCGAGCACCTGCCGGCGAGCGACTCGCAGCTCGCACTGTCGGTGCTCGGCATGATGCTCGACGGAAAGGCCAAACGAGATCTCGAAGCCGCGCTGACCGACGCGACCGACGAGCAGAAGATCCCCGAGCACACGCGCCGCAAGCCGACAGGTCGCAAGCCGATCGCTGATGATCTCCCGCGCGTCGAGATCAAGATTCTGCCTCCCGAGGTCGAGCAGCACGGCCTCGATGCCTTCGAGAAGATCGGGGAGGAGATCAGCGAGACCATCGAGCGACGGCCTGCGTCGCTGGTAATCGCTCGCGTGATCCGTCCGAAGTTCGTGCGCAAGGACCGCGCGCGTCATGCGGCGACCGAGGTGCTGATCGGAGAGGTGCCCGAGCTACCGATCCCGCGCGGCCTCGCGGGTCCCGGCATGCTCGCCGATACCATCGTAAAGCGCTGGCAAGATCATATTCCGCTCAATCGCATGGAGGACATCTATGCGCGCGAGGGACTCGATCTCGCGCGGTCGACGATCTGCGGGTGGCACTTCGAGCTGAAGGACCTCGTGCAGCCGCTGATCGCGGCGATGCGCGAAGACGCGTTCAAGCAGCCATACATTTGCACCGACTCGACCGGCGTCCTCGTGCAAGACAAGGACAAGTGCCGGACCGGACACTTCTGGGTCCTCGTCGCGCCCGCGCGGCACGTGCTCTTCGAGTACACGGCCAATCACTCGGCAACCGCCGTCGACGACGTGCTCGCCGGTTACAAGGGCTATATCGTGGCCGATGCTCACGTCGTCTACGACCACCTGTACAAGAGCGGTGAGATCGTTGAAGTGAATTGCTGGGCGCACTGCCGCCGGTACTTCTTCAAGGCGCTTACCTCGGATCCAGAACGAGCGCGCGTTGCGCTCGACGCGATCGGCGCGCTGTTTCGGATCGAGCGCACGCTCGCGGACTCACCGCGCAAGAAGAAAGAGGCGATCCGACAGAAGCGATCGAAGCCGATCGTCAGCTCCTTCTACTCGTGGTGCGATGCCGAGGCCTCGAAGGTCCTCGACTCGACGCCGATTTCCGACGGCATTCGCTACGCGCGCAACCAGCGCGTAGGGCTCTCTCGATTTCTCGAGGACGGCCGTCTTCCGATTCACAACAACATGAGCGAGCTCGCGCTTCGTCGCGAAGCGGTCGGCCGAAAGAACTGGCTCTTCGTCGGCAACGACGAGGGCGGCGCGGTGAACGCGGCCTTCACCTCGCTGCTCGCGAGCTGCGCGCTCCACGAGATCGAACCGTGGTCGTACCTCCGGGATCTCTTCTGCTTGCTCCCGCAGTGGCCCGAGCACCGCGTCCTCGAGCTCGCGCCGGTCGAGTGGTCAGTGACCCGCGAACGCGATGACGTCCGCGTGCTCCTCGATGCGAATCGGTTCCGTCAGCTCACGCTCGACCGGGGCTGATCGCCGTACGCGGTTCGTCGAACGGATACATCGATCGACCCCAGGGCGGCACAGCAGAGTTGTCGACCGCGCAACCGTGCACGGTGGTGTGGGCCGCATGGCGCGCGCCGTGCGCGTCAATCACGTAAGGAGGCGCCATGCGCAGTCGTGGCGCGCCACCGGCGTCGAGCAGCTCAATCGCGTCTTCAATCACCCGGATACCGGCTACCCCGTGCGTCAACGCCAACACGTAGCGCGCCTCACGCACCGCGGAATTGAAGTGGACAAAATCCTCGAACGAGCCCTCGGCCCCGCGCACCACGATGTCGCCACCATCCGGCGAGGCGCCTCGATACACAGTCTCGCTGCCCAAGACCTCGCGCTGCGCCGCGTCCCGTGCCCCCTCCAACCGGAATCCAATCGCGAGCTCGCGCGTCGCGATGGAGAAGGCGTCGGTCGCCCTGAGCGGGAGCTGGACCTCCAACCCGTTCGTCGTGCGCACGGCGGGACGCGATGTTGTCCCCTCGGGTGTGGATGCCGTCGTCGAGCAGCTCAACAAGGTAACCGCGATGCAGCCGACAAGGCGCGAGGGACTCATCGGACAAGCCAACCATCAAAAGCCCGAGTGGCAAAGCGGCCCTCGTGTCCTCCCTGACGGGTTGGACGGACGAAACTGAAGCGTCAGTCGCAACAGATGTCGCGCCCGTGCGACTCGCAATGCAAACACTCGCCATCGGGGGCGAAGAGGCAGACTTGGCCACCCGCGAACGGGTTGCCGAGACAACCCGCCGGGTACACATAGGAACCACTATCGCCGAGCGGCAGACGCGGCGCGCAGCGGAACGCGTGTCGGGGTTTCTCCTGGAGTCGGCACGTCCAGTCGTCGTCGGGGGTGCGGGTGCAGCCCGGGGGAGCGGCCGAGCCGGCGCCGGAGCTGACGGGATTGGGTTCAGCGGGGACCGGTGGCGAACCCGCGGCGCAGCAAAATTCCTGGCAGTTGATGCAGTCGGGCGCGATGTACGAGCAATCGCGCGGAAGTCGACGGCAGAGCCATCGTGTCGATCGCCCCGGGAAACGCGAGCAGTACTCCGGGAAGTCGGATGGGACGCACGAGGGTCCGAGATCGCGCTCGCACGGCGCAGCGTCCGCGGTCTGATCGCTGGCCACCCGCGCGTTGCAGCCAGCAATCAACGCCAACCCGAGCACAGTCGACGTCAGACGGCTCGCCGGCATGGCGCGTAGTGTACCCGCCGGCCCGCGGTCAGGATCGCATCGGTATGCCAACACTCGAACACCGACTCGGTCGACCGCCGGCCGCCGCTGTACCATGCCGTGTGATGACCACGCGCTCGCGATGGGCGACCGTCGCAACCGCGTTCGGGCTGCTCCTCCTCGCAAGCGTCGCCGCATGTCGGACCCGCGAGCCCAATGCAGCCGCGGTCCCGACGGGCGATGGGCGGTTCTGCGCCAAACGTCCGCGCGGCAGCACGCTGTGTGTGCGAACGCGCACGGAGTGCGAAGGTGGTGCCGCTAACCCTTCAGCCGAGTGCATGCCGGTCGGTTCGGCGCGCTGCTTCACGTTCGTGGCGAAGGATGGAACCAAGCAGGCGAGCTGCAAGATGACAGCGAGTGAATGCGAGCGACAAGCGGCAATCTTCGAGCGTGACGAGGTGGGGTGTCGGAGTGCGCGGCGTGGAAGTGAGTCGCGACGTGTTAACATCTGGCTGTGCGACGCTGGGCTGGCCTCCTGATTTGTGCGTGCAGCTCGAGGGTCGCTCCGCCGCTCGTCGACAGCCTCTTCGACGCGGCGAACGTGGATCCGCCCGACACGTCGCCGTGCAACCTCGTCGACCCGAACGATCCGCCCATCGGGTGTCCGCCAACGTCCGGACCGAGCCGGTGCTCGACGCCGGACAAGGTATCGAGCTGCCCGCCGACACCGTGTGCATGGCGCGCGCCCCGCAGTCGGCCGACCGCTCGACCCTTCGTATTGGGCGCCTGCGGCTGTGGAAGCCCGAAGCAGCGCTCGCGCTTTCCTCGTTCGAGCTCGATCCCAGCGTCAACGCCCAGTGTGCGAATCGCGGGACCGAGTCCATCTCGTGGCTGCTCCATCTGCAGACGATCACCCTCACGACGGGATCCGCGCGCCCGAGCGTCGACGGACGAACGTTTTCGTTCGCGAACGAGACCCTTGCGGCACCGATGGACTGCCCCGGCTTTGTCGGGAGGCCCGCGACCATCGCGCCGGCCACCGTCGAAGTGAGCCGCAGGGGCACGGGATTCCGCGCTCATCTCGAGGCCCTCAACATCGCGGCCTACGCCTTGCCGTTGCGTGACCTCACGTTCGACGTACCGACCATGAACAACCCGGCATGCATCGGCGCGTGGGATCCGCAGTGGTGGTGCGACGCCGACTCGCTCGGTTGGACAACCGGAGGTCGAATTACTGCGAAGCTCGGCGTCGAGGATGCCGACCGCATCCCGATCAAGGCGGCGGGGTGTCAATCTCTGTGCGCGATCCTCGCGAACGACGCAATGAAGACCGGGGGCAAGGTCTGCAAGCGCGGCATCGACGGTCGCATCGCCGAGATCGGCGACGCGTGCATCGGTGGGGATACGTGCAAGAACGCGTTTCAGTTCGTCATCACCTTCGCGGCGTACGGTATTCAATTGCGCTGAGACGAGGACGCGCCATTGCGCACGATCGGCGTCCGGCGAGCGAGCCGGCGCGTTGCGACGACAGCCGAACAATGTCGAATACAGGCCGAAGCGTTCCACGGGACGATTTCTCGGCGTCGCGCACGAACATCCCCCGGCATCGCTGCTCGGTGGCGGAGCCCCCGCGTCCGCCCCGCCGCAGTCCCCACCATCGCAGAGCGCGGCGGAGGTGCAGGCCCCGCTCTGACAACGCTTTCCCGACGCGCACTCAGAGTCCTTCGTGCACGACTTGCCACACGCACCAGCGACGCACGCGTAGTCGCCACACGTGCCGTGCCGCGCACGACCGGAGATCGGTGTGCACGCGCCGCGGCTGCCCATGACATCGCATGCCTCGCACACGCCATCGCACGCGCGGTCGCAACAGACTCCATCCGCACATGACCACAGCCCGACGCACGCCAACCGCCAGCGCCGATCCCTTCCAATCGTCGTTGAGTGCCACCTACCTACAAAGCCTGGGCTCGGCGCACTCGTCGGCGAGAACTGAGTACGAGTTGCAGCTCGCGTCAGCGGTACGCTTGACGCACGCAGCCAGCTTCTGGCCGTCATATGCAGTGCACGTCGAGGCGCCGAACGATGTGCGCAGATCGACTCGCGCAATCTCGACGCATTCCCAATAGGTCGGCTCCTCACGGAGCGAGCCGATCGCGCCACAACGTGCGGCGGCATTACAGCGCGCGTGCGCCAGGCTGTCGATCGCGCCCTCACGCTCTGGAGTATCGCCCGCGGCGGGACCGCCGCCGTTACCGTTCGGCACCGTCGTCCCTGCGGGCCCGCGCTCGGGCGCGGGGACCACGACCGTGTCGCCGCCGCGCCCGGTGGGGTCGTGGGAGCGACATCCGATACCGGCGACCAGGGCCACCGCGTACCGCAAGATTCCGTTGTTCATGTTCGAGTCTCCTGACTTCGCCGTGCAGATCTGGCGCGACCGTGCAAGATGTGGTTCACGCGGTCGATCCACAGCCGCGCAGGTTCTCCATGCAAAAGACAACCCGCCCGAACGGCGAGGAGCCTCCACCGCGGCGCATGGAGCTCCACGGGGCGGCGCGATGTGAGACTGTCGCCAGTCGCCCCACCGCGCTGCGCGCTGTCGTGCGACATCGCATCCCGGTGATTCGAAATCTTCAGCGCCTCGGGCGGTATGCCGCGGTTGCATCGATCGGTTGGTCGATCTACGCGAACACCGCGAAGGCCAGCGCTGCGTCGTCACCGAGCGCGTCCGCCGCGCCGGTCGCGAGCGTCAGCGCGGAGCCCCCCGCCCCAGTTCCCATTGCCCACGCGAGCTCGGAAGAGCGGAAGACGTCGATCTCACCCAAACCCGCGGCACCGCCGCCGTCCAAGATGCGATTCGTCGCGGACCCGTTGTCGGATGGTGCGGTCCTCGTCATCGCATTCGGGTTCGTCGGGCTGTCTCAGGTCATCATCTCGAGCGGCGAGCTGAAGCCCCAGCAACCGGTAGCAAGTTCGAAGCTCTCTGCCATCGACCGCTTCGCGATCACTCAAACGGTGGATCCCAACGCTGGACTGCTGTCGAACCTGGGTCTGTACGGCGCGATCACCTTCGCAGTCATTGATCCGGTGATCACCGGCGTGCGCGAGGAGAGCGCCCAGGCCATGCTCGTGGATGCCATTCTGTACCTGCAAAGCGCAGGGATCACCGGCGGCCTCACGAACCTAACAAAGATCGCGGTACGCAGACCTCGACCGCGCGCATACATCGAATGGCAGCGTCAGGTCGACGCTGTACGGCGAGAACGCGCAGGATATTGCAGAAACCGACTCCTCGCTGTCGTTCCCGTCAGGTCACGCATCGACGACGGCGGCCCTCGCGGCGACGGCGACGTATCTCGCGTTTGCGCGCTCGCAAAAGCGGAGTCCGAGGCCGTGGATTACCCTTGTGATGGGTCTCCTCGTAACCGCGTTTACCGGGTATGAACGCGTCCGCGCGGGTGCGCACTTCCCGACCGACGTCATTGGCGGCGCGCTGATCGGCGCCGGTGTCGGGGTGCTCGTCCCACACATCCACCGCGAACAGACGCTCCAACAACGACCGGTGTGGATCGGCTTTCAGTCGCAGCCGAGCGGCGGCGTGGCGCTGGTCACGCTCGGGCTCTAGATCGAGCGATCATCGACACCGCGCATCTGACGCCGGACGGCGCGTTCGACCCGGCAAGACTCCCCGGGGCTGTCCCATTCGGCCCCGGCGCGGCTCTGCATGTCGGGAGGAAGCGTGAAGCTGCCAGCGCGCCAAAGGTGGCCCGGGCCTTGCCCAACCGACTGCATGACCCACTCCCTCGAAACGCTCTCGCGCAACGCACATCGAGTCGAACGCCGTCTCACGCACGAGCGTCTGCGCGGCGCGACCCGCGATGTCGACGACTGCTTCGACACCGAGACGGCCGCGATGCGACACCGAGCGGCCTCCACGGCGCTCTCTCCCGCGAGGCCCCCGTTTGTCCTGCTGGCGAAGGATGACACGAGCATGCGCGAATTGCTGGCGAGCGCGCTGCGGAAGGGGGGATGCGTGGTGCGCGAGCTGTCCTCGCGGGCCGAGCTCTTGATCGAGATCGAGACGCTCGTCATGGACGTGCCCTCGCTGATCCCAGTCGACTTGATCGTCAGCGACGTATGCATGCCGGGGCTGTCGGGTCTCGAGCTACTCCACGACGTCCGCGGCGCGCAGCTCGAGACTCCGTTCATCCTGGTGACCGCGTTCGGAAGCGACGAGGTGCGACAAGCTGCGGTCGGGATGGGCGCGAGCTACCTCGAGAAGCCGTTCCGCATGAAGGATTTCCAAAGGGCGGTAGGCGCGCGCCTCCGTCAGCAGCAGCAGGGTGCGTCGTGAGCCCCGGCGTGCTCTCGGGCTTACACCGAGCGAGCGGACCGACCGCCGCGGTGTCGACCGGTGATGGCCAGCCCGGTGAGGACATGTATCGCGCGGTCCGCCGGATCGGGTGGTCGGCGATGATCGTCTTCGCGATCATGCTGACCATTTGGTGGCACAACGGCTGAGGAAGACGAGCGACGCAGCTTCGTCTCGGTCTTCCCCGGAGTCGTTCGCGTGCACGGCGGCTTGGGCACGGGTTAGAGCGAGCGCGCGCGGGGCAGCTGTCTCCGGATCCTCCTTCCGCTACTCTCGGGCCAGTGACCGGACGAATCCTGGTGGTCGACGACGACGCCGCCATGCGCGAGCTGCTCGAGACCGCCCTGCCAAGACGCGGGTACGAGGTCGCTTCGGCGGCGTCCGGCGCGCTCGCGCTTCAGCGGTTGGGCGAAGAGGGCTACGATGCGGTCGTCAGCGACCTCGCGATGGCGGAGATGGACGGGCTCGCGCTGTGCGAACGAATCGTCTCCGGCTACCCAGACGTTCCGGTCATCGTCCTGACCGCGTTCGGGAGTCTCGAGAGCGCCGTCGCTGCGATTCGTGTCGGCGCCTACGACTACCTGACGAAGCCGGTGCAACTCGATGCGCTCTCCATCGCGTTGTCGCGCGCTGTGGAGCACCGCCGCCTGCGCGAAGAGGTGAAGCGCCTACGGCGGACTTCCGAAGCGCGGATGGGCTATGGAGAACTCGTGGGCGAGAGCGCCGCCATGCGCGCCGTCTACGACCTACTCGGTCGCATCGCCGAGTCCAACGCGACTGTGCTCATCACCGGCGAGAGCGGGACGGGCAAGGAGGTCGTCGCACGCGCGCTCCATCGGCAGGGAGTCCGGAGGGCCGGCCCGTTTGTCGCGATCAACTGCGCGGCGATGCCCGAGGCCCTGCTCGAGAGCGAATTGTTCGGGCACGCCAAGGGGGCGTTCACCGACGCCCGAACGGCGCGGACCGGTCTCTTCGTTCAGGCCAGCTCCGGCACGCTCTTCCTCGATGAGATCGGCGAGTTGCCGCTCGCGCTCCAGCCCAAGTTGCTTCGCGCGTTGCAGGAGCGAGTGGTGCGACCCATTGGAGGCAACAACGAGGTGCCCTTCGACGCTCACATCGTCGCGGCGACCAACCGCGACCTCGAATCCGCTGTCGAGGAGGGGCGCTTTCGTCAGGATCTCTTTTTCCGGATCAACGTCATCCAGGTCGAGCTTCCGCCACTCCGCACGCGAGGGGCCGACGTGCTTCTCCTCGCCGACACCTTCCTCCGCACGTTCGCGTCGCAAGCCAAGAAGACCATTCGCGGTCTGTCTTCGGCGGCGTCGGAGAAGCTCCTCGCCTACGCGTGGCCGGGAAACGTCCGCGAGCTGTCGAACGCGATGGAGCGCGCCGTCGCGCTCGCGCGTTTCGAGGAGATCCAGGCCGACGATCTCCCAGATCGCGTGAAGCAGTATCGTCCATCGCAGGTTCTCATCGTTGCGGATGACCCGAGCGAACTCGCGCCGCTGGAGGAAGTCGAGCGGCGGTACATCCTACGAGTGTTCGAGGCCGTGCAGGGGAATCGCTCCCGAGCGGCGAAAATCCTCGCCCTCGATCGCAAGACGCTGCGACGCAAGCTCATCGCCTACGGGGAGCTGTCCGTGGACGACACCGAGGATCGCGGCTGAGCGGCAAGAAGGACAACGTGCGACACAACTTCGAGCCCTCGCTTCATCCCGTCGCGCTCTCGGCGCTCCGGCCAACTCAGATGACCGTCGGAATGAAGGAGGTCATGCGTAAGCGCGCCGAGTGGCGAGAACGCAGAGAGCGCGATGGTTCCGACTTCCTCGGCCGGCACATCGTTCCCGTCGTGCTCGGTCCACGTGGGAGATATTACCTGCTCGATCATCACCACCTGGTGCGTGCGCTGCTCGACGAGGGTGTCGAGCGCGTGCTCGTGGGTCGAGTGGAAGACCTCCGGTTGCTCCCTCCCGAAGGGTTTTGGACCTTCATGGACAACCGAAATTGGCTGCACCCCTTCGATGCCGACGGCAAGCGGCGCGACTACGCCGAGCTACCGAAGTCTGTCGAGGGGTTGGTCGACGACGCGTATCGCTCGCTCGCTGGGGCGGTGCGTCGCAGCGGGGGCTACGCGAAGGACTACACACCCTACGCCGAGTTCCTCTGGGCGGACTTCTTTCGAACGCGTATCGGTGCCCGCGGCATGAGGGCGGACTTCGAGAGAGCGTTGCGTCGAGCGTTGGAGCTCGCTCGCTCGCCCGACAGCCGCTATCTACCCGGCTGGTGCGGCCCATCGGACTGACTCGCCCGTTCTGGGGCGGGGGCGGGCTCGCCCTTTGCCGCGTACCGACGAAGCGCTCGCTCGAGATGTCCCCCGAGCGTGAGGACCGCGAGAGTCAAGGTCCCCGCGACCAGCACCATCGTCCAAGCACCAAGGCCGCATACGATGCCGAGCGCCGCTGTGATCCAAACGCTCGCGGCGGTGGTCATCCCGCTGACCTCTCCCGTGGTCTTATCGCGTATGATCACGCCGGCTCCGATGAAGCCGATGCCGGTCAGCACACCCTGGATCACGCGACTCGCCGGATTGAGGTCGGTGACCGTGGCGGAAAAATCGGCGCTTGCCATCGTGACCAGCGCCGTGGCCATCGAGACCAGGCCGAGGGTGCGCATCCCGGTGGGCTTGTGACGAAGATCGCGGTTCAAGCCGATCGCCATCCCGGCGACGAGCGCGGCCGACAGTCTGAGGACTTCTTCGCGAATGTCGGTCACGGGTCGAGCGTCGCACGCTGGAAGAATCTCGGTTAATCAAACCGACCATGAGCGCTTTGGGCGCGAGCTATGGTGCGACGACGGGAAGCCGGACAGTGAACGTGCTCCCGGCGTCGAGTCGGCTCTCGACCCCGATGCTCCCGTCGTGATCCCGGATGATGCCGTAGCTCACCGACAGGCCGAGCCCGGTCCCGCGACCGACGTCCTTGGTGGTGAAGAAGGGATCGAACACGCGGTCGAGGTCGTTCGGGGCGATGCCCGAGCCCTCGTCGATGATGGCGAGGCTCGCCACGAATCGTGAGCGTCCGAAGGGATCGCTCTCCGCGCGGCTGCCGTATCGGAGCCGCACTTCTCCGCCGTTGGGCATCGACTGAATCGCGTTCATCACCAGGTTGTTGAGGACCTGTTCGAGCTCCTGGCGGTTGCCGAGGACACTGATGGTCGGGCCCGGCTCGACGCGGATCTCGATGCCCTGCTTGCGCGCCAAGGGAGTCAGCAGCGCCGCCACGTCCGAAGCGAGCCGTCCGAGGTCGAGGGGCATCGCCGCGGTGCCTCCCTTTCGACTGAAGTCGAGTAGCTGACGGATGATCCCGGCCATTCGCTCGGTCTGCTTGCGAATGATGCCCGAGAGGCGCCGGATCTCACCGGAGCCGGTGGGATCTTCCTCAATCAGCTCGGCGCTGCCGAGGATGACGTTCAACGGAGTTCCGAGCTCGTGAGCGACGCCCGCCGCGAGCTTGCCGACGGCGTTGAGTCGGTCGGCGTGACGAAGTTGCTCGACGGCGATCCGCCGTTCGTCGATCTCACGGCTGATGAACTGGCGGAGGCGAGATAGGAGCAGGATGACGAGCACGAACGCCGCCAGCGTAGAACCGTGATTCCACACCAGGGTGACCGGCCGCAGCGGCCACCCGTGGTGCAGTCGGGTATGGGCCTCCGTGAGCGCTGCAAGCGAGGCGCAGAGCGCTGCCACCAAGAGGGCGAACAGACGGCCCCGATACCAGGTAGCGATGGCGATTGGGAGGAGGTAGAGCAGCGTGAACGCGAACTCGACACCGGTGACGAAGTCGCCGAGGCCGAGGAGCAGAGCGAGGAGGAGCGCGATCGGGATCGAGCTCTTGGGCCCGAGCACCGACATGACCGGCCCGGTCACGCGCGCGATCCCCCTCGGTACCTCTCGACCCGCGACCCGAGCGGACTCCATAGGACCTCCCGAGTGACGCTGGCGTGTCCCCCGAGCCATCAGTTTCGCATGCTCCGCTCTCGTTGCGCATATCGAAGGAGGTAGACCGCGACGATCGTATTGAGCGCGAGGATCGCCATGCGGCCGGCGCCGCCGCCGTGGGCCGCGATGCCGGCGGCCTCGATGGGGAGCAGAGACGCCGTCAGTCCTGCGACCAACCAGGGGCCCCACGTCAGGCCTCGTCGGAGAGCCCACCCCTCCGCGAGCCCGAGAACGCCATCGAACGCCAGCGCCACCGTGAGGATCCACAAGTGTCGCGTTGTGCTCGCCGCGATGAGGCGTCCGATGAGCCAAAGGCTCCACGCGTTAGCCACGTGATGACGAAGCGCCTCCTCGTGCGCGGTGAGCATCGCCTCGGTGCGGCTCAGGAGAAGACCAGCGGCAACTCCGGCGACCATGAGCTGGATACTGCCCTTCACGAACTTGTAGGCGATGAGCATCCGTAGCGCGCGCGGCCGCCGCGGCGGCCCGGGTTCAGTGTTGGGGATCGGCAAGGTCGCACGTTAGCGATGCCGCGAGGACATCTGCGCGGAATCGACGCATGTCTCGCTCCGCCTCGGCGAAGAGCTGGTCGACGGTGCGTGTGTGTTCGGACGCACGGGCGATGCCGGCGCTCAATCGTAAGGTCTCGGTGGGAAGGGCGATGGCTCGACCAACCCGTGCGCGCACGCGACGGAGCAGCGGCTCTACCTCTGACACAGGACCGTTGATCGCCGCGACGAACACGTCGAGGCCGCAGCGCGCGATGTGGTCGTCGGCGGAGAGCTCCTCGGCAACAGAACGAGCGAGCGCTTGCATCACCTCGTCGACGGCCGAGTGATGGTAGCGATTTTCGAGGGCGGCGAGGTCGTCGACGTGCACGTATAGCAGCGTGTGGGTTTGCTTCGATCTGCGTAGCCGCGGCAGCTGCTCCTCCAAGTACGCACGCAGCGCCCGCTCGTTCCAAACTCCAGAGCCGGAATCGAGCGCTGAGAGCGCGCGCGCACGACCAACCAACGCATGGGCATGCGCGGCCACGCCTCCGACCGCGAGCAGGAGGCCACCCTCGAGCAGGAGATTCCAACTCGTGAGGAAGGGGTGCTGCCAGCAGCTTGCGGGAAGGAGCAGGCCTCGCAGCGCCAGGCTCGCCGTGGCGACGGTCCCCGCGGCGCGCTTGCCGAACCGCCAACCCGCTGCCGCGACGGGGATAGCGTAGAGGATCCAGAGCGAGAGCTCGTCGCTGGTGACGGCATCGAGGACCGACACCGACGAGGCAGAGAGGGCCACCACGAACACGACGAGGATCGGATGGTACTCGTGGAGCCAACGTTCGATGCGCCCTTCGGTGCGCGGTTCGATGTTCGCTGACTTGGGCGGCCAAACGTACGGCGGGGGCTGAGTCGCATGGACCATCGTCATCATGGCGACCCTGGTGCAGCGCCCGTACCACAACACACTGCCGGGACGTTTGTCCCCGGGTTCCCGGCGCGCGGCGGTTCGCGCGCGCGTGCCGAGAGCTCACGGCACGCGTGGTGCAGTCGGAGGTGATCGCGAAGCCTGACTGGAGGCGCACATCATGGAAAACCGAAACTCACTGACATTCGAGGACGAAGACACCAATCCGGGTCTTGAAACGCGGCGCGGCGCGCGGATCATCGTCGCGGACGATGATCCGGAGATGCGTCACCTGATGGCGCTAAGACTCGCCGATCGCGGCTACGAGGTGTGCGAGAGCTCGTCGGGTACCGAGCTCCTGCGAATGCTCGAACGGATCACGTGCGAGGCGTGGCCGCTCGCGGGCGTCGATCTGATCGTGCTCGACCAGCGGATGCCGGGGCTCCCGGGAGTGGATGCGATGCAGAAGCTTCGTACGGCGCACTGGACGATCCCTGCCATCCTGGTCACTGCGTTTCCCGATCAGGAGGTGCGCCGCCGAGCCGCGTCGCTCGGCATGTGGGTCCTCGCGAAGCCGTTCTCGCTCGACGAGCTGACCGACGCCACACGATGCATGCTGCTGAGCAAGCACGATGATCCCTCGCATCACGCGTATCGAGTGCCACGACCATAATGGGCGACACCCGCGCGGCCGCGCCGGTTCTTGGCGGCAGAGGTGCGCGGTGACTCCCTTGGCTCGTTGGACCGGCCCTCTGCTCCCCGGGGAATTTCGCCCATCCGGGGGAGGACCGCCCGGGCAAAGCGAAAACCCGCACCGCTGTGAGAGCTCCCGAGCCGCTGCCGCGCGCAAACGACGCTCCCGAAAAATTCGTGTCCGTCCCACGGCGGATGGACCGCTGCTTGCCCTCCCAAACCGTCATGGCGAACGAACGCCTCCGCCCGAGCGAGCTGTCGGATGCGTGGGCTGTGCTCTCCGATCCGGAGCGATCGGAGGGCCTCGGCCTCCTCGGGACCAAAGCGTGCGACTTCTTCCTCGCCCTCTCGCAGCACGATCAGGCCTCCTTGATTCGACGCGCGGAAGACACGGAGCGCCGCCTTTGGATGCGCGTCCTTCCGCCTGAGGCAGCCGCGAACCTGTTGCAGGCCGTGCCCCCGCATGAGCGCACCGAGCTGCTGAAGCTCTTGGATGAGAGCAGTCAACATGAGGTGACCGCGCTCCTCGCCTACGACGAGGATGTCGCCGGCGGTCTCATGAGCCCCCGCTTTGCGCGGCTGCGGCCGTCGATGTCAGTCGACGAGGCGGTGCGTTACCTCCGGCGCCAAGCGCATGCACGCCTCGCGACGATCTACTACGGATACGTGCTGGACCCCGACCAGCAGCTCGTGGGTGTCGTCTCGTTCCGCGATTTGTTCGTCGCGAGCGAGGACGCGCGCATCGCGGACGTGATGCGACGGCCGGTCATCACCGTTCGCGATGATCTCGACCAGGAGGCGGTCGCTCGAGTCATCGCGGAACACGGTCTTCACGCTGTGCCGGTGCTCGACGCCGACGGGCGCATGCGCGGCGTCATCACCATCGATGATCTTGTCGACGTCGTGCAGCGCGAGGCGACGGAGGACATGCACAAGGTCGGCGGTATGGAGGCTCTCGATTCGCCGTACCTCGCCACGACGCCGCTGGCGATGGTGAAGCAGCGCGCCGGCTGGCTCGCCGCCCTCTTCCTCGGCGAGATGTTGACCGCGAGCGCGATGTCGCATTTCGAGGCCGAGATCGCGCGCGCCGTCGTGCTCGCGCTCTTTGTGCCGCTGATCATCTCGAGCGGCGGCAACTCGGGGTCGCAAGCCACCACGCTCGTCATTCGGGCGCTGGCGCTCGGCGAGTTGAAGCAGCAGGACTGGAGGCTCATCCTGCGCCGTGAGCTCATCGCCGGTGGCGCGCTCGGCGTGATCCTCGGCTCGATAGGCCTCGTCCGTAAGGGAAGGAGTCACCTCCGGCAAGGTGCCCATCGCGCCGTGTAGGAGCGGGCCCGTCCGATGGACCGTGCGTGCTGCGTTGGCGATCGGATCGCTCGGGTTTCTCTCGCTGTGCACGAGCCTGTACTGGCTCTACCACGGTGCGAAGGTCTCACAGCTCTGGAGGCTGATACAGGCAGGACTCCTCGGCGGAGCCCGCGTTCCTCGCCTCGCTGGTCCACAGCTCTCACTGACGCGCGTCGGCTATAGCTGTTCGTCGGGTGTCGGCGCGCAATCGCAGTCGAGACACTGCCGCGCGCTCTCCGTGCCACAAACGCGCGCCAGCTCGGCTCGTAGCGCCTTGCGAGCGCGATGTAGCCGCACCGTCGCGTTGTTCACCGTGATGCCAAGAGAGGCTGCCACGTCCGGCAGCGGCTCCTCGAGCACGTCGAGCCGGCGGAGAACGTCGGCGTACTCCGCACGGACCGACTGCAGCAGCCCGAGGCTGCACGCGCACGTCGCCAGCTCCTCCTCCCCGGCCTCGCTCACCTCAGCCGCCAGCAACTGAGTCGCGTCGCGTTCGCGATCACGAGCCGTCCATCGATTGACGATTTCACGGCGAAGGATTCGGTAGAACCAGGGGACCGCGCGTTCCCGGTCGCGAAGCTGCTCGGCGTGCTCGCCCGCGCGAAGGATTGCCTGCTGGAACGCGTCGTCGGCGTCCGCTGGCGATCCCAAGCGCGCGCGCAGGAACGACAGGAAGCGGGGGCGCCGCTTGTGAAGCTCGCTGAGTAGAGCGTCTCGGTCCATGGTCTAGCTAGCTAGCGCTTCTTGGCGCAGCGGCACTTCGCAGCGCAGTCGCAGTCGGGGCCGCATTTTGCACGCCGGACCACAGCAGCAGTCCGTGCTCCTCGGGTCGCACGACTCGCAGCCCTTGCACGCACAAGCCGTCTCGGTGCACTTCGTCATTTCATGCTCCTGGTTGTGTCCCGAAATCGGGATCACAGGTGCTGACACCGGGCCCGCCGGATTCTTACACTCTTCTTTTCGACGCGCCGCTGTAAGGGTCGGACCGGGTTGCCGTCAGCACCGGCAGACCCATGAAACCAGCCGTCGCCGCCCGCATCCCCTACGGCTCTCTGAGTTGCGGCATGATCGGTAAACGCCTACAACTAAGCGAGATGCGCCGCGACCGGGTCAGGAAGACTCGCCGTCTGCAACGAGCGTTCGCAATCATGTTGCGCGTGCTTGTGGCGCTGCTCGCGCTCCAGCTATCCGGGCTACCGCACGCCATCGACGATCTCGCCGACGCTGTCGTCGCCGAAGCCGGCATCTCTCATCACGCCGGCTGCAACGAGGGCGACACCAACGACGCCGACTGTCCGCCGGGCTGCCCGAGCTGCCACTGCGTGCACCCGAACGTGTTGCCGCCGGCGCACACCGCCGATCTGTTCGGCTGGCACGTCGCGGGTGCTGAGCTCGCCGAGCTCCTCTACGACCAGAACCAGCCGCTGCAGCCGCTCCTGCCGCACGTGTTTCGTCCTCCTCGCGCCGCCGCCTGACTCGCGGGCGATTGAAGACACCGAAACAACTCGGCACGCCGAGTCACGCGGGAGCACCGCTGTGCGACAACTATTTATATGGGCGATCGCCTTCATGGCGTTCGCTCCCCCGGCTCTTGCCACTGGGTGTGGCAAGCCGAAGCCCGACCAGAAGGCTGAGGCCAAACCGGCCGCTTCGACTCACAAGGATGAGCCCGCGCACGCGGAGCTCGCGAAGCGCGTGCGGCTTACGCCGCAGCTGATCGCAGACGCGAAGATCAAGACAGTCAAGGTCACGCGCGAGACGCTGATCACGAGCCTCTCTCTTCCCGGCGAGCTCTCGATCGACCCCGATCACGCCGCCGAGATCTCGTCGCCGCTACCCGGTCGGGTGCAAGAGGTGACCTTCAAGGAGGGCAGCGTCGTGAAGAAGAACGACGTCCTCGCGCGGGTCGCGGTGACCGAGATCGGGAAGCTCCGCGCAGTCCAGTCCTCGGCGCTCGCTCACGCCAAGGCGGCGCGGGCCGAAGCGGATCGCCTCGCCCCCCTCGTGGCGAGCGGCGTGCGCGCGCAGCAGGAGCTCCTGAACGCGGAGGCACAGGCAAAGAGCAACGAGGCAGAGGCCAGCGGGATCGCGGCGCAGCTCGCGGCGATGAGCACTGCCGGCTCCACCCTCGGGGGCTCGAGCCAGATCGTCCTCCGCGCGCCGATGGATGGCGTCATTCTGACGCGTGACGCGGTCGTTGGCGGGGCGGTAACGAGCGAGCGTCCGCTGGCGAAGATGGCCGACCTCTCCGAAGCCTGGTTCCTCGCGCGGGTGTTCGAGAAGGATCTCGGCAAGCTGCGAGTCGGTGCCAAGGCGGACGTCACGCTGAATGCCTACCCAGCGGAGTCGTTCGCCGGAACGGTCGACTATCTCTCGCGCCAGATCGATCCGGTCGCGCGCACGGTCACCGCGCGGATTCGCGTCGCCAACCGCGATGACCTGCTGCGGATCGGCTTGTTCGGGACGGCGCGAATCGCGACCGGCGACGCTACGCCGCGTCCTGCGGTATTGGTCA
This sequence comes from Deltaproteobacteria bacterium, assembly GCA_022843175.1. Taxonomy (GTDB): domain Bacteria; phylum Myxococcota_A; class Polyangia; order Polyangiales; family JADJMO01; genus JALHOE01. Next base: position 34,606 of record JALHOE010000003.1, read on the forward strand.
TACCCCGGTCGGCGATCATCGAGATCGCGGGCAAGCACGTGGCCTTCGTCCGCCACCCCGACGACGACTTCGAGCTCCACGAGCTTGTGCTCGGCGAGACCTCGGTAGGCAAAGTGGAAGTCGTCTCGGGTCTGCGCGAGGGCGAAGAGGTCGTGTCCGAGGGCGCGTTCACGCTCAAGAGCATGGTCCTCAAGAGCACCCTGGCCGAGGAGGACTGAATGGCCGCCCTCTCCGCCATCGTCGCTTGGTCGCTGAAGCACCGGGCGGTCGTCCTCGTCCTAACCGCGCTACTCGTACTGGTTGGTCTTCAATCGGCGCATTCGTTGCCGATCGATGCCGTACCCGACGTCACCAACGTGCAGGTGCAGATCATCACCACCGCACCTGCGCTCTCGCCGGTCGAGATCGAGCAGTACATCACAGTGCCGGTCGAGCGCGCGATGGGAGGCCTTCCGCGAGCGACGCAGGTCCGCTCGATTTCGAAGCCCGGGATCTCGGTGGTGACGATCGTCTTTCGCGACGACACGCCGATCTACTTCGCGCGTCAGCTGGTCAACGAACGAATGCGCGACGTTCAGGAGGCGGTGAAGCACGGCAAGCCCGACATGGGCCCGATCAGCAGCGGCCTCGGCGAGATCTTTCAGTTCGTCGTTCGCAACGAGGGCATGAACGCCATGCAGCTCCAAGAGGTGCTGAAGTGGCAGATTGCCCCCGCGCTGCGGGCGGTGCCCGGCATCGTCGAGGTCAACGCGTTCGGCGGAGAGGAACGCCAGTACCAAATCGTTCTCGATCCCAAGCGCCTGCAAGCGTCGGGTCTCTCGGTGATGCAGGTCGTTGGGGCGCTCAAAAAGTCCAACGCCAACGCGGGCGGCGGCTATTTGGAGCACGATCGCGAGCAGGTCGTGATCGGCACCGACGGCCTGGTCAAGAGCCTCGACGACCTTCGGCGCGTCGTCATCGGTGCCACGCCGCAAGGTACGCCAATCACAGTCGCGACCGTCGGCGACGCACGCTTCGGCGCGCGGCTTCGTCTCGGAGCTGCGACCAAGGATGGGAAGGGCGAGGTCGTGATCGGCGTTGCGATGATGCTCCTCGGGGAGAACTCGCGCACCGTGACCGAGGCGGTCAAAACGAAGCTCGCCTCGCTGCAGGCATCGCTGCCGCCGGGGACCAGGGTCGAGTCGTTCTACGACCGCTCGGTCCTGGTCAATCGCACGATGAGCACCGTTGCCCGGAATCTTATCGAGGGCGCCCTGCTCGTCATCGCCGTGCTGTTTCTCTTGCTCGGCGATGTACGTGCGGGCTTGATCGTCGCGCTCACCATCCCCTTGTCGCTGCTCTTCGCGGTGACCGCGATGAACGCCTTCGGCCTGTCCGGAAACCTGATGAGTCTCGGCGCGATCGACTTCGGTCTGCTGGTCGACGGGGCCGTCATCATCGTGGAGAACGCCGTCCGACGGGTAGATCTGCGCCAGAGAGAGCTCGAACGGGAGCTCGGCGACGAGGAACGAGTCGACGTGGTGCGCGAAGCCACGATCGAGGTGCGCGCCGCCAGCGTCTACGGCGAGGCCATCATCGCGATCGTGTACTTCCCGATCCTCGCGTTGAGCGGCATCGAGGGGAAGCTGTTTCGCCCGATGGCGACGACCGTGCTCCTCGCGCTCGCCGGCGCATTCATCTTCTCGCTGACAACTGTGCCGGTGCTCGCCAGCCTCGCGGTGCGGCGAAAGGTGGCCGCCGCGCACGACGAGACGTGGATCGTGCGCAAGGTGCACGCCGCGTTCCTGCCTGCGCTGTCGTGGGCGATGCGTGCTCGGTTCGCGACCATCGGCGTCTCGGTCCTGGCCTTCGCCGCCGCCATCACCCTGTTCACTCGCATCGGGGCGGAGTTCGTGCCGCAGCTCGACGAAGGCGATTTGCTGGTCGAGGCGCGCCGTTTGCCCGGCGTATCCCTTACGCAGTCCGTGCAGCTCGACGGGCGAATGCAGAAGGCCGTGCTGGAGATTCCCGAGGTGCTCCATGCAGTTGGGCGCGCGGGCGCGCCGGCGATCGCCAACGATCCGATGGGCATCGAGCAGACCGATCTGTACCTCAACCTCAAGGAGCGCGGTTCGTGGCGACCGGGTCTAACGCGAGACGCCCTCATCCGAGTAATCACCGAGAAGCTGGAGCAGCGCGTGCCCGAGGTCGGCGTTGGCATCTCCCAGCCGATCCAGATGCGAACCAACGAGCTCATAGCCGGAGTCCGGTCAGACGTTGCCGTCCTCCTGTACGGGAGCGATCTCGACCAGCTCGCAAAGCTGGGCGCAGCGATCGCCGACATCGCGGGTAAGGTGCCGGGTGCCGTCGATGTGCGCCTCGAGCAAGTCGCGGGGCTTCGATATCTCCGTGTTGTTCCGGACCGTGCGCGTCTCGCGCGCTACGGCCTCACGATCGAGGACGTTAATGTCGTCACCGAGACGATGGCGGTCGGCCACCCCGTCGGCGAGGTGCTGGAGGGGGACCGCCGATTCGAGATGGTCGTGCAGTCGGGGCACGAGTTCGTGGGCGACTTGGAGCCGCTGCGAGCGCTGCCTCTACGCTCGCTGAGCGGACAGATCGTGCCGCTCGGCGACGTCGCAACGCTCGCCTTCACGACCGGCCCTGCGCAAATCAGCCGCGAGAATCAATCACGGCGCATCACTGTCGAGTTCAACGTGCGCGGTCGTGATCTCCTCACGGTCGTTCGCGAGGTCGAGGCGCGAATCGCTCGGGAGGTGTCGCTCCCCAGCGCTTACCGAATCGAGGTCGGTGGCCAGTTCGAGCACTACCTCGACGCCCGCTCTCGGCTCGTTGTCGTGGTTCCGCTCTCGCTGGCGTTCATCTTCTTTCTGCTGTTCGTGGCGACTGACTCGCTCCGCAGCGCGGCTGTGATCTTCCTTGGCGTTCCCTTCGCCGTCGTCGGCGGCGTAGTGGCACTCGCTCTGCGCGGGATGCCGTTCTCGATCTCGGCCGGCATCGGATTCATCGCGTTGTTCGGCGTCGCAGTCCTCAACGGGTTGGTCCTGGTCTCCTTTGCTCGTCACCTCGAAGCAGAGGGAATGAATCCCATCGAATCGATGCGCCGGGCTGCAGAGCTTCGACTCCGGCCGGTCCTCATGACCGGGCTCGTCGCGGCGCTCGGCTTTCTCCCGATGGCGCTCTCCAGTGCGCCGGGGTCAGAGGTTCAACGGCCGCTGGCGACCGTCGTCATCGGCGGCCTGCTCAGCGCCACGCTCCTCACACTGCTCGTTCTGCCGGTCGTCGACGCGGTGACGCGCGGCCGCAATGTTCCGCCGAGGTCCGCATGAAGAAGCGATCGTTTCTCTGCATGTCACTTTTGTTCTGGGCGGCATCTGCGAGCGCCGATCCGGTGCTCGACCGGGCGGAGGTTCTGCGTCGGGCCCAGAAGAGTGCGCCCGTCCTCGCCATCGCCGGAGCGCGCGTCGCTCAGACGAAGGCTTCGATCAACGGCACCTCTCTCGTCTCTCTCGAGAACCCGACCGTTTTCCTGCTCGGAGGTGTGCGGTTCGGCGACCCAAAGACACCTGAGTTCCGAGGTCAGCTCGCGGTGCCGTTCGACCTCGGCGGCCGTCCTTCGGCACGACGCGAGACCGCCGAGGCCTCCGTCCGAGTCGCCGCGGCGGAAGCGGAGGACACGGCTCGGCTAACGGCGCGCGAGGCGCTCATGCGGTGGGCTCGGGCCGTGCGTGACACCAAGATGCTCGCGCTCGCACGAGACCGCCTGAAGATCGCCGAGGCGCTCCTCGACGCGGCGAAGAAGCGCGTCGCGGCGAAGGATCTCGGCACCGGTGACGTGGCGCTCCTCGAGCTCGAACGCGCTCGGGATGCCGCCGCCGTGGCGCAGGCGGTGGGCAACGCGCAGTCGAGCGCGATCCTGCTCGGTGCGTTCATCGGCGCTCCCGGAGACCCGACGGTGTCCGGTGAGCTCGTCGACGAGGCACCGATGCCAACGCTCGAGTCCCTTCTCGCAGCGGTCGACAAGCGCCCCGACGTGCGCGCTGTGTCCGCTGAGATCATCGAGGCTCGCGCGCGCTCGGGGCTCGCCAAGGCCGACCGTTGGCCCACGCTGAATCTTGTTGGCACGTACGAGTACCACGAGTCCACGAACTTCGTTCTCGTTGGTCTCTCGATGCCGATCCCGGTGTTCAACGCCAACACGCAGACAGTTGCAACCACCACCGCAGCGATCGACGTGGCGAACGCGCGGCTGGAGGCTGCACGCGCGATGGCGCTCGGCGAAATTCGTGCAGCCTGGAAGCGTTGGTCGGCCGCGCGCGAGGCGCTCACTACCATCCGGGCAACCGCTGCGCCGGCCGCGGCAGCGATCGACGCGACCGCGCAGTCATTCCTCGCGGGCAAGTCCTCTATCGTCGAGGTGCTCCTTGTGCGACGCGTGGCCAACGAGGCGGCGGTGGACCGCATCGCTGCGGAGCTCACGTTCGCCGAGTCACGAATAGAGCTCGATGCCTCCGCCGGGAGGTTGCCGTGAGCGGAGGGCACGATCACTCGCACCGCGGTGCGAATAAGAAGCGAATGGCCATCGCTCTGGGCCTTACCTCCGCGTATTTGATCGCCGAGGTCATTGGGGCGATCGTTACGCGAAGCCTCGCGTTGCTCGCCGACGCCGGCCACATGCTCACAGATGTGGCGGGGATAGCGCTCGCGCTCTTCGCAATGAGATTCGCCGAGAAGCCAGCCACCCCCGAGAGGACTTACGGCTACCACCGCGTCGAGATCGTCGCCGCGCTCGCGAACGCGGTGACGCTGATCCTGATCTCGCTCTACGTCCTCTACGAGGCGGTGCTGCGCTTTCGCACGCCGGTCGCGGTGGCCGGAAAGCCGATGCTGTTCGTCGCGGCGATCGGCTTGGTCGTGAACCTGATCGCGCTCTCAGTCCTTCGCGGAGGCTCGCAGGACAGCCTGAACATGAAGGGCGCCTACTTCGAGGTGCTCTCCGACATGCTCACCTCGGTGGGCGTGATCATTGCGGCGGTCGTGGTCCTCACGACCGGCTGGACGTACATCGATCCGTTGGTGTCGGCGGGCATCGGCTTGTTCATCTTTCCCCGCACATGGCGATTGCTGAAGGAGGCCGTCGGCGTGCTCCTCGAGGGCACGCCGGCCGACGTCAACATCACGGCGCTCCGCGAAGCGATGGCGTCGGTGGCGGGCGTCTCCGACGTGCATGATCTCCACGTGTGGAGCCTGACCTCGGGTGTGAACGCGATGAGCGCCCACGTCGTGCAGGCGGACGGCGCACCGCACGACGTTGTCAGGGCGGCGGTGCGAGCTCGAGTGGCGAGCGACTTCAAGATCGCGCACGTGACGCTGCAGGTCGAGGCTTCAGCGTGCGGTGAGGAGCACCTGCACCTCTGAAATCGAAGTGCCCGAGGAGAATCGCCCAGCCAACTGTAAGAGCTCGGGCTGGGGCGCGTCTGCACCAGCAACGCACCTGGCGTGTGGAAGGTAGGAGAGAGCGATGGACCAGCGAAGATTGGACGCCTTCGAACGTGAGCTCGCTGTCGGCATTGGCTTCATACACGCACGCGCCTTCGGCGATGCCTGGCATCACTCGAGCGGGCCGATGTTCTTGGCCAGCCCTCGGCGGTGTCGCACCTCCGATCTCACGTGGCGATGCTGCGATGCGCGTGGCGTGAGCGTGATTTTCGTGAAGTTGTCGGCCAGGTCGTTCGCGTGGTTCTCGCCGCGCCCGCTTCGCTCATCGGCCGCTACCCCGCGGGCAACTCGGGCCGTGCGCGCCTCAGCATGTTCGAGCCCGACCCGCGGCTGGCGGCCTCAATCGAAGAGGCTTTGGACGCGGGCTCTCGTTAGGGCGATCTCGCTTTCGTCGCCCAACGCGGGTACGACTCGGCGGGTGTCTCGTGCCGTTCTCGTCGCAGTCCTGGTCGGTCTTGCGTCCGGTATCGGCGGCTTCGCCCTTGGCCGCTACACACACATCTTCGAACGCCACGCGGCGGCTGACGCTGAGCTCGAAAAGCTTGTTGCGCGGGCCGAGAGCGCGCTCGTCGCAGAGCGGTTCGACGAGCCTGCGAACGACAACGTGCTCGACGCGACGGATCAGATCCTGGCCAAGCGCCCCGACGACGCGCGCGCCAGCGAGCTACGTCTCCGCGCCGCCAACCGTTTGGTTCGCCGTGGCCTCTTGCGCAAGGCAAGCGGCGACCCGGCGGCGGCGCTCAAGGACTACAACCTTGCCGCACGCTTCACCCGCGCTGACCACGGGCTGCTGGAGGAGATCGAAGCCACCAAGCGTGATCTCGCCAAGCTCGGGAAGTGACTCCTCGACGTACGCGGCGCGTCGACCCTCATCTCTGCGCGACTACGACGCGGGCCCAAATAGCGGCTCCGTCGGTGGCTACCGACGCGCCCGCCGGAGACACCGGCGCGCCGGCACGATCCTTGGAACGGCGCGTGGTCGCCACCCGAGGAGGTCCCTTATGATCCGCGCGCTCGCGTTCCACGCCGCTCTCTTCACCACGGTGCTCGCTGCATCGGCTGCATCCGCCGGGGTCGTCGCCGACGAGAACGGCAAGGCCGGCTTCGCCTACAACTGGACGGCGGGAAGCGACGGTTCAGCGCGGTTCGATGGCGTTGCCGACGTCTATCCGGCGCAGTGGTCGATCGCCGCGGGCGACACCGTCAAGCTCAAGGTCCGCTCGACGACGACCTACGACCTGCGCGTCTTCCGGCTCGGTTGGTACGGCGGCGCCGGCTCGCGCGAGGTGAAGGTCGTCACCGGACAGCCCGCGAGCCCTCAGCCGTATCCGATGGCGGACGCGAAGTTCGGAATGGCGGAGGCCAAGTGGAGCGATTCGGTTTCGATCGCTACGGACAGCACCTGGCTCACCGGGCTCTACGTCGCCCGCGTCGAGCAGCCCTCGGGCAAGCAAGCCATCACGTTCTTCACGGTTCGCGATGATGGGATGGCGACCAAGCAGCCGATCCTTCTCGTCGTCGGCCTCGCGACCCACGCCGCGTATAACGCGTGGCCCGGCCCCGAGCGCGGCGGTAAGAGTCTCTACGGCTTCAATTCCAGTGCCGCGCACCCGAGCGACTCGATCGGCACGCTCACGCAGTCGGTTCAGGTGTCGCTCGATCGTCCGTTCTTCGTTGGCGGTGGCATCGCCGACGTGGGCGGCTACGAGTATCCGTACGTCCGCTGGCTCGAGAAGAACGGGTACGAGGTCGCGTACGCCACGGACGAGGACCTGCATCGCGATCCGAGCATCGCCAAGGGCCGCAAGGTCGTCACGTTCTCCGGCCATGAGGAGTACGTCAGCTGGCAGATGTTCGACAACGTGCTCGCTGCGCGCGACTCCGGCACGAACTTCCTCATCCTCAGCGGCGACACGTGGTCATGGCAGGTGCGCTTCGAGCCCGGATCAGGCGGGCCGCGCAGCACGATCGTCGGCTACAAGGAGAGCTGGGTCCGCGACCCGATGCAGAAGGAGGCGTTCTCGCTGAAGAGCGCCGGCAAGATTGAAGAGGCGAAGGCGAAGTACCGCCTCGTCACGCGCGGCTGGAAGAACCTCGAGCACGATCCCGCGAGCGGAATCGACGAGCGACGCCCGGGCATGCTGTTCACCGGCGTGCAGTCCTCGGGCATCATCCGCGACGCCGCGGGCAACCCCAAGCATGGCGGTCTCTATCCGTGGGCCGATCTCGTCGTCACCGATCCCTCGTTCTGGATGTTCGAGGGCACGGGTCTCAAGGCCGGGGAGACGATCCCGAAGGTCTTCGGGTACGAGGTCGATTCGACGCTCGCGAGCAGCACCGAGTTCGACAAGTTCCGTCAGCCCGGTCAGCGCGTCTTCGGGGCCATCAAGCAGGTCGACGACGGCAAGATCAAGGGCTCGGCGGCGTTCTATCGCACGTCGGGCGGAGCAGAGGTCGTGGCGATGGGCGCCATCTTCACCTCTTGGGCGCTGGACAATTGGGCAGCGAAGACCGGCGGCGCGACCGACAGTCTCAACGCGAACTACGAGAAGATGATCAAGAATGCGCTCACGCGGTGGTCGGGGCCGACTGTCCCGCCCGAGCCCGCGCCGCCTCCGGATGGCGGCACCTTCGACGCGGGCCGAGAAGAGGATGCTGAACCGGTCGAGAAGGACGGCGGCACGTTCACCGAGCCGGGCGCCGATGGCGGGATTCCCGGGCCGGCTGCGGACTCCGGCGCGAATCCGGGCGCGACACCGCCGCCGACCGGCGACGACGGCGGAAGCTGTTCATATGGCGGGAGCACGTCCAACGCGCTCGCCTCGAGCGCGATCCTCGGCTTCGCGCTCGCCGCTGCCGCGCGTCGTCGTCGTCGCGCCTAGCGTGGATCGCCGGAGAGCACTTCCATGATGGCGGTGATCTCCGGCGTGTGTAGCTCCACGAACTCGCCGACCCACAGCTCGCGCTCCCCGATCGTCAGCGGATCGCCGGTCTTCAAGCCAGCGGTCGAGTACATCTTCGAGAGGTCCGCGAGCGTCGCGATCGTCCCGCTGTGCCCGTACGGACCAGTGGTGGTGAGCGCGCGCAGTGTCGGAGTCTTGAACGCACCGACTGTCCAGGGGCCGGGGGTGATCCGGTCGAAGCGCCGCGCGGGACCCTTCGCGTCGCTGAACGGGCCGTCGGAGCGGAACTCGCTGGCCAGCAGCGAGGCGATTCCCGTCGAGCGACCCTCGTCCGGCTTGCCGTCCTTGCGGCCGGTGGGAAATCGCAGCACGTGGAATGCGTCGTCGGTGAGGCGCGGGCCGTAGTGACACTGCGCGCAACCCGCGCTGAAGTAGGTGCGGAGCCCGACCCGCTGGGCAGGGGTGAGTGCCGCGAGGTCGCCGGCGGCAAAGCGGTCGAGCGCGTTGGGCTTCACGCGGAGTGTTCGCTCGAACGCAGCGATCGCTTTTGCGACATTGACGAACACACGCGTGACCGCGACTTGATCGGCCGTGGCCATCGCCGCCCACGCCGGCTCCCCCGGCTTTCCACTGGGGGGAAATCGAGCGCCGTCTTCCAGAGCCGGCAGGGGCCCGAACACGGTTTCGTATTGTGCGCGGTGAAGCCGCCTCACTGCGTGAGCGACGAACAACCGGCTCGAGCCGAACTCGGCGGGGTTCTCGAACGGCCCCGTGGCCTGCGCCCAGAGCGTGTCGGCGCGGCCGTCCCAAAACTGCCATCGCGCGTGGCTCGCGAGGAGGATCGATGGTGCGTTGCGGTCACCGACGGCGACTCCCAAGGACTGCGGTCGCCCGTCGGCGAAAGACTTGGCGCCGTCGTGACAGCTCGCGCAGGAGACCGTGCCGGTTGGTGACATCGACGTGTCGCTGAACAGCACCTGACCGAGCTTCGCTGCCGCGGGATCGTCCGCCTTGGCGTTTGTCGGATCGGGCGGCGGCGCCTCGGGGAGCTTCATGTCGCGAAGCATGTCCCAATCCTTGAGCCGCAAACCATCGACACGCTTCGGTGGGGCGGGGGGGCTCGTCTTCTTCCCATCGAGCTCGTCGAGCTCAATCGTGACTCGGCCGACGACCTCCTCCGTCGCGGGATCGTCGAGGACGACCAGGAGCTTCATGGTGCGCCGGTCGACAATCGCGTACGCGGGCAGGGGCGCGTAGCCGATGCGCCCGGAGTGAAGCTTGAACGCGGGATCGATGGCCGCGCGAACGATTGCGTCGGTACGTGCGCCCAGCAGTGAGAGATCTTCGGTGGTCGCCGGTGCGTTGTCGTCATCGGCGATGAGCAGATCCAGCAGCTCGACGCGCCCCTCGGGGAGCGCTGCGCGGAGAGCCTTGGTGTGGGCGTAGTCCCATCGACACGATCCGCACCACAGAGCGCCGACGCGCACGACCAAGAGGCCAGGGCGCCCCGCACAGGGCGCGTAGTATTCGCGGAGCGCGATGCGCGTGCGGGCACCGTCCGCCGTCACCGAGTCGAACTCGAGGTTGGGTAAGGTCCTGCTCACGGCGATCTCACCGTCGGAGCTCGGGTATGAAACCGTGCTCTTGCCGTCGACGCACAGCGAGGCCGCGTCCGCGCCGCTGTCGACGACCGCGGCGATGCCGGTGTCGGGCGTGCCAGCCTGCTGACTCGTTCCGCACGAGAGCAGGGTTAGAAGGAACGCTCCGCCGAGCCGCACGAGCTCACTCCTTCGGCGGATCGAGGCGAAGAAGACGGCTCCCCGCGAGATCGACGAAGTAGAGCTTGTTGTCGGGCCCGAAGCTGAGCCCCGCGAGCGCGCCCGGGCCGACGCCGGTGTCGATCGCATTCAGCTGCTTGCCCTCGAGATCGAACGCGACGATGCGGCCGGTCGCGTTGTCGCTGACGTACAGGATGTCGTTGTGGATCTCGAGACCGGAGGGTGCGGTGAGCACGCCGGCGGGAACGACGTCGGTCAGCGTGGCGCCGGTCATCCGGTAGTGCCCACCCTTCTGGGGCTCCTTCGTGGCGAGCTTCAACGCGCGGGTGCCGCTCTTGGTATCGAGCTTGGCGACCCTGCCGTTGCCGCTGTCGGCGATGTAGAGCATCGAGTCCGCGGCGCGGTACGCGAGGTGCGAGGGGACGCCCAGGAGGAACTTGATCTCGCCGCGCACATATTCGAGCGATGCGCCGTCGCTGTGATCGTCGAGACCGATGTCGTGGTCCTTGCCGAAGTCGTAGCGCACGATGGCGTTGGATTTACCGCTGAGGGTCCAGTACGCGTTGCCGCTCTCGTGCGCGATGCCCATGCACAAGGGGCTGTTGTGCAGCATGTCGAGGTGCGAGCCGAGTCCCGCGGGGTTCTTCTTGGCGAAGATCGCGAGGTCGGAGGTCCAGAGCACGGGACCCATGAAGTCCTCGCCGCCCTCGACGCCGTTCTCGTTGCGTGACTCGCCGCAGGTCGCGAAGGTGCCGACCGAGCCGAATGTGGTCCCGTCGGCGCCGAACGCGATCGAGGTGGGGCGATGGAGAAAATGATCCGCCGCGGCGTCCCTGCGGCGCTCGGCATTCCGGCCATCGGTCGATGCGTTGTGAACGATGACGACGCTGTTGTCGCTGTCGTTGGTGATCCAGAGCTCGTCGGGCCGGAGGGGATTGAAGGCGAGATCGCGCGGCCGCTTGAGACCGGCGGCCGGTCCGAGCACCTCGGTGACCACTGCCGAGCCGTTGCGCCCGAGCTCGGGCGCGAGAACGGGGCCGGGCTTCTCGGGCGGGGTCGGGGTTGTCGCCGCGGCCGGCTCGTTGCCTCCTCCGCAAGCGGAGGTGAGGGCGATGAATCCAACGCACGTGAGCCATCGGCGAGTCATGGCAGGAGGAGTGCCACGTCGTGGTTGCGCCGTCCACCGCGCCCCCGAGTTCCAGATCTTGCTAGGGTGTGCGGCATGCTTCGGAGAGGAGTGACCGCAGCGACCACACTGTTGGCGCTGACAGCGATCCGCTCGCCGGTCGCCGCAAACGGCCGCTTTCCCAACGCGACGCAGCTCGTCGCTAGCCCCGCGGATCCCAAGCACTTTCTCCTGCGCACGACGTACGGCGTCATTCAAACGTTCGACAACGGTGGAACTTGGGCATGGTCGTGCGAGCGCGCCGTGGGGTACTCGGGCGCGTTCGACCCGGCGTTTGCGATCAGCGGCACCGGAGCGGTCCTCGCGGGGCTCTCCGACGGATTGGCGCGCAGCGGCGATCGGGGCTGTGAATGGGCACGCCAACCCTCGCTCGCCGGCAAGTACGTCATCGATCTCGCGGTCGATCCACGGAACGCAATGCGCGTGGTCGGCGTGACAGCAGGCGAGCGAGCGTCGGTGATCGAGTCCATCGACGGCGGCGCCACATGGCTCACGGTGAGTGAGCTGGACGCGGACGTTCGCGCCGAGACACTCGACGCCACCGCGTCGGATGGCCAACGCCTCTACGTGAGCGGCGCCCTCAGCGGAGATCCGAACAACGGAGTGCTGCTCCGATCCGACGACGGCGGGCGCACCTTCAAGCGCCATCTCATCGAGCTGAGGGGCGGCGCCGCTCCATTCATCGCCGCCGTCGACCCGACGAACGCGGATGTCGTCTACCTCCGCATCAACGTGAGCGATCGGCCAGATGGCGGCGTTGGCACCGATCATCTGGTGGTGACGACCGACGGGGGCGGCTCGTTCCGTAACGCCGCCACCGCCACGGGACAGATGCTCGGCGTCGCGTTGTCGCCAGACGGATCGAAGATTGCGTATGGAGGCCCCCGCGACGGATTGTTGGTCGCATCCACCTCCGACTTCGCGCTTCGCCGCGTCGGCTCGCACAGCGCGCGCTGCCTCGCGTGGCGCAGCGAAGGCATGTACGTGTGTGTTCCGGAGGGTGAGCTGGGCTTCACTGTCGGGCTCTCGACAGACGATGGTGCGTCGTTCCGCCGCTTCTACACGGTGACCAAGGTCACCGAGCTGAAGTGCGCCGCGTCCACCAGCACCGGCGCGATGTGCCCCGCGGATTGGCCAGCCATCTACTCGATGGTCGAGGACGATGTGGTGATCGGAGCGGATGCGTCCATCGCTCCGCGTGCGCAACCCGCAGCGCCGGAGCCCGGGAAGGGGTGTTCCGGCTGCGCCGCGGACGGCGCGCACTCTCGCGCAAGCGGGCTCCTCGGTCTTGTGCTGCTCACCGCTTGGTCCGTGGCCAGAAGTCGCCGTTCCACTTTACGTGCGGCGCCGTCGCAGCAGCGAGCGCCGTCCGATGGCGCCGAGCAACGTGACGGTGGCGAGGAGCCCGGCCGACCAGCCGGTCGCTGATCCGGTCAAGCGACAGCCGCACCCCGACGATTCCTCGCCCTGCGCGCGCGGACCAATCGCGGCGTCCTTCGTATCGCCGCTGTCGATCCCACCGTCATCGGGGGCGCCGATGGTATCGCGGACCTTCGGCCACTCCGCCGCGCACGCCGCCGTAGTTGCGCTGGTCGCCGGGCACTCGAGCGGCGACAGGTTGCTCAGGCTGTAGATCGTCTGCAGCGTCTTGCCCTCGTCGGTCGTCTTGGCGACGGTGAAGCCGTCGGGGTACTCGGTGCCGCAGATAAAGAGGCCGTCGTTGGTCCACGTGAGGCACCGGACCCCCACGGCGGCGGTCTGCTTGAACGCGTAGTCGGTCGTCGCGGCGATGCGGAGGCCGGCCACTGGTCCGCCGATCGCCACGCGCGAGCCGTCGGGCGACAGCGCGAAGCCGTACATGCTGCCGTCGACCGAGCCGACCTCGCGGAAGGTCTTTCCACCGTCTTCGGAGACCAACAACCGATCGACGTAGCCCGCGTCGGCGGAAACATCGCCCTCGAGGCGCACGTACAGCACGTCGGGATTCATGGGGTGCACTGCGGAGATGAACGGCGCGCGGCCGCCGTTGAGCGGAAGCTCATACCGCGTCCACGTCTTCCCTCGATCGTCCGAGCGCTCGATGAGCCCAATCCGCGGCGGCGGGCCTCCGCTGATGCCGCTCGCATAGATGCGGTTGGGATCTGACGGCGCGACCTCGACCGTCTCGCTGTTGAAGTCAGTCGGCAGATCGGCGCCGAGCGCTGCCCACGTCTTTCCGCCGTTGGTGGTCTCGCCGAGCGCGACGTGAAAGCCCGCGTCACCGCGCCCGCTGGAGGTGATCGCGATCGCCCGCATCGGATCGGCGCGCTCGACCACGAGGTCGATCATGAACTCCTTGTCGAACGGCGGACCGGTGTACGACCAGTTGCACCCTCGGTCGTTGCTGACCCGCAGGCCGTCAAACACGCCGACGAGCAGAGCGCCGCTCGCGGTGATCCCGATCGCAGGGTCGAACGTCCCGCTGTAGTTGACGGTCTTCTCGCACAGCCAACGCCAGGTCTTCCCTCCGTCGAACGACTGCACGATGCCGTACGTCGTCCGCAGCGCGATGTGCGCAGGGTCCTTCGGGTGGACGACGAGCTGGTTGGCGAAGGGGAAGCGGCCATTCGCCCCCGCGACGGCAGTCGTGAGCGAGGCGGCGGCAACGACTAGGCCAGCGACGAGGCAGCGCATCGTTTAGCAGTGTACTCGGAAGGCGAGAGTCTAGTGCGGCGCGGCCGTGCTAAACCAGAAACCGATGCGCCGAAGGTTCCTCTCGCTGAGTGCCGCGTTGGTCACGGCCTGCGCGTCGACGGAGAACGTCCGCGAGGCACCCTACGCGGGTGATGCTTGGTCCGCGCAACGGCCGCCGCACGGCATCCCATCGAGCGCTCTCGCGATCGTGTCCAACAGTCGCTCCGACGACCTGTCGCTTATTGACCTGACGAAGAACGAGGTGGTCACGACGGTTCCGATCGATGTCGATCCTATCGGTCTTGACGCTCCCCACCACCTTGCGATGTCTCCGCGCGGCGACTTCCTGTACGTACCGCTGTCGTACCCGCCGCCGACGGCAGCGCTCGGACCGCATGGGCAACACGGCGCTTCTGCGCTTCCGGGGCTCGTCGTCAAGCTGCGCGCCTCTGACCTTTCGCGTGTTGCAATCACGACGGTCGATCAGAACCCCGGAGACATCGTGCTCACACCGGATGGCTCGCGGGCGCTCGTCAGCCACTTCGACCTCAAGAAGGCGATCGATGGCATTACGAAGGGGCGGCCGCTCGCTGAGCTCCGCGCGGCGTTGATCGTGCTCGACACCGCCACACTGAAGAGGCTCGCTTCTCCTTCGCCGTGCGTGGCCGCTCACGGTCTGGTCGTCACACGTGACGGCACACGTGCTTACGCGGCCTGTTATGGCGAAGACGCGATCGCGATGATCGCGCTCGACAGTCCCTCGTACGCGAGCGAGCTGTGGCCGCTCGGTAGTGCTCTCGCCATTCCGCCCAACGTCTCGTTGGGTCCCTATTTCGTATCGCTCACGCCCGCTCAAGACGCGATCGTCGTGTCGCAGACCGAGCGCAAGGAACTACGCGTCGTGGATGTCGCAACCCGCAAGACCATGGCCGTCGTCGACACGCGCGGGGCGGCGTTCGGCCCCGCGTCGAGCGCAGATGGCGCGCTCTGGATCGTGCCGACGCAGGGTCCCGACACCCTTCTCGCGGTCGACGGCAAGACATGGTCGGTGACCGCGACGCGCAACCTGACGACGACCGAATGCGACAAGCCCCACCAGGTCGCGCGGAAAGGCGATCGCTGGTTCGTGGTGTGTGAGGGCGACTGGAAAACGAGCAGCACCGTGCTCGAGCTCGACCCCGCCACTCTAGCGACGCGCCGCACATTCAAGGTCGGTGCGTACCCGGACATGATCCTCTTCGGCACCGAGGCCCCGTGAGAGCGCTCCTCGCCTGCGCGCTGATCGCTTGCAGTGATCCCACCGAGCGGACCATGACCGCGGCCGAGCGCGGCGAAGTCCTCGCGACGACGCCGGCGTTCTCCTTCTCGAAGTTCAACGCGTACTCATGCACGACGTGCCACTCGATAGCCGGTAGCGGCGACCGGTTGCTCCCCGGAGCTCCCCTCGGCGGCGCGTTTCGGCGCCCGAGCTTCTGGGCTGGCCGGTTTCTGACGCTGCAGGAGGCAGTCGACGAGTGTGCGCGGCGCTTCATGCGCAATGTCGACTTCCTCCCGTCCGGGCAGAAGGAGATCGAGCTCTACGCATACCTCGAGTCGATCGCCGACAAGGGACCGACCGCCGCCCAGGCGTTCGAGGTCGCCATCGAGACGAAGGATCTTCCGGCGGGCGACGCGGCGCGTGGCGAACGCACTTGGGGTCGTGCATGCCGCACGTGCCACGGCGACATCAAGACCGGTGCCGGGCGCATTCAGGCTCCGGGCGGCGGGTCGCCTGCGTCGATCGTTCCCAACGACACTCTCGAGCTGCACTCGAAGGACGGTCTCCCGATCGCCAGACAGGTCATCATCGAGAAGACGCGCCATGGCGCGTATCTGGGTTTCCCCGGCGTGATGCCGCCGTTCTCACGGAATGTGCTGTCCGACGCCGACGTCAGCGACCTCGCGGCCTATCTCGGCTTGTACTGAGAACCGGCGCGGCGCATTCACGCGTTGCTCAGTCCGTCGCCGCATCCGGCAGCGGCCCGAGCTTGTCGGCAAGGAACGCGCGTATCCTCGAGAATGCCGGTGGCCCAGCGCCGACATCGAGAATCTTCATTCCGTTCTGCACGTCGATGAGTAGGTAGGTCGCGTTGCGCCCGAACTTCTTGAAGAGCGTCTCGTCGGGTTCGAGCCCAGCCGGGATGTGACTGGTGTTCTGCGCGATCCAGAACTCGAGGTCGCCGCGTGTTGCGCGCTCGCCACGGAGGTTGTCGACGTAGACCTGCAGAGCGCGGAAACGGGCTCCGTACGCGTTGACCCACCGGAGCTGCTCCTTGGCCTCGTCCCAACACCACTCGCACCAACCGAACGCAACGTGAACCAGCAGGTACTCGGGCTTTCCATCCAACACGTCGCGAACACGGAATGCGCCGAACTCGGTCGGCTCGAGAGACTTGTTCGCGTTGCGGTCGACGAAGCCCTGGAGCGCGACCTCGGGAAACACGGCTCCCTTGTCGTAGCCCGACTGTGCAGCTGGAGATGCATCCGATGCCGGCGCAGGAGCCTGCGACGGGTTGTTCGCACTGCATCCCGCCACGAGGACGAGCAAAGCCAGAGTCGCCTTCACGACGCCACTTTGTCTGCCGATCGCTCACCGCGCAAGGCTCGACGCATAACGGCCCCCGCGCGCTGTTCCGAGCCGTCGGTCAGTCGGTGCCGCTGCGAAGCTGCAGGCGGCCGACGTACAACATGGCGCGGTAGGGAGACCCGCGCACCGCCACGAACTTGCGTTCATGGGGCTCGAGCTCGAGGTTGAACTGTCGAGGCGGAGCGGGCAGGGCGTTGATGATCTCGCTCGGAACCACCATCGTCCCGGTGTCCGGTGCGACGCATGCGACCGTCGCCTGAGCGCCGTCGCGCGACCGCACGTCCAAGCGGACGAATACCGATGGAGCGCGAGCGCCCGCCCACGACAGGCGGAAAGGTCCGCTCGCTGGCAGGTGCAGAGTCGATGGCTCGGTGATCGTCACGGCGCTCGGAGCGACGACGCTTCCCGAGAACGTCGCGGCATCGACCTGTAGCGTTTCGCCTCCCGCGAAGACGGCCTGTTGGAACGGCACGTTCGCGCGGTAGTACGTTCCCGACCAGCGGATATCGAGGTTCGGCGCGACCGAGCTGCCACGGATCGTGACCGGCCCGGCGTCGAAGAACGACAACGCCTTGAAGGGAGCGCATGTGTTCTCGCGCGTGCAGTATTCGCGGTTGCCGTCACACGATGGCTCGCAGGACGTTGGACGAAACAACGCGCACGGTCCCGCGGCTACGGTTGCTTCCACGGCGAAGTTGACGACCTGGTCGCCGAACAGAGGCCGAAGTTGCGTCGGCTCGCGGAGGAAGGTGGCAGTGACGTGCGAGCCCTCGTCGTACTGATGGATGTGAACCTGGGCGGTGATCGCGTCGGCGTTGAATAGCTGGGGAGACGCCGGCTCGTCGACGGTGCAGCCGCCAAGGCAGAGGCATACAGCCCACGACGTTCGTCTTCGAAGCACAGCACTCGCGAGGCTCACCGTGCCGACTGGGTACGTCAACGCCCGTGATTTCTTGGGTGTTTGAATTCCTGAGGCGCACCCTGTCCCGCGCGTGCGCACCTCTGCCCCCTTTCGGCCGGTGAGTGTCGCTTTAGAGACACTGCATGAATCGAATCGACACGCTCATCCGTTCGCTGCTCGTCGCCGTGCCCTGCGTTGCCCTCGTGGCTTGCGGCGGTGCGGGCGCAGAAGACGGTTCAGCCATCGCAAACGATCCGACGACGAGCGCTCCCGCACAGGAGACGAACGGCGACGCCCCCGTCGCGGCGGGCGAGAACACTCCGTCGGATCCGATCGCGCTCAATGCCGACGGCGTCCCGCTCAACGAGCTCGGCACCGAGACGAAGGCGGAAGGGACCGAGGGCGACGATACGGGCTACGCGGCCACTGTCGGCCAGGATGGAGAGCTCCCGCCGCCGGTCGCGGACGTCGACTACGGCGACGACATTGGCCAGACGAGCCAGGCGCTACTCAGCTCGCGTGGCACGGCGTTGAAGGCAGAGGGCATGCGCGTCAGTGACTTCCTCAATCGGTCGGCGTCGTATTACTCCCACACCACGTACATGAACGAGTCTACCGGGACGCGTCGCACAGACTGTTCGGGTCTGACCGGGTACATGCTCACGCGCGTCCTTCGTGAGGCCTACGACAAGGTCCCGCGCCCGAGCTGGCGTTCGAAGCCGCTCGCGGAGGACTACTTCGACTACATCGCCACCCGCTACACCAGCGCGTCGCAGCAGTCCTCTGCGCGCTGGCGGCGGATCACGTCGGTGAAGAACCTGAAGCCGGGCGACATGGTGGTGTGGAAGTATCCTGCGTCGAACCCGAACACGGGTCACATCATGATCGTTCGCGACTATCCTCGGGCCGGTCGCGCAGATCGCAGCGAGTGGATCGTTCCGGTCGTAGACAGCACGTCGACCCCGCACGCCTACAAGACGTGGGATAGCCGCGGCTCTACGTACACGGGCGTGGGTCAGGGTAGCATCGGTCTCAAGATCGACTCGAGCGGTGCGCCGCGCGCGTACTACTGGAGCGGCGGCAACAGCCCGACGGCCGTGTACAAGAGCATCGTGATGGGGCGCATCGAGTAGGGGCCGTTGGTCGCGCTGCGCGACCACAAGGAACCGCTGCAGCCATCGCCCCAACGATGGCATGATCGCTCGCGGCGATGGCGATCCGACGCGATGTGGCGAGCGCACCGGCCGCGTGGTTGATAGCGCTCGCCGTCATCGCCTGGCCGGCGGCGGGGCGGTCGGACGATGCGGTGCAGGGTTCGTCCTCTCAGAACAAGGAGGAGCTCGCCGATGAGAATGACGACACGCCGGCGAGCGCGGATGGCGCGGACCATAAGTCCTTCCCGATCGCGAGTCCGCCGAAGCTGCCGCTCGCGGGGAAATCCATCAAGGTAGGGCTTCCCGAGAAGGACCAGGGTTCGTCGCTGCTGTGGAAGCCGCGATGGCGCAGGTTCAGCACGGGCGAGTGGGTCGTGACGGCCGTATCACTGTCAGCGGCGCTCGCGAGTCTCTTTGTGCCGGTCCGCGCAGATGCATGGAGCCGGCCCGGTTTCCTGTTCGACGAGCCGGCGCGAAACACGCTGCGCGTTCGCAGCGAGGGGTGGAGGCTCAACGTCCGCGACACCAGCGACGTGTTGCTCTCCATCTCTACGACGTACCCGTTTCTGGTCGACTCGCTCATGGTCGCGTGGTGGCACCGCGGTTCCTCGACGGTGGCGACCCAGATGACGCTCATGAACGCCGAAGCCATGGGCATCAGCGCCGGCATTCAGGGCGTGGTGTCGGCATTGGTGAGCCGCGAGCGACCGTTCGGTCGCAACTGCGAGGACAGCGTCATCGGGCAGACGCAGGACTGCCTCACATACAACCGCTATCGCAGCTTCTTCTCGGGCCACTCGTCGCAGGCTTTCGTCTCCGCGATGCTGACGTGCGCGCATCACGCGAACATCCCGCTCTACGGCACGCGGGGCGCGGATCGCGCGGCCTGCGTGACGCACATCGGCGTCGCGGCGGCCATCGCGACGATGCGCGTCCTCGCAGACGTCCACTACGTATCGGACGTCATCACCGGCGCGATCGTCGGCAGCGCGGTTGGGCTCGCGGTTCCTTATCTCCTTCACTACCGCGGTTCATCGGAATCCGCGCCGGCGACGAAATCGGCTTGGTCCAACGTTCGCGTGGTGCCGATGCCGACGGGCATCGCGATCACGGGTGTCTTCGGATGAGCATCGCCGCTGTGGTTCTCGCGATGACCGTCGTGCCGCTCGCGTCTGGGCCCGTCGGCGTCGGCACTCCGATCGAGGCGCATCCAATGCCGAGCGGCCTCGAAACCGGCAACCGCCGCGCCTTCTGGTCGGGCGGTTCACACCGTTGGTTTGTCTCCTCGATCGTTGACGGTGGGTATCTCTATCTCCGGCCGCAGATCGCCTTCGGCTACGGCAAGCCACATTGGCGCTTTGCGCAGCTCGAAACCGCCGCGACTGTCTCCGCTGGGGGTGTTGGTCAATACGGTGGTCTGCGCGTGGCGCTCCCGTACGTCGAGCTCCGCGGCGGGTTGCGTGCGCAGATCCCCTTCGCGCGCTCGTTCCTGCCACGGCAGCCAGCCTATGATCGATTCGATCTCGAGAACGAGAGCTCACCGTCGGCGCGCTACCTCGCGCTCGACGCCGATGTCGTCGCGACTGCACCTGCGTACCGAGGGGCCGTGTTTGCCCTGGTCGGGGCGCATCGTCTCCTCTCCGTGCCGGCGGAGTACGATCTCTACGAGGAGCAGCTTCGCGTGGTCGTGCGGCCGCCATGGGCCTTCCGTGCGCGCGTCGGATACACCCTGCGCTTCGGCGAGCAGGGCGCGGTCCGCATCGGTCCCGTCGCCGAGGTTGTGTACGTGCCGGCGCGAACGGCGACGATTTTCCGCGCCGGTCTGGTCGCGACGGTCGTCCTCAGCCACCACGTCGAAGTGCTGGTGACGTTGGTCCCAACGATCGTCAGTCCCGACCGCATCGGGGCTGCCGGCGGCGACTTCGCGCAGCTCGGGGTTCGCTATCGCTGGGCGACGCCGGAGCCGCCGCGCGAGTAAGGCTCACGCGCGGCGTTGCGGATCAACACGACGGACGGCGTCCCAGAAGCCCGGGGCGTCGGTGAGCGTGAGCGCTACGTCGCCGAACGCGACGTCCTCGCCGAGCGCGATCAGCGCGCTCCGTGGGTCGCACCCGCGCGCCGTGGACCTTGGTTCCGTTTGCGGAGTCGAGGTCGGTGATCTCGATGAAGTCGGCGCCGATAGCGAGCTCGGCATGGCGGCGCGAGACGCTTCGGTGATCGATGACGACATCGGACGTCGGTGCACGCCCCAGAAGTCGAGCGGTGGCTGACGTCAGGGGGAGGCTCACCCAGATCTCGGTCGACTCGCCGCTTCCGGCAAGCGTCGTCTCAACGTCGTTACGCCGCGACTTCACGGTTGCCGCGCCACCGTGCGGCGCGCGCGAGCGCGGGATGAAGAACAGGCGACGGTTCGCTATCGCGAACTCGTCGCGCTCGAGCTCGAGGGCGGACCGTGCTGCGTCGAGCATTGCCGGAGCATCATCCCACGACGCGACCTGCAAACCGGTGGCGTGACGTGCTCGGCAGCGTGAACGCCTCACCGGTGCGGAAAGAGTAAAGTCCGGTGCGATGTCCACACCTCTTCCGATCGCGCGAACCCTTGCGCTGTTCGCGGCGACAGCCGTGGCGGAAATTGTCGGGTGCTACCTGCCATACCTCTGGCTGCGGCGCGCCGGATCCGCGTGGCTCGTCGCCCCGGCGGCAGTGAGCCTGTCGGTGTTTGCCTGGCTGCTGACGTTGCATCCAGCGTCGGCGGGCCGCACATACGCGATGTACGGCGGCGTGTATGTCGCGGTTGCAGTTGTGTGGGCGTTCCTCGTTGAGAAACAGCAACCAGACCGCTGGGATCTCTTCGGCGCTTCGGTGTCGCTCCTCGGAATGGCAATCGTTGCCTTCGCTCCACGCTGAGGTCGGTCATGAAGCCGCGATTACGCGCGACGCTCCCCACCCAGCGAAGACACCGGCGACCAGCACGGCGCCGGTCGCGACAGCGACGCCCAGCCCGAGTCCGGCGCAACCCACCGCGATAGCCGCTACCGCGATTGCCGCTGCCGCAAACCAGCCGGAGCTGGAACGCAACGAGCGGCTATGTACGGCGGTGACGACCGCAGCCGAAGCGAAGCCTATCAACGATCAGTACACGCCGCACTCGCGGACCGAATCGGCACCGCACAGCGCGCGGACGACGAACACGGTTGCGATTGGCGCGGCTCCTGCGATCAGGCCCGCCATCGCACCGTTGCCTGCGGTTCGGCTCCTCCATTGGTAGATCTTACTTTCCCATCGCGTTAAGCGATGTTTCCGGAAGACCCCCGTTCAAACCGTGCATGCGGATTTCCCGCACACGGCTTACCGATGATCTCTCGTGGCGTCGCATTACGCAGCCTCCGGGTAGCGGATGGTTCCGCGCAGGCGGTGAAGGCCGTGGGCTTCGAAGAAGTCGCGTTGCCAGGTCAGGGCTTCGCCGGGGCGAAGATTTCTGCCCTTTCTCTTGATCATCAGCGTCCGCAATCTTTCGAGTACGTAGCTGTCGACGGCGAGAAACTTCTTCGCGGCATTTCCGGTACGGAAGTAGTTGCCCCAGCCGCGCAGCACCGGATTCAGCTCACCAATGATGGTGCGCAGATCTTGATGTCGCCGCCCGTTCGGAGCGATCTCCTTCACGCGTTGCCGTACCCGCTTCATGCTTCGCTGCGACGGTTCGCGCTGCAGGAAGAAGACGCGTTTCCGCGACCGCTCCCAGATCGGACCCGACATGCGCTTGCGCAGATGACAGCCGAGGAAGTCGAAGCCTTGCAGTCCCCTGCTCAGATCGACGCGCCTCGTTTTCTCCGGATGGAGCTCCAAACCGAGCCGAGAGAGGATCGCGTGGATCTTCTCTTCGGCTTGCTCGATCGCCTTCGTCGTATTGCACATCACGACGAGTCGAGTAGCCCGAGGGAATCTCACCCTCGGGCCCTCACAGAACCGGACGTGAAACTCTCGCCTCATCCGGCTCCTCCGATCCCGGCCGCAGGTGTCGCGCCAAAACGCCAGTGCGCGAAGAGGGCAGGCTCGCGTCGCGCGATCCCTCCCAACCAGTGCACCGATGCGCGTTCTCGACGACGAAACCTATTAAACTTTCGTCGCGCCCATGACGTTAGGGCCTCGTTGATGTGCCGCAGGACTTGGATGCACTTCGATCGGTAGAAACGACCGTAGAAGTTCATCCATCCCTGCGCCACCGGGTTGACGAGACGTGCGAGGTCTTCGATCGGACGGTTGTTCCTCGTGGAGGCCATCCGCCAGTCTCGAATGCGCGCCCGAATCGACTTGGCTGCCTTGGTACTGATCGCCGGCAGGAAGCTCACGAAGTGCTTACCCCACCGGTTCTTCGCTCGTCGTGGCTGGAAGGTGTAGCCGAGGAAATCGAACGCGACGTGTTCGTGTTCCCCGCGCCGATCGTCATCCTTGCAGTAGACGATCTTGGTCTTCTTCGGATGAAGCTCCAGACCGCACTGCGCGAGACGATCTCGGATGGCCGCCAACACCGTGCGGGCCTCGCGTTCGGTCCGGCAGTGCACGACAGCGTCGTCCGCGTACCTCTCGAAAGAAGTGTGCGGGAACGTCCTCTGCATCCACTTGTCGAACGCGTAGTGCAAGAAGAGGTTCGCCAGGAGCGGCGAAATGACGCCACCCTGGGGAGTCCCCTTCGTCCGCGACTCCAAGGTGCCGTCTTCGCGTTGCAGGGGAGCACGGAGCCACCGCGCAACGTAGAGGCTCTCGACGTCCGGCTTGGGAACCGCAGATCTCTCCGCGTACCCCGGACCTGCTACCCGGCGCTTCGGCGCTTACCGGGACGGGACTCTCACCCGCTGGAAAAGCGCAGCGAGCTGAGCACGTACGATGTGCCTGGGCACTTCGGCTGCGATCAGCGTCACGACGCGACACCGCGAAAAGACTACGAGGGCGATCAGCACCGCGGATGCGATCAGAATCCGGCCGGTCAACGGCCCCGCAATCACGACACCGGCGGCTGTAAACACCAACGCCGCCGGCGCCAGCCGCGCTGCGCCCTACCATCTGCTTGCAGAGCTACAACTCAGGCTCGGACTCCGGAGGGGTGAAGTGCTTGCGCTTGAAAGCGATTGGCTGGACGAGGCCGAAGGCAGGGTCACGGTTCCATGTAACGCCCGCTTTGCACCGAAGAGCCGGCAGGCGCGCGTTGTCGATGGCGTTGATCCGGAGACTTTCCACCTCGCACGCGTCGCGGTCGAGGCCAAGGCCGCACTTTGTGTGACCGAGGCTGGATACAAGATGGCGCTCCGTCGCGCATGCGCGCGTTGGCTGAGGCCGGACGACCCTGGCGGTTCCGGAACAAGTCGCACTCCCTTCGAAGCGCGTACACAACGTGGAGCAAGCACGTTGGCGTGCCGTTGGACGTTGTATCGCGACGGCTCGGTCACTCGAGCGAGCGCATCACGGAACGTCATTACCTCGGGCGAACGAACGATCCGCCGACGGTACCGTTCGCGCGTCTTCCGCTCGTCTCGCTCGACGCGGCCGGCACTTCGGCAGCTGCCTCGGGGCTCGGCGGCGTATCCTCCCCACTACCCGATGGGATGCTCGGCGCACGCTCGCCCGGCAACGGAACGTGAGTGATCATGGTTCGCGACTTGGCTTCTGAGAAGCCGGCGAGTGACCCAAAAGAGCTGACGCCAATCGACTTGGCCTGCGCTGAGGTGTGTTCTGTCCGGAAGGGGGCCTGCGGAGGAGGAACCTTGCGCGTCCGCGATGCCATTGCCGCCAGACTGAAGTAAGGATGGTCAGCGAGCCGACAGAAGTGCACTTCCTTCGAATGGTGACCGCTGCCGCTCCTCGGTGCGCCCGAAGTAGTGGCGCTCCGTCGTCCGCTCGCTTGCGTGCCCGAGCCGCAGCGCGACGACCGGGAGCGGAACCCCTGCATGCCTGCTCGCCACGGCGTACGCCGATCGCAACGCGTGCGTTTTCCTCGTGAACGGCCACGGATGCCCATCCCGCGCGAGCCTCGCGCACGCACGATCGAACGCCTCGCGGTACCCGCAGACGGTCACATGCTGCGCTCGCTCCACCGCGATCACCTCCCGCGCGAGTTCGAACGTGAGCTTGTCGACTCCGTAGACGATCCGCCCCTCGTGCTTCTTCGTCTCAAACGCGCCGTCGACGATCACGTGCACCTCGCTGAGCCCCTCGTGAAGCCAGTGCTCGTCGAGCGCGATCACCTCGCCGCGGCGAAGCCCGAGCCGGAACTGCAGCTCGGCGATCTGGTGGAACGGGATCGCGCCGCGCCGCCTCGGTGTCATCGCCGCGAGCAGCCGTCCGATCAGCTCGTGACTCGCGACGCCCTCCTGACGGGTGCGGCGAGGGACACGCGCAGCTCTCGGCGCGTTCACCTCGCGCGTCGCGGCGAGCGCGTCGCCGGACGAGCCCGCGCCGCTTCGCGTACTCGACAAGGCGTCGCGCCGCGATCAGACGGAGGCGTAGCGTGTCGCGGCTCGCACGAAGCCGTTCGCTCTCCAGCCACCGCTCGACGAGGATCTCGTCGAGCTGGCGCGACGTCGTGCGCTGCATCGACGCGGCGAACCCGACGAGGCCGCCGCGCTTGCCAGTAAGGAGCGCGCGGTAGAGCGCGACGGTGCTCGCTGCCGGACGACAACCTGGAAGCTCGCCTTTGAGGAACGCAGCGAGGAACTCTTCGACGAGATCGTTCAACGACACGACGACGGCCGGCGCTGCTGCGGGACGCACGCCGCCGAGCGCGGCGTACACCTCGATGCGGCGCCGTTCGAGGATCGTTCGCGCCTCGCTCTCGTCGTCGGTCCCGGTCGCCTCGATCGCGGCGACGCCGGCCTCGCGCGAGAGCTTCCGGCCCCACCGGATGCCGAGGAGCCCGGACCGGAGCCGCACCGGATCGACGTCCCCGCACCGTGCCCGGCGCGGGCGTTTGCTTGCTTTTGCTTGCGACGGCGCGCCGGCCGTCGCGTTCTGACCTTGTTTTTCCGGTGTGCCGCGGTTCGAGCGCCTTACCTGGGGGTCGGAGGGGTGCGCGAGCGGGGCTCGGCGCGTCGTCGCAACGGATGCCAAGCGGTTGGCGATGGGGCGCTTCGGGATCTGCATCGTGACCGAGGACGGACGCGTGAAGTGCTCGCCGCAGTAGCGCCGCCGCGAGCCGGCTTGTGAGCTCGGAGCGTCGTTGCCGCGTTGCAACTCGCAAGGCGCCTCCGAGCGCACGCTCCGCCCCGAATGGTGGACGTGGAACGCTATCGACGATGCCGTCGACGTCGCGGTCGGATTGCACCACGCGTGCCTCCTCCGTGCGGGCGGCGACGTCGTCTGTCACGGCTGGGATGCCATGGGGTCGTTCGCGATCACGTCCCGACGACCCGTCGCGCCGTCGATCGCGATCGCGGCCGGGACCGACTCCACGTGCACGCTCTCGGCGGAGGGCGTCGTTGCCTGCGCCGGCGTCGTGGCCGGCACGCCGATCGAGGGCAACGCCGCGCAAGTGGACTGCTCGTTCGGCACGACCTGCGTGCGGCACCCAGTCGAGGCTACGGGAAGGTACCGCGCGATCGCGATGTCGGGCGACATGTCCTACGGCTACACATACGCGGCGACGTACCAGGGCACCAACACGTCGTGCACCATCGACCTCGACGGTCGACTGCAGTGCACTGGTATCAGCAGGTACTCGTGGCGGCCGGAGCGGCCACATGAAGTCGAGAGCCCTGCGGTGGCCGTCGCCGCCGGCACGAGCTCGGTGTGCGCAGCATTTGCGGATCGCAGCGTTCGATGCTGGGGGGCCCTGGGGGATTGGTTTTGGTGGCCCGAGGTACCGTTCTCAAAGGGCGCGATACCCTGACCGCGATGCCCCTACCACCCGTACGTCCACGAGTCGGATCCGTCGTCTACCGGGGTCGTGCGCGCACTCCCGTAGCCTCAAGCGGGCTTGTTCGACGAGAGCGGGAGATGGATCGGCACCACCGCCCACTCCGCGCAGCGCCGGTACTTTCCGCTCCCCTGCCAATGCACGCAGATCGCGTTGCGAAACACGAGGCGTGAGGCGCTCCACCCGACGTCCGGAAAGTCCGCGTGGGTCTGCTCGACGCAAATGCTCTGCGCGTCGGTCCATAAGGTCGCTTCGAAGCCGGGCTTCACCTTCGCATCGAGGAGCTTCGCCAGGCCCGAGTCGCAGGGCATCACGCTGCCGGACCAGATGCGGACGCGTATCGCGTGGGACCCGCTCACCGAGACGTAGACGGGCGCGATCGGAAACGGCGCCTGCGGCGCAGCCGAATGGGCCAGCCCGCTCGTGAAAATCAGCCCCCACGCCGCGACGGTCGTGATCCGCACCGCCCGAGGGGAAGCATCAATCGCGCCACCACATGAATCTCGTCGACGTCCTCGTATCGGTCGCGGCGAGATGTCCCTTGGTGGACACGGCTGCTCTCGGTGGTTCGTTGGGCGAAGTGCGTCCGTATGGTAGACCGATGCAACGCGAGGGACCGTGATCGAAGACTCAATACCGTGGTCGGTCGTGCTTGCCTGCACACTCGCGGCAGCGGCCGGCTGCGCGCGGGTCGACGGGGACGCCGCAGAGCCCGGGGTCGATAGCGAGGTCCCCGCCATCGACACCGGCGTCGCGGATCAGGCCGTCGATACCGCCCCGAGCTGCGCGATGTGCGGCGACGCCTGCGTCGTCGTGCGAGACGATCCGAAGCACTGCGGGGAGTGCGATCATAACTGCGCCGGTCGCTGGTGCAACCAGGGCGTCTGCTCGCCGCGAAGGATCGCCGACAACACGACCGGGATCGCGATCGCCCTCGACGATACGCACGTGTATTGGTCTTCGCTCCTCAGGAAGCCGGTCCCCGCGATCCTTCGCGCGCCAAAAGCGGTGGCCCGGTCGAGGTCCTCGCGAGCGACGGCGTGGTCCACATGCGCGGCCTCGCGCTCGATGACGGTCACGTCTATTGGGTCAACAACTGGTACGGCGGAACGGTGCAGCGCGTCGCGAAGTCCGGCGGGCCCACTGAGACCGTGCTCGCCGAGGGGCCGAGGCCGTTGTGGGTCGCGACAACGCCGGGGGGATTCGTTTGGTCCGCACAAAATACCGACGGAACAACGCATCTCGTCGGACGTATGCGCGCAGACGTCGCGACGAGCCTCTCGAGCGACATCGATACGGGAAGTCACGGTCGACCTCACGCACGCGTACTTCTTCACCCACGGCGGCGACGTGCGGCGCGTCGCGCTCACCGGCGGTCCCGCGACGACGCTCGCCACCAAGCAAGCGTCTCCCATGGCCGTCGCGCTCGATGACGAGCACGTCTATTGGAGCACGTGGGGCTCGCACAAGAGCGGCGACTACAGGCCCTACGGCAAGGTGTTTCGCGCACCGAAGGCGGGCGGCGCGCCGCTGGAGATCGCGACGGGCCAGACGGCGCCGACGAGCCTCGCCGTCGACGCCACGCATGTGTACTGGACGAACATCGGCAGCGGAGAGGTCCTCCGCGCGAAGAAGACCGGCGGCGCGCTGCTCGTACTCGCGCGCGGACAGTCGATGCCCGACGCCGTCGCCGTCGATGCGCGAGAGGTCTTCTGGGTCAACTCGAACACCGGCGCACTGGGTGTCGCAGCGGTGCCGAAGTGACGCTGCGCCGCTCCGCGCATGTTGGGCCTGACTTCGGGCCGCATCCACCCGACATCGCATCGAACACGGCGTAGGACGGATGCCGGTGGCGGACTTGCGCTCGTGCACGGAGGACGATGGACCGCGCTGTGGCGACGGTGCACGCGAAAGTGGTCATCGTCCTCGATGAGCTCAAGGACGTCGACGATCAGTCGCCGCGCGCCCGAGTACGCCATCACACGTTGCAGTTGTCGCATCTCGTGAAGCCAGAGCTCGCGGAGATCCCGATCGAGCCCCGTACCGGTCTTGCGCCACAGTTTGAGGGTGCGCTCGACGCCGCTCGCGATCTCCTCGACCTCATAGATCGCTCCGCGGAGCACATGAGCGTCGCCGCCGTCGAGGGCGTCGCCGTGGAATGCGATCGGTCGCGGAACGACGACGGCGTCATCCTCGATCTCCGACTCGCGTGTGTCCCGGCGGCCTGTTCATGACCCGCGGAACAGCCGAGCGAACCACCCAAACACAGCGCTTACCGCACCGCCGATGATCGGGCGGATGAATCGCGTGATCCAATCAAGGAGAGATTCGGTGACCGCGGACTCGATCCTCGCCTGCGTGTGCTGCTGGCGCAGCCTCGCCTGCTGGAGGCGGGCCAGTTGTTCCTTCGAGGGCTTCTCACTCATTGCGCGCACTCCGCGTTGGCATCGGCCACGACCGGGTCGACGAGTTGATTGAAGTCGGCGTAGCTCGCTCGGTCCGCAAGCAACCACGCGCGCGACTCCCCGCAGGCCAGCACCATTGCCTCGAAAAGGCCCTCGACGTTGTAGAACGTGCGCGCGGAGTACGCGACGATCTGGCGAGCCGGGAAGCTCGCGATCTTTTGCAACTTCCCGGCCACGTCGCTGCGCCGGGCATCGATCGTATGCTCCTGCTCGAGAGACGGCAGATTGATCATCGAGTCCCAGCTCCCGGGCTGGAGGAGATCGACCTGGTTGAGGGCGACGACGAGCCGGTTCGGATCGAGCATCCCCTCGCTCGTCAACCGACGGAGCGTCGTCTGAACGTGGGTCATCGCACGGTTGTCGGCCTTGAGGATCAACAGGACGACGTCGGCCTTCGGCAACACGCGGCGGTACGTTTCGATGTGCTGCTCGTCGGCGTCGACGTCCTCGCCAACGCCCGGCATGTCGAATACAGTGATCGGTCCGCCCCTATCTCCGACGACCTCGGTCTCGATCTGCGTGCACGCTTTCGCGTGACTGATCTCGAGGCCCTTGTTGAAGAGCGCGTTGAGCGTCGAGGTCTTGCCGACACCGGTCTCGCCGATCAGGACGATGACCGGGGTCCGCGCCGCCTCAGCCTCGATCGCGGCATCGAGGCCACGGAGATCGGCCTCGGATAGGCCCGCTGCTCGCAGGTCGTCGGGAACGCTCCCCCGCAGGAGTCCGCGCAGTCGATCAAGAATCCTCATGACTTCCCTCTCCCCTTTCCGCCGCTCCGTCGCCGGCCTCGTCCCTGTCGCGATTGCCCAAGTAGCTGGCCAACGTGACAACTCCCGTGAACGCGGCGATGCCGGCGAGGACGGCGGCGGCTCGGCCGGTTTGCTTCCCGGCTTCGACAAGCTTCGCGAGCTCACCGACTCGTTCGCGCAACTCGTTCATCTCCTTGACCGCGCGCTCGAGAGCTCGAGTGCGCTCCCGGACGCTGAGCTGCAAACGCTGGGTCTGCACGCGCGCTTCCTCGAGGTCGTCCCGGAGGAGTCGGTTCGCGCGTTCGGCACCCGCGAGTTCGTCTTCGGCGCGACGACGACGTGAATGTTCGTCGGTACGCGCCTGTTCGTGCTGTCGAAGGAGCGCCTCTGCATCGTTGGCTCTGCGCTCGAACTCGAGCATTTTCTGGACGGCATTCTGGAAGTGGTGGCGACTCACGAAGTCGGGCCCGGGGCGTAGGCGGCTGGCGGCATCGGTGCCGGCGACCAGGTCCTCCACGGTGATGTCGAACACGGTCGCGATGAGCTCGAGCGTCTCGAGTGTGGGTACTCGGCCCCCCTTAAGGAGGCGGGAGACCGTCGACGCCTCGACACCGGTGGCCTTTGCGAGCCATGCTTGGCCACCGGCGGGACGCTCTGCCGCAAGCAGAGCGCTGAGCCTCTGGGCGAAGGGGACCGTCTCGGCTGTCACGAGACCCAAGCTACGATGACTTGGGCAACGCGCAAGCCGCGATCCGTGTGCATGGGTCGTTGCCTCGGGCAAGGTCCTGGCAACGCGTCGAAGTTAGAAGGGTTGGTTGTGTACTGCTCATACGAGCAGTAGTATTGCTCGATGTCGTCTCCCTCGTTGGGCGCGATCAGCGCCGGCATCCGGTGGCAAGTCCGCTTTTTCTGGCGGCATGCGCTCGCGATGCTCGTGCCGAAGAGCCCAGTCGCGAGAGTAGCGATCGAGTACCGCAACACCGACGCGGTCGACGACGTCTTCGTCGAGTACGCCGCTCCCGGCGTGAACGATCGCGGAGCGCAGGTGCGAGCGGACTTCTTCCAGCTCAAGTACCACGTCGCGCAGACGGGGGCTGTCGATCACGACGCGGTCATCGACCCCGCGTGGACAGGTACGAAGGAGCCACTCCTCAAGCGGTTCGCAGATGCCTGGAAGACGCTCCACGTTGACCACCCCAACGCACGCCTGCAGCTCGTTACGAACTGGCCGTGGGATCACTCGAGCGCTCTGGAGGTCCGCGACGGCGGGCGAATTGGCGAGGCGTTCTTCACGAAGGGACCAGCTACGAAGGTCGGAAAGATCCGCGCGCGTTGGGAACACGCGTGTGCCCTTTCCGCCAGCGAGTTCGAGAGCTTCATCCGGTCGCTTCGTTTCGGCACGTCGGGTCTGTCGCAAGACGAAGCAGAGGCTTGGCTGCGGGATCGTTGCCAGCTCGCCGGTCTGGTGCCCATCCCGCCCGATCAGGATCACAGCCCTTACGACGACCTCGGCAAGCGACTGATCGAGAGCGGGCGGACGGAGTTCACACCGGAGGCGTTGCGGGATCTCGTCGAGAAGCAGGGCCTGGTCGCAACCAATAATCCGCCGTACCGCTCGACACTTGCGGTGCGGTCCTTCTCGAGGCACGCGCATGTCCCCGAGACCGACGGCGCCTGTCTCGTCGACCTCACCGACCTCTTCGAGTACCGGCTTCCGCGCGACGCGAACGCGTGGCGGACGGTGCGCGCGCGTCTAGAGCGTCGACTCGACGAGGTCGCCAAGCTCCCGCAACCGATCCACATCGCGCTCGACAGCCACCTTTCGATCGCGTGGTTCGCCGGCACGCTGTTCAATCCGAAGTGCGGCATCCAGGTCATTCTTCGGCAAAAGACCTTCGGCAAGGGCATCGAGCTCTGGGACATCTCCGCACCCACGAAGCCGGACGATGGCGCTTGGAAGTTCGCGTCGGTCGAGCGAGGCGATGGGAAGGAGCTCGCCGTCGCGCTGTCGGCGACGCACGATGCGATCGCCGATGCGACGTCCTTCGTCGACGCCGCGCTCCCGGCGGTCGGCCGGATTGTGCATGCGTCGCTTCCGAAACCGGGTTCCCAGGCGATCGGCAACGGCGGCGAGGCGCGGTGGCTCGCCGACGAGTTGATGCGCGAGTTGAGCAGCTTGGTCGCGTCCTTTCGACCGACGCACCTGCACATCTTCCCTTCTTGTCCCGCGAGCCTCAGCTTCTTGATTGGCCAGGCATCCGAGGTCCTCGGTCCCATGACCTTCTACGAATTCGAGTTCGGCGCGGCCACCCGCTCGTACCGCGCCGGCATGTCTACGATCACGCCCTCGGAGACGACCGAATGAAGCTCCCCAGCTATTTCAAAGAGTTCCTTTCTGCGATCGAACCGAGCCCGTCCTATAAGGACGACCAGAAGTCCGGGCACACGACGCTTCGGAAGCGACTAGCCAGCGACGAGGACTTCAAGCTGGTGCACGTCAACACGTTCTTGCAGGGCTCGTACAAGAGGAACACCGCGATCCATCCGGGGAAGGATGTCGATATCGTCGTGGTCACGTCGATCGATCCCGCGCCTGGGAAGACCACTCCCACCGAGGCGAATGCGCGGCTCGAGAAGTGTCTCCGCAACTACTACGACAACGTCGCGAAGCAGACGCGGTCGTTCGGCGTGACGCTGAGCTATGTGACGATGGACGTTGTCCTCGCGACATCACAGCACCTCTGCACGCAGACGAAGCTCCTCGAGTCCGTGCGGAAAGCCGACGAACTCGAGGACACCGAGGCATGGGTCGAACACCCGCTCCTCATCCCCGATCGCGACCTCGACCGGTGGGTAGAAACCGATCCGAAGCGCCAGCTCGAGTGGACCACGGACTTGAACAAGGAGTGCGAGGGCTACTTCGTGCCGCTCGTAAAGATGTTCAAGTGGTGGCGCAAAGAAACGTATCAGAAGCCGAAGTACCCGAAGGGATACGTGCTCGAGCGTTTCGCGGGCGACTGCGTCGATAAGTCCAAGCGCGACCACGCCGAGGGATTCGCCGCGCTCCTCACAAATCTGGTCGCGAAGTTCCGACCCTACGTATTGGTGGGCCGCGTTCCACATCTCTCCGATCCCGGCGTCCCAAGCCATAACGTCGCGCATCGTCTCGACTTCGACGACTTCAAACGCTTCATCGAGAAGATCGACGAAGCGTTGCCGGTCGCGCGCGACGCACTCGACGAGAAGGACATCGCGAAGAGCGCCGAGCTCTGGCGCAACGTGTTCGGGCCAAAGTTCCCCGCGGCGTCGGCCACGAGCAAGGCGGTCTTCCCGCCGGTCCCGATCCGACCGAACAAGCCCGCCGGGTTCGCGTAATGATCGCTCCGTGGTGGCAACGACTCCCGTCGCGCGTCCTCGAAGAGGACCGGGCGTTGTCAACGCTGCAGACCGACAGCGCGATCATCAAATCGTATCGGTGGCTCCGCGCGCCGAACGGTTCGCCGCGCGTGAGCGTCATGCTCGATCTCGGCGACGGCATCGAAGTCGAGATCCATTTCCCGGCCCACTACCCCGACGAGTGCCCTTCCGTGCGGCCCGTAAAGTATGAGGGACCTGTCAGCTCGCACCAGTTTACAAAGACGGGCGTGTTCTGCCTTGAGCTCGGTCCCGACAACTGGCATCCCGACTTCACGACGGCCGACATGGTGCGAAGTGCCTGGATCCTTCTTGCGAAGGAGCTCATCTCGCTGGTGAAGCCGGTCGAGATCCCATCGCGGCACGTGTCTACTCTTGCGGAACGCATTTCGCACGCGAGCGGTGTGCTCCTTCGCCCGCACGCGTTCGAGAACCTCGTTCGGGAGGTTTCCGAAAGTTGCGAGTTCGAGTTCGTATGGCCTATGCGAAACCTTTTCCGGGTTCTGCCGGTCGCTCTGCCGAAGGGAAACTCACGCCCCGGAAAGCACCCTTCGATGCGTCACGAAACCGCGTCCGCTGGCTCCTTCGTCGTGCTGCGCAGCAACGCCCCCGAAAAGGTACCAACGGATCCGACCGCCTTTTCGGACTATGTGAAGGAGCACGGTGACGTAGTGCTCGACGACGAAGTTATCGGTGTGCTCTTGAAATGGGGGCCCGAGAAGACCAAAGGATTCTTGCGTCTGCCCAAGGGCGTGATTCCCCTCGAAGACATGCCGTTCGACCTGGGCGACGGGGCGCGAACTCCCGACGCCGTGCGTTCCGCCGTCGCTTCCGCGAGGATCGGCCTCGTTGGTCTCGGATCGCTCGGGAGTAAGGTGGCGACATCACTCGCTCGAATGGGTGTCCGTCGCTTCGTGCTCGTCGACGGCGACGTCTTCGATGGACCAAACGTCTGCCGACATGCTGCCGGTTTCTCTGAGGTGGGCGCGATGAAGGTGGACGTTGCCCGAGAACTGATTCGCGACGTGTCGTTCGGCGATGCCGAGATCGTGCGCCACGCAGTCGACCTCGCGTCCGCGACGAACCCGGATGTTCACGCAGCCGTCCTGAAAGACCTCGGATCGGCGGACATTCTGGTCGATGCTACGGCGAACCCCGACGCCTTCTGCATCCTGGCGATGATCTCCTCGGACCATCGACGCCCACTCGTATGGGGCGAGGTCTTCGGCGGCGGCGTCGGTGGCTTCATAGCCTCGGCGATCCCCGGCGAGACCCCGTGCGCGCGATGTGTGCGTGCGGGGTTCCACGCCGCGGCGACGGCTTGGCCGGCCGCCCCCTTCGCGCGCGTCGTTGCGCCCTATGGTGGCGGCGAGGAACAACCGGCTGTCGCTACGGATGCCGACGTAGCATTCATCGCCGCCGCGCTGACGAACCGCGTGCTCGACGTGATGGCGCAGCGCAATCCGTTGCTGCCCGCCATCACGCTCCTCGGACTCCGCCGCACCTGGATCTTCGACGCCCCATTTGCGTCGACGCACGTGCCGGTTCGGGTCGACGATCGCTCGTGCCCTCGTTGTTGGATGCCGGACTCGGTTCCCGATGGCGACGTTGCGGCACGCGTTGAGGCTCTGTTCCGAGAAGCCGATGCTCAAGATTCGCCTGCCGCGTGACGTCGCCAACGCGATTGCGGATGCCTGTCGCCGCGCAGGCACGCGAGAAACCGGCGGGATGCTCTTCGGCGAACACGTTGGCCCCGATGATTTCCGCATCGTGGAGGCCACCGTCGAAGGGATGGGGACGCTCGCCGGCTTCCTCCGCCGGGTCGGCGCCGCGCTGCTGCGGCTCGAGAGCTTCTTCAGGCGGACTCGCCGCGACTATCAGCGCTTCAACTACCTGGGCGAGTGGCACTCGCACCCGTCGTTCGCGCTGCAGCCCAGCACGATCGATGACGCGACGATGTTCGACATCGTGAACGATCCCGAGACAGAGGCTCGCTTCGCAGTCTCGCTGATTGTGAAGCTCGACGATAACGAGCTCGCCGGGGCTGCGTTCACGTACTACCCACCGAACGAACGCGAGGCGACGGAGCTCTTGTTCGAGGCGTAGCTCGTGGTTTGCAGCGCGCGCATCGTTCGGTCCGACGGCGGCACCGCGTCGCGCGGTCGGCCTGCGGGGGTCTGACGCACACCGCCAAGAATCTAATCGTGGTCGAGCTCTTTGCCTTCGGCGGCGGATGGAAACTCGTCGATGCGACGATCCATGACGCTGACGTCTACGTAGATGCCGAAGAGGCGGCGCGCCTCCTCGGCCTTCGCGTCGTCGTCGTCGGTCCAGATCGGCATGTCGAGGTAGAAGGCGTCGAACGAGTAGCCGCGCGGATCGTACGTTTCAGTGGCGAGGCCGATGACGATCGGTCCGCTTCCCTCGTGCCCGCGCGCGACAAAGCAACGCGCACCGATCTCCGCGATGCGATGCTCACGCGTCCAGTCAGGGGGGTACGTGCCGAACACGTAGGTCACGCCCGAAGGCGAGCGCACCGTCCGCGCGCCGGGCTGGCGCTTTGCCAACCACTCGAGACAGGCGGCACTAAGTATACGCCGGGACAGACGATTCTCCGCCGCCATGACCCGTACGACGCGCTCGTGGTCGCTTGGTGATGGCCCCTGCTCGCCGAACACGCCGTAATCCGCGATGAAGGTCTCGACCAGCTTGTCCCACCAATAGCTGACGCGATCCTCCGCTCTCCGCGCAGCGAACTCGGGCTTCTCTCGGAGTTCGCTCCAGCTGCCGTGCTCCACGAACAGCAAGTGCATCTCGGGAAAACGTCGGCCTCGATGGAGATAGACCGCCAGCAGGTTCTCCTCTCCCTCGCAGACGATCGTCCCCGCGAACGACTCCTTCGCGTCGAGGTAGTCGATGAAGTCGCTTGCGGTATCCAGCTCACCAAGGAGCTCGCGCAGCGCGATCTCATCCACAACGTGCGCGTAAGCATCACCGGAGAGGCCACCGGCGAAAGGGACTTCGCGCTTGCCACCGGCGGCGACTGCGAGGAGATGCACGCGCCGCTGGTCAGCGGACGGCAGGGCTACACCGGCGGTCCCGTCGCTCCGCACTACGTGTCTCATCGCAGCGATTTCGCGTCGCGCCCCCAATAGCTGTGCCCGTGAGTCATCGACCGCCTTACGCACCCACCTCTGTCCGGCGATCGCGGGGTCGTGGTGTTGCTTCAGCGCGATCTCCTTGACCGAGAAGATCACGATTCTATTTCCGAAGACGACGAGCGCGTCGCACAGCTCGCGCCCGTCGGGGCGTCGCGGATTTGCGTAGCTCCACATCGACAGAAACGATTGCTTGCAGAGCTCGAACACCAGCTGTTCTGACGGGGTCATCTCACGTCTCGCGCGGGAGGGGGTTATGCCGCGCGAGCACGGCGCCGTAGGGACTACAGCACGAGGACCGGCTTGAGTCGCGGATAGTGTGTCAGCAGCAGCTGCACGAACTCGGAGGCGATCATCGCATGGGCGCGTCGTCTCGAATGGATCGGATCGGGATCGTCAGCGAGTTGTGCGTCAAGCTCCTTCGACAGGATCGTTGTGGCCTGGAGGTGCCCCTTGGGTTTCGCGGCCACGGTCAACTTGACGAAGCCCGTGTGCCGCGTCTTGTTGGGATACCGGATGGGGAGCAGTCGCTTGAGGTTTTTGCCAGCTGTGGTCGGTGAGGACACACTGGCAAAAGACGCAGCACCCGACGAACCGTCGGGGCGAGGACGACGGAGGCGAGCTGCCGCGCATTCATTGTTCTCAGCGCGGCGTGGCTGCGACGAACGCACGTGATGGCGTCAACTTCGCTCGCTGCTCCAGCGCGGGTATGCTTCTGCGCGCCGGAGGGAGCTCGAGATGGACGGTCGGTGTGCGAGGACGTTCGCTGTGGCAGCCGCAGCCTTCGCGACTCTCTCCGCTTGCGGCGTTAGGACGAAGAGATCGGCTGCGACCTCGCCGGCTTCGGCACCAGCTGGGCTGGCAGCGCCGTCCGTTCCTCAAGCGACCATCTTCGCGGCGGCGCCGATCGGTATGCCGGAGGCCGACCTCGGCGTTCCGCGCGACGCGCACTTTCGAGCATTTCAGGGACCCGCGGGACGCAGCCTCTTCGTGGGCGCAGCGGTCGCGCGCGTGCCGGTAAACCAGTTCGCGTACGATTCACTTGTCGTCGACAACGACCTCACGCTGGAAGCCAACCTCTCGGCGTGGAAGATGATCTCCGCGTCGGTTGGCTCCGGCGATGAGAGCCGGTACGCGGCTTATCGGGCAGACCGAGTTGCGTGGATCAGCACGCTCGACGACCGCACGGCAATCGCCGCGGCGCCGCCGGGTGCGACCTACTACGCCGCGCGAATCTTTTTCGGTCACAGCTTTGAGGCGGTGGTCACCGGAACGGCACGTCGTTTCCACGCGGGCGTAGCCGCCGATTTCGCTTCGATTGGCGGCTCGGTGAAGATGTTCGCGAAGAGCAGACGACTCGGCTACCAGGTTACGGGGACCGGGCTCGCGCCAATTTCGACGTTCGGCAACGATCCGATCTTTGCGCGCAGCGTCGACGATGTCGCGAAGAGCGACACCACGTCCGGCACGCCACCAACGGCAATCTTCGTCGAGTATCGGACGATTCCAGGCGTCGTGCCCCCCGCCGCCGCGCGCGTGAAGTGGCTTGAGCCGCTACAGGTCACGGTGCGATACCGCAATCTGTACGTCATCAAGGATGGCTCTGCTGGGACGACAATGTGGAGCGCACAGGCGTTCTGCGACGTCGACGGGGAGCCGGCGGATCTCGTGAACCCAGTCGTGCTCGATGCGGTTCGAGTGGTGAACGGCAAGAACCACGTGCTCGGATGGAGTGGGACGTTTCGAGCCGCTCCTGGAAGCACGGTGACCTGCGGCCTACGCGGCAAGTTCTGGGATACGTGGACAGCTATGCAGTCGATCGCTGAAGGGCGAAGCGAGTCGTTTGTTGTCCAGCCGGGGACGCGCGAGCTGCCCATCTCGGCGAGCCTTGCGAGCACCGCCTACAACCTCGAAGCAACGGTTGACGTGAAGTGACCTCGCGCTTGATGCGGCGTCAAGCAACTTCTGGCGCGGCATGCGGTCTCGCGAGATTCGACACCTCGTGCGTCCCGAGCCAAGGCACAACCACTTGCCACGATGCACAGGGGTCACCGCCGTCGCGTGTTGAGCGCGATCTCGCGAAGCGCGGCCATCGCGTCGCCGGTTGCACCAATGAAGACACCCGCGACATGAAGCGCTGCCCATGCCATGACCCCAACGAGGACGAGGGCGTACCCAAAGGGTGCGCCGACCGACATCCCGCCAAGGACGGACCCGACTACGAGTGCGAACCCCAAGAACTTCGCGACGGCTGCCTGCGTCTTGAGGGATTCGGCGGCGGACTTGAGGTCGTTGTAGCCACGCTCGGTGCCGTGACCATCGGTGGAAGACGCCTGCTCGCGTGACACGACGGGCTGGGGCGATGGCGCACGAGCCGCTGCTCTTGGCGGCGCGGTGTCGAGCCCGAGGATCACTTCCACCGGTTGCCAGACGGTCGAGTCCTCCCGTCGCACTGAGGTACCTCGTGGGACCTTGCCGGTAGCGGCCCCCCTGGCGAGTTGATCGTAAGAGACCGGCCCGATGGTCTCGCCGGTCGCGCCTTTCACGAAGTACACCGCCATGGTCGATGAGGACTGATATATCAGTCCTCTACACAGCTACCAAGACGACGCCCTCTTGGGCCTTGGCCACGACCAAGCTCGATCCCAACACGCAACGGTATCTGCGGACCTTTGGGGACCTTCTTCGCCAGACCCGAGAGGACCACGACGTCTCGCAGTATGTGCTCGCAGCGGCGGCGGGGATGACGCGAACCAACTACGCGAGGATCGAGGGTGGCAACGTAAACGTCACGCTCGACACCATGTTGAGGATCGCCAACGCGATCGGCGTCGACCTAGAGATCAGGTTCCGCGCCCGCCTACCAAAGACGGCGGCCGAGAAGCCAAAGCGGTCCACCAAGTCCCCGTCCTCGGCGGGCAAGCCGCGGCGCTCTTCCGACAGCTCGACCGCCCGCCGACGCACAACGACGAAGCCGTCTTGAAAGAACCGCAGCCTAGGCGCAAAGCGCAAGCTGACCGTGGGCGCTCCAGCGGTGACGAAGAGTCGAAGAATGAGGACGCCCGCTGGTCCCTACTGTGTGTGACCCCGTTCTGGTCAGGTTCGAGGTCGCGTCAGCCTCGCCCAAGCGATTCGATCGCGTACAACGATCGCCATCGATGATCACGCGCACGCATCTCGTCTCGGCGATCGAGTCGCTCGGCCAGCTCTCGCTGGCGAAGTTCACGGAGGTGCTCGACGAAGTTGGCGTTCCGACCGTCGACCGTCCCGTCGGCGAGGTGCCGATCAAGAGGCACGAATTGGCTGCACGATGCGCGCGTATCGACGACCCCGAAGTCGGTGTGCTCGCCACCCGGTTCATCAAGGTAGTCAGACGGAAGTACCCCGCCATGTTCCTCGACATCGCCTTCGGACTCGAGGAGGCATTGTGGATGGACGATCCGGCGGCGATCAAGATCCCGAGACGTGTGCGAAACGAGCTCGTTCGGCACCTCGACGCTCACGACGTTCGGGTGTTCGAGCGCGACGACGGGCTGCTCGATGTCCTTGAGCGGCTTGGATTCCTCGCGCCTACGCACACGGTGGCCGGGGAATGGTTTGGTCTGCGGCCCAAGATCGTGCAGCACATGTTCCGCAACGCCGACTGGCAGTGGGAGCTTTTCTTCACTGACTTGAAGCACGAAGACCTCTCCGATCGGCGCTTTGCGCTGCTGCTCGAGGCCCTGATGAACCCGCGCGTGCGGCCCGACACCGAGTCCCAAAGCAAGGCGGTCGGGATCGCAAACAAGCTGCTGGGCAAATACGGCATCGAGCTCCGACACAGCGGCGAAGACGGCGGCTACGCCTTGTATGCGCTGGTCAGGAAGGGCGGTGCACTTGCGGGTAAGCCCAAGTACGTAATCTTCGCGTCGCAGAACAAGCCCGACATCGTTCTACAGGACGCGATCACGATGGACATCCGCATCCTCAAGCACGAGGACAAGGTCCTGGTCTACGACCGTCCGATCGGCGTCGACGGCCTCGGTTGGAAGGATCTCCTCGACTGGTGGTGCGAGTCATCGAGAACCGGCGATCGCCGCACTGCGGCGCAGTCGCTATACAGTCGGTTGGCGAAGAGCCTGCCGAACAGGTCGCCTGGTCAGCGGCGCTTGTTCCGCGAGTACCACGCCATGCACAGAGATGCCCTCGAGCTGGTGCCTGCGTTACTCCCCGAGGTCTGGTTGCACTACGACCAACGAACGGTCGAAGAGCGTGGGTTCGACGTGCTCACCCGGCAGCGGATGGATTTCCTATTGCTGTTGAAGGGGGGCGCACGCGTCGTGATCGAGGTCGACGGCGCTCAGCACTACGCCGACGCGAACATGCGGGCGGAGCCCGAGAGGTACGCGAGAATGGTCGCCGCAGACCGCGACCTCAAGCTCTCGGGCTACGAGGTCTTCCGGTTCGGCGCCGACGAGCTGAAATCGGGGCCGGGCCCGGACGGAGAGGAGCGTGCGCGCCGGCTCGTTCGAGCGTTCTTCGAACGGCTGTTCAAGCAGTACGGCGTTCGGGTGATCGCCTGAGCGCGCTCAACAGTGGTTTCGGCGGGCGCTCCCGCGTTGCTGCTCACACGAGGTCGTCCTCGCCGGTGATGATTTCATAGGCGTCACGTGTGCGCTTCCGCTTCGCGCGGTCCGGTGAGATGACCTTCTGCCCCAGCGGAGTGCCGGTCCGAACCTCACCTCGATGCTGCGAAGTCGGTTCGGGCGCTCGCTTGGTCCGCGGCTGCGTAGTTGGGATCGGCGGCGTCTGCGGCACCGGTGCGGCACCTGCCCTCCGAAATAGCGATCTGGGCCGCCTTTTCTTGGGCTCGCTCGGGATTGAAAATCCGCGTGTCGACAGTTCGATTCTGTCCCCGGGCACCCTCCCGCAAACACGAAACCACGGCCGGCGCCGTGCGAAACGCGATCGGACAGGGGGGCCTCTCCTGAAGGTGGGGTACCGCCAAATACGGCCTCGTGATGTGCCGAATGTGCCAGCGCTGATCCAGTCGGACCCCTCCTCCAGAGGTGGCCTTCGAGCGAGTGGTCACTCCGCAGCGAGCGCGGACGCGCGCCGCCCGTAATGGATCGAGAGCAGGTCTTCGAGCGTCTGCGGACGGCTGCGTCCGTACACGCGCCCGACCATCGCCGGCGAGGAGTGCCCCATCAGACGTGCGCAGAGCTCGTGCGGAACGCCGTCCTCGACGAGCCAACTGCAGA
This sequence comes from Deltaproteobacteria bacterium, assembly GCA_022843175.1. GTDB lineage: Bacteria > Myxococcota_A > Polyangia > Polyangiales > JADJMO01 > JALHOE01. The sequence goes on from JALHOE010000003.1 coordinate 76,258, forward strand.
AGCTCCGGCGCATGTCGTTCGGGCTCGGACAGTCGACGAGTCGCGCGCCATCCTGCTTGAGGAGGACGTTGACGGGCTTGCCGGCGAGCGTCTTGCCCTTCGCGTCGACCACGCGCGAGGTGACCACCTTGCCGTCGTCGCCCTCGTTGAGGTGGAGCCCGATGGACGCGGCGGCGATGGCGACGTCACGGCGGACCGAGTCCCAGCGGCGGAACGTCGAGTCCTTGCCCGTCGCGCGCGTCATGGACCAGTCGAGGAAGGCGGCCATGTGCGGCAGGACCGGGATGACGCGCGCGGCGCCCTCCGTCTTGGTGCCGCGGATCTTGAGCCGCTTGGTCCGTGCGTCGTAGTCGCCGTCCCTCGCGGCCATCGCCTCGGACCAGCGGGCACCTGATCCGAAGATGAACGCGACGACCGCCGCGCGCCCCCTGTCCTCGCCGGTCTTCTCGACTCGGTCACGGTCGGCGAAATGCTCGATGAGCCGCCACGCCTCGTCGCGCGTGAACCACCGCTTGCGCGGCACGTACTCGGTCGACAGGTCGGGGACGACGGCGTCGACGGACGCCGAGAAGTACCCCTTCTTGCGCGCGACCCTCAGCATTCCGCGCACGGTCGAGAGCTCCTTGGCGATAGTGCTCGGGGTGGCCCCCTCGGCCTCGCGCTCCTCGACGTACTCGTTGAGGCGGACCAGGGTCAGGTCGCTCATCGGCGCGTGGTCGCCGATCAGCCGCAGCAGGTTCTTGGCGTGCGTGATCATCATGCGCGCCGTCTCGGCCGAGCGCTTGCCGCGGGTGACGAGCGCGTCGAAGTCGTCGAGGTGCGCCTCGATGCTCATCCTCAGCGTCGCGTGCTCGGGCGCGAGGCCGGGGTCGGCAGCGAGTCGGCCGAGCGCCCTGACTTTGATCTTTGCGAGCTCCCTGTCGGTTGTGCGGAGCGGGTGGCGGTGCGTGCGGCCGTCCTGCCCGGTGTACGCGGCGAAATAGTAGGGCGAGTCTCCGCGACCATGCGCTTTGCCAACGCGACGACGGTCGCGGCGAGCCGCAACGCCGCCAACAGCGGCAACCTGGGCCTGCTCGGCGTCAACGCCTCCGACGGCCTCTACGTGGGCGCCGACGCCTCGGACGGCAACCGCGTCGCCAACGTGCTGCTGAGCGCGTCGACCGGCGTCTACATGTCGACCGCGGGCTCCACTCGCGTGCTGGCGAACTCCACCGCGGTCTACCTCGTCGACAAGCGGATCCAGATGGGCGCGAACACGACCGACATCTCGGTCCGCGCGGGAAGCGGGTCGCCGGAGGGGGTCGTCACGGCGCCCACGGGGTCGCTGTGGCTCCGCACCGACGGCTCGTCCGGCGCGAACGCGTACCTCAAGGACTCCGGCACGGGCAACACGGGCTGGGCCGCGCTCGGCGGAGGCACCGGCACGACGCTCACGATCCGCACGACCGCCGGGCCCGTGACCCTGACGGGCTCCGGCGTCGCGCGCCGCAACGTCCACGTCAACAGGTACGCCGGGAACATCACGTTCAACCTGCCGACGACGGGGCGGACGGTCGGAGAGTCGTTCGCGTTCAAGAACGGGTGGGTCGGCGCCTACACGCTCACGGTCGACGCCGGATCCGGGGTCGGCCACGACGGGCCGGGATCGCTTCAGACCTACGACCTCTCAGAGGGCGTATCCGCCGAGCTCGTCTGGGACGGGGCGGACTGGAATCTGATCTGAGCGAACGGCGACGGCGGCGCGCTCTCATGGCGACGCTGAACGCTCGCTGAGCCCCTTCTCTCCGTCGCTCCAGACGGTTGAAGCCCCGGATTCCTCCTCGGAGGGGTCCGGGGCTTTCGTCGTTCGTGCAAGCCCCTCGCGCGCCTACTCGAAAGTCGCTGGGTTCGTCTATCACCCCGCTGGGGTGATAGGGCAATGTGCTGGCCGGCACGATGTCACCACGCAGCGTTCGACACCTCGCCGTAAGTGTCTCGATCGACCGTCCGACAACTTCCTGACGGCGCCCCGTCGCCGCTTCTTCCGTTTTGCGTGAATCTCCGCGGTTCCACTTTCGGCACGGTCGATGCTGGTTGCCTCCGGCGTCGCACGAGTCCGTCGCGACGTCGCATCGAGGGAGGCACGATCGAGATGATCATCGCGCAACAGCTCAAGACGCTCTCCGCGGTCACCATCGCAACGACCGCGACGGCGCTCGGTCACGGGTCCGGCGGCGCCGCCAACGCGGGCATCATGGTGCAGGCGCCGTCGAGCAACACCGCGAGCGTCTTCATCGGCGACAGCGCGGTGACGACCTCGACGGGTCTGGAGATCGAGCCCGGCAAGGGCATCACCCTGCCGATCCAGGACGAGGGCACCGTCTATGGCGTCGTTGCCAGCGGCACCCAAGACCTCCGCGTCCTCAAGCTCCTGTGAGCCCCGCGCCGCGATGAGCGACTGGTTCAATAACGATCCGTTCTATCCCTCCCAGACTTCGTTCTGGGGCGCGGACGACGGCGAGAGCCCCGACGCGCTGTTCTGGTACAGCGGTGACGTCGGCGTCACCGACGATGGCGTGAACGTCAGCGCATGGGACGACCGCGCCAACGCCAACGATCTCACACCGCCCGTCGGGGAGCCCCAGGTGACCACACAGAACGGTCTGGATGCCGTCTTCTTCCAGGACGCGTCGGCCTCGCACTACTTGGAGAACACCGCGCTCTCGCCCGAGCCCGAATCGCCGTTCACCATCTACTGCGTCTTCCACGCGACCCTCCAGACGAGCGGCGGCGGTCTCCAGGGCGCCAACATGGGCGCTCCCGTCGCGGTCTCGGATGCGACGCAGAGCGTGCTTGCGTACCTCAACGTCTCACACGAAGTCGATGGCGACGGCGAAAGCCAGGACCAGCACCAATTGTGGTTCACGGCCCAGAGCGAAGACGGACATCTCCGCTACCAGGAGGGGTTTTCGTCGACCGGCAACTGGCCATCCTTCGACCCCGATTGCACGACGGTGAACAAGCTGCGGCTCGCGTGCATTGTCGTGAACGGCGCATCATCGGCTCTCTACATAGACGACATGGCGACAGCGAAATCGTCGGGCACGCTCGGTGGCGCGTCCGTGACGCTGGTTCGGCTCGGTGCGGTCGACCATCTCTTCAACACCTTCGGTGGCACGCTGTGCGAAGTCTTCGCCGTGCCGAACGCCGCCGACGCGACTGCTCGCGCAGCCACGAAGACGTATCTCGAACGGTGGGGCTCATTCTGAGGCGCGACGGAGGAACCATCTATGTCAGGAATGCAGATCGAAGCGCTGAGGCGCACCAAGCTCTACCTCGCGACGCCGACGACGCCGGTGCCCATCAACCCGCTCGCGCAGTTCATCGACACGCTCGGCTGGGTGTCGGGCGTCCTCCAGGTGCGCATCTACTCCGCGAACTTCTCGGTCTCGCCGCAGGGCCAGGACGCGGCGGTGCGGTTCGCGGTCTACAACACGTCGGTCTCGCAGGAAGATCCGGCCGTCACCCTCATCGAGCCTACGCCGCTCACCTTCGTGCAGGTCGACTCCACGTCGCCCGGCAACGCCGCGCTGCCGCTGCTCGTCAGCGCCATCCCGCACCGCATGAGCCGCTACGTCTCGGTCCAGATGTCGACCATCCTGCTCGGCACCGCCACGTCGGTGAGCGGGGACATCACCGTCGGCGTCGACTTGATCGGGAGGACTTCCTGATGGCGGGCGTGAAGGTCACGGTTCTGCGGAAGACCACCATCACGCTGCCCGCCGTCGTTGGGGCGGCGAGCGTGACACTGCCACCCCTCGCCGAGTTCGTGAACACCATCGGCTGGGTGTCTGGAACGCTCCAGGTCCGCGTCTACGACAACAGTCTAACGGGCACGACAGCGAAGGTGATCGTCGCTGTGATCAACGCCGCCGTCGCGCCGGAAGATCCGGCCGTCACGCTCACCGAGCTCGTGACGGGCGGTCCGCTGGCAGTCGTTGAAATCGTGCCGGCGTTCCCGGCTGCGGCGGCGCTCATGACTTCGTACATCCCGACGCCAGACCCCAGCAACAACCCGTATCCCGCGATTGCCGAATCGGTGTCCGTGATCGCCGTCGTCGAGGCCGGTCAGGGCACCACCGTCGGCGGCAGCATCACCATCGGCATCGACCTGATCGGCAGGAACGCGTAGACCACACAAGGAGAGGGATCCATGGCAGCCATTGAAATCGCCGTTCTTCGCAAGACGACCATCACGTTGCCGACGCTCGCCTCGTCGGCAACGCTCATCCTGCCGCCGCTGGCGGAGTTCATCGAAACGACCGGCTGGGTCTCGGGCGCACTCGTCGTGCGCGTCTGGTCCGAGACCCTCCCGAACGCAACCGCGAAGGTGAAGGTCCTCGTCAACAGCATGATGATTGGAAACGATGATCCCGCCACGACGTTCGTCGGCGCAACCATCTCCGAGGTGGAGATAAACGACGGGCTCAGTCCCCCGACGCTGCTGCAGGCAAAGATCCCTGACGACGCCGCGCTCGTCATCGGCCGCTACGTCGGCGTTTACCTGTACCTTGACGGAGGCGCCAACGGGCTGAGCGGGACGGTGACGCTCGCGGTGGACGTAATTGGTCGCGATGCCTAGCTAGACGCCAACCCTGCTGACATCGCGCGCATCAAGCGCGGCATCACCGCCGCGCCGCCGAGTAGGATCACGGGATGACGATGCTCGATGCTCGATGTTTAGGACGCTGACGAAAATGCCGTGCAGACTGCTCCAATGCCGCGAACATTCAAACTCCCAGCTCTCGTCCTTGGCGTCGTTGTAGCCGGCGGCGCTCCGGCGTGTCGGCGTCATGACAGCGACGGCGTCCGGCCGGTGGATGGCGAGCAGGCGGCTGGCGCGCCTGACGTAGGGCTTTGCGAGATCACAAGTTGGGAGACGTTTGGACGTGCGCTGCGTTCGTGCGTTGCGCCAAATAGCGACCCCCATGGTCACACGTCCAGCGGAATTATCGGAGTCGAGATATCGAACTCGCGCATTCATGTGCACAAGGTCTGCGTCGGGCGTGACTTGGACGCCGTCTGTATCAGGAGAGTCGCTGAGAAGTGCTCGTGGACAAACAATGCGCCAAAGGGCCGCGGCGGCGTTGCGATCTTTTTCCCCAACAGTCGAACCTCGGACGTTCGAACGGTTCCATTTGGCGAACGCCGTTCGTGGGCCACCAATCTGCCGGTTGAACCCGACGACTGCAATGTCGACGCGTGGCTGGATGCGGGCATTGAACTCTTTGGGTTCGATGCTCGGTAGACCAAAGGCACTAACGAACGGGAGTTCTTATTATGGGAGTTGTCGGTTCCTACGACGGGCGTACCGAGCCACCGAATCCCCAAGCGGGATCAGGCACGAAGTATAAAGATGTAACGATCGTCGGTGCGAAATGGCCGAATGGAATCATCACCGTCTACGTGTTCGAGGAGACCGACGAGATCGTCTATCAAAAGACAAGCCCATATACGGCCACCGAAGACAAAGTGATAGTAGGTGTGAGGATTGTTACGGCGTCTGGCGGCAAGACATACAGCGACGTGCGCGAATATACGTTTGTGATTCCACGAGGATTTGGAACCGCGGGTTGGCGAACGAGGGATGCGCCTTTAGGCGTCTACAACCCGACTACTGGATTGGTCCTTTGGAAGGATATCCCCGTTCTAACTGCTCTGTCCGGCGTAACAAACAAAGAGGTTTCGCCGATCGAGCCGTTGTTCGGGGATCCCCCGACAATCATTGGCGACGAGATCGCTTGGCCGAAGCCGAAGCCAGTGCCTATCACGCCAGCGCCGATCCCGCATCCGCTCCCGTTGCCGCCGCCACTCCCAGCGCCGAAGAAGCCGCCGGTTCTTCAACCTCAGAAGCCAATCAAAGGCAATCCAGGCTTGATTTGGGAACTCGGGCCTTTGGGCCCGGGTCCAGACCGGTGGAAACCTGGCGACGGTCTGCGCGACGCGCCTGGCCTCGGTGCGATCGGAGGTGCTGGCCGCTTAGCGGGCGTCGGCGGTGTCGAAGGCGGAGTTGGCGTCTCCGGCTCTTTCGGACCCCTTGGGCCGCGGTCGGGTACGCCGGTAAAGAATGGAGGGAGCAGCTATCCCAGCTCCCCCAGCGGCTCGCCGAGGGATGGTAGTACGGGTAGTCCTTCGGGCGATCGGCCCGGGTGGGTTGGTGTGGACGGCAAGTCAGTTAGCGGGAGCGCGAGCGGGGGTGGAGGGACAACCGGCTCGCCCGGCGAGCACGTTCGGAGCGGCCATACCGGCGGTGCGCAAACGAGCCAGGGAAACGCGTCGCCGAGCAAGGGGCGCGGACCCGTCATGAAAGCGGGACGTGGCCAAGGTGGCGAAGAAAGCATTCCGGGCGACGACGACTATAGCCCGGAAATGCCGAGCCCCGTCACCGAAGCCGTCTCGCTCTCCCGCGATCCCTTCATCGCCGCCCAGCAGGCGAAGGCTCTCGGTTTCGCGGGACGCACGATCAGCACCCCCAACGGCCCCGTGCTGGCGTTCCCGCCCGAGGGCGGCGCATCCGCGACCGGCGACACCAACGGCACCATCGACTGGGAGATGCTCGATCCGGTCGCGCCGTACGCGGGCGGCATCTACGAGCCGAGCGGTCGTCCTCGCGGCGGCGGCCCCTCACGGCGCACGCGCATGGCCAACCAAGCCATCGAGGCCCTCTACCCCGAGGGCAGCGGTCCCGGCGCCGATGAGGACGACGAGACTCTCGCGGCCATCTCGGCGATCAACACCGGCCGGCCGATGCCGGCGCCCGAAGCCCCCGGCGATCCGGCGGCGATGCGGTTCGGCGGGAACGTCGTGGCGGTCTCGACCGGCGCTGCGCCGCCCGTCGGCTCGCCGTCGGCGGGGATGGTCGTGGCCTACAGCGCGGGCGTCGGAAGCCCGACCATCGTCACGGCTGCCGGACGCGCGATGGGATTCAAGTCGAGCCGCTGACCGAGGAGAGACCGGAGCGGTCGTCGTCGCGTGTCACACGACGTCGTCGTCACCCGCGATGACATCGTCGGCGTCCCGACGGTGTAGCGGAGCGCGATGTGCCAGCGCTGATCCAGTCGGCCCCCTGCGGCGGGGCCGCCAGACGGCGGAAACCGTGGTCCCGTGCTCCCTGGCTCGGCGCTTGAAAATCCGCGTGTCGACAGTTCGATTCTGTCCCCGGGCACAGCATATCAGCGCGATCCTCCGAGTTGCCCGAGTCGCAGACGTCGCTCGGATCACACTCAAAGCCCCCGGTCAGACAGCCTGGGCACAGCGGTCGGGCGGCCGTCGCGAGCTGCTGCTCGATGACGGTGCGGAGTGTTCCCTTCGCGTGGTGCCCATACACCTGCTCCACCATGCCCGTCGAACCACGGCGCAGGACCTTCGAGACGGCGAAGAGGTGGACGCCCTTCTGCACGAGCCACGACGCGCACGCACGCCGCAGATCCTTCGGGGAGTAGTAGGGGACCCCGGCCTTCGTTGCAGCGGCAGCGAGATCGCGGCGGACGTTCGACCACGACGCGAAGAGCGTGCCGATCTTGTTCGGCGCGCCCTCGAGCGCGGTGGCAAGGAAGTCGCGCCCGAGCGGAGGAGACGGGCACCGTCGTCGAGCGGTACTTCGTATTGGTCCCACGCGGTGATCTCCCACGTCTGGGTGTTCACGTCCTTGCGGGTGACCTCGAACGACTCGCCGATGTCGGCACCCGTGGCAACGAGAAACGCGACGTGCGCGGCACGATCCGGACGTAGCTCGGCGAGGAGCTTCGCGAACTCCTCTGGCGACGGGTGGCGCCCGCGCGGCTTGTAGTTGTTCGACCACCCGATCGGCATTACCGCGGTGTGGTCGTGCGCGTACTGGCCGCGGCGGCGAGCTAGGCGCAGCGCGCCGCGCGGGGTCGAGAACTCCTTGCCGACGGTCGAAGCCGTCACCGGCCGATCGGTGTGCGACACCGTCTCGGTGCGCCGCTTCCGATGTAGCCGTCGACGGCTTCGGCATCGATTGCGGAGAGCCGCGCCCGAACGAATGGGCGCTCGAGACAACACGCATCGTCGCTGGCGAGATCTGGCGGATGCGGTTTAAACCTCAGGATTTCTCGTCTGTAGCGGCACGATGGCGCGTGTTGAGATCCTTGTAGAAGGCCTCGAAGGCTTCTTTGCACTTCACCGCCGATTCCATGAACTCCGCGAGGCGCCTTTGCTCGTCCATCAACCAGGTCTTTCCCTTGGCCGCGCTTTCGACAACCCACTCGAGCTCCATCGTGGCGCTCTCCACGAATTCGATATGGCGGAGAACCTCGAGGCGGTACGGGCTAGGGAGAAGCGCGGCTGCCGCCCCCGTTTCCGTGATGACCGCGCGAGCCTTTCCTACTCGAGCGGGAAGACTCGCGTGCTGCAGGTCGCGCAGCGAAGCGACAATCGCGTCGTTGAGCTCGGAGACTGCCCGACGCGCGGCGGTATAAAGCTCGAACTCTTTCTCATATCGACGCACTTCGATCTCGGATTCGACGCGCAGCTGCTTCTCGTATGCCTTCAGGTCCCTCTCTATCTGGGCGCGCGCCTGCTCGACCTCGCTGTGGATTTGACGGTCAACCTCGCTCTTCCGCTCCAAGAGCCGCAGCTGCACGGCTTCGTCGATCTGAGCCTTGTAGTTTGCGAGCAGCTCCTCCCGGCGCTGCGTCACTCCACTTTCGTGCTCTGTGAGTTGTTGCTTGAGGGCCGCCGTGTGGTTCTCGATGGACTTCTTGCTGGCCTCCTCGAGCTCAATCCGCCGCGCGGTGAGATCCCGGTTGATCAGCCATCGGAAGAGCGAACCAATAGCGCCAGCCGCCACCGTGTTGAGCGCGAGAGAGGCTCCAAGAGTGGTCCAGTCCATCAACCGGAGGCTACCGCCGCATGATCGCCGCCGCTCTGCTCCTAGGAATCTCTTGGCCGGCTTCTCGCGAGCGTGCTCCTCCGGGCCTGGTCTGACCGGACCGACCCGTGGCCCCCCCCGTGCCTGGACGCGCGAGGCGCGGCCGCCGACGCCCGCGGACCGGCTCCAGCTCTACCGACCGACCGCGGCGGCCGTCGGCGAGCAGATCTACCTCCTCGGCCCCCACCGCGGCACCGGTGCTCCCGTGACGCCGGCGCGGCCACCAGGACAGCGTTCCACCGCAGGGGCCTACCGTCCATCCCGGCGACTGCGACAACCAGTGTCGCTACCCACTGCGTGGACGGCCGCGGACTGCACGCCGCCGCCGATTGGCTACGATTCCTCTCGGCGCCCTCGACAGAGAGGTCGCGCGTGCGCGAGAGGGAGGTCGGATGGCGAACCGCAACGAGAAGGCGAGCAAGAAGAAGAAGAAACGCGAAGAGCGGCAGCGCGCGGCTCGCGCAGCACCGCGGATGGGTGCGCCGGACGACCGTTCGCCTCCTTCGCCCGCCGAGATCGACCGCATGCTCGCGCCAATTGCCGGCGACGTCGCCACGGCGCTGGAGACCGACGCCGCCGCCGCAGCCAGGCTCGCGCACGAAAAGTCAGACCGTGCTCTGGCTGAAGCGTGGCGACTGGCGGGCACGCGTCCTGGTTGTGATCGCGGCTGCAGCTACTGCTGTCGAGGGCTTCGCGTGGACACGACGGTACCCGAGGTTGCCGCGATCGCGTCGTATCTACGAGAGCAGCTCTCGCCGGACGACCTCGCAAGGGTCGCCGAGCGTGTTTCTGCGAACGCCGAGAAGGCTCACGGCACGACCGTCATGGGGTACCCCGCACAGATGCCCTGCGCCCTGCTTGACGAGTCCGGGAAGTGCATCGTGTACCTCGTGCGGCCGCTTCCATGTCGGACTGACTCGTCTCTCGACGCTGACGCATGCGCGGCCGGCTACGAGGAGCAGTTGACCAACGGAACCGAAGTGGACGTACCCAAGCTTCCGCAGGTCATGTTCGCGGGGACCAAATGCTCTGCGGAGCTGCGAAACGCCATTCGGGACCGCAACCTAAAGACGCCGGTGGTGGAGCTGCAGGAGGCCGTTCACATCGCGCTCAGCGATGCGAAGGCTGTTGATCGTTGGTTTGCCGGAGAAGACGCGTTTGCACAAGCACGCGTGAACACGCGAGCGGACGAGAAGCCATCGGTCAGCTTCGGTGACAAGCGAAGACTCCCGGTGACCTAGTCTAGTCTAGCTGCCGTCAGCCCGTGCCCGTCGGCCGCGTGCATCCTCGACGAAGGCCTTCAGCCGCCTTGCGTCAGCCCCGAGCTCCTCGGCCTCTGCGGCGATCGTGCCGTCGTCAACGTCGAGCAGCTCGGCGGCCGCGGCGCGGAGCGCGCGGTCTATTCCCCATGACGGCCCGCCCGCGAGCTCGCGCTTGCTGCTCATCGCACGAACTCCAGCTGTCTGCGCTTCCCCTCGGCGGACAAGGCGGCGCCACACACCCACGCGCGCTCGAGATCGGCGTGCTGCCCAAGGATCTCGCGCACGAGCCGCTCGGTCGCGCCCCGTAGCGGGAGCGGGGCGAAGCCGAGCTGCTCGAAGTCTTTCTTCCTCCACAGGTGGCGGACCGCGACGGTTGCGCGGATCCTGTCGTCGCCGAGGTCCTCGAGGCGCACGTGCAGGACGCGGCCGTCGACGACGCGGTCCTCCTCGAGGAGCACGGGCCGCGCGGCGACCTTGGCGCGGAAGCGGTCGGCGATGTCCTCGGCGCGCGCGAGGCGAGCGTAGGCGGCCGGCCCGCAGGGCTTGGTAGCGGTTCATCACCTAACGGTGGGGCGCTGCTGGCGAACGCGAGGCCGGAGAATGTCCGCGGCCGGCGGGGCGGCGAGGAAATGTCCGAACTACTCAAGTCGCAGCATGCAGCTGCACGTCACAGCCGGGTCGGCCTGCGCGGTCCAGGTCAGGCTTGTGCCTGCGAGTTCCTTGCGTTTCGCGATGTGCTCGCCGGCGCTCTTCGTGTCGAAAACCTGCGCGTGACGCTTGCCGGCGTCGATGCAAACCGTCTGCGAGACCTCCAGCGTCAGCTTCTTCTCGTCGTACTTGTTCACCTTTACGGTCGCGTGGTTGCAGCGCGCGGTCACCGTCGCGAAGACGGCAGGGGCGTCGACGACGCCGTCGGCATCGGGCACACCAGCATCAACGGGAGTCGATGGAATCCCGGCTTTGTTCACGCGGTCCTCAAGGCGGTCGAGCCGCTTGCCAAGATCGTCGATCTTGCCGGTGATCGTCGTGAGCTGCCCCTCAAGACCCGCGATGTCTTCGCGCGTCTGTACGTACTTTTCGGTGACACCGGTGAACACTGTGTAGAGAGCACCGAGTCCGAGAACGACAATTCCTGCTGCGACAGCGATCGCCTTCCATGCGGCACCGATTTCCGTGCGCAACGCGGCCACGTCGCTGGTCGGTGGTGGCGGCTTCGGTTGCTCCAGCGGCGTTGGCGGTGCCGGAGCAAGCTTGGCGCGCGCGGGTTCTGGGTCGCTCGCGTGCGAGACGTCCTCCTCTTCCTTCGCGACAGCCACCATTAGCCGGACGGCAACATGCGACGCGGCGCGTGCGGTAGACGAGCCAAGGCCACGCTTGCCGCAGTGCTTCATGCCCGGCGCGCGGCCCGCGGTGCGTCGAGCCACCCAAAGTTCGCGAGCCACTTCAAGCATCGCGCCGTGGGTCGCTGGGCGGTCGCCATCGAGAGCCGCAGCCTTCGCCAGCAGAGCGCTCGCCAAGCTCGCCCGACGGCCTCGCTCGCGCGCAGCGGACAGACCCCAGCCACACCGCGTGCCTCGCCCGCCACACACGGCGGATTTTCCCGCGCGAGACTTCCGCACCTCTCCGCTTTGAAAATCCGCGTGTCGACAGTTCGATTCTGTCCCCGGGCACCTGCTGAACGCGCCCTACACGAGGGGCGGCGGTGGCTCGCTGATCGCCGCCACCAGCGCATACGCGTCCACCGGCTTCACGAAGTGGCGCTCGAAGCCCGCCTCTTGGGTCTGCTCGCGGTCGCTCTGCTGCCCGTAGCCGGTCATCGCGATCAACCGCGGGGTGTCTGCGCCAAGGCGTTCGCGCAGGCGCGCGGCGAGCTCGTAGCCGTCCATCACCGGGAGGCCGAGGTCGAGGACGGCCACGCTCGGGTGGAACGTGTCGGCGATCTCGAGCGCGCTCGGGCCGTCGTGCGCGGTGCGCACCTCGAAGCCGAAGGTGGAGAGGAACGCCGCGAACACCTCGGAGATGTCGGGGTTGTCGTCGACCATCAGCACGCGCGTGGCCGCGACGGCCTCGGGCGCGGCGGACGACGCTTCGGGCGCTTCTGCCGCGAGCTGCGCGGGCGGTAGGCGGAGCTCGAAGCAGCTCCCCTTGCCGAGGCCCGCGCTGTGCGCGGACACCGCGCCGCCGTGGAGCGTCATCAGGCTCTTGACCAGCGCGAGCCCGAGACCGAGGCCGCCCTGCGAGCGATCGGGCGCGCGCTTGCCCTGGAAGAACGCGTCGAAGAGGTGCGGGAGCTGCTCGGGCGCGATGCCCGAGCCGTTGTCTCGCACGCGGAGGACGATCTCTTCGCCCTCGCGCGCAGCGACGATCGAGATCTCGCCGCCCGCGTCCGTGTAGCGCGCGGCGTTGGTGAGCAGGTTGGCGACGACCTGCGAGAGCCGCACGAGGTCGGCGTCGACGTCGAGATCGTTGGGCACGACCACGTCGAGGCGCTGCGCCTTCTGCTCGAACAGCGGCGTGGCCGTCTCCACCGCGCGCGAGACGACCTCGCCGAGCGAGATCCGCGCTTTGCGGAGCTCGATCTTGCCCTGCGCGACGCGCGAGACGTCGAGGAGATCGTCCACCAGGTGCACGAGGTGGCGCGACTGTCGCTCGATGATCTCGCGCTCGCGCGCCACCGCGTCGCCGGCGCGGAGCTTCATCAGCTCGACAGCGGTGAGGATCGGCGCAAGCGGGTTGCGCAGCTCGTGGCCGAGCATCGCGAGGAACTCGTCCTTCGCGCGGCTCGCCCTCACCTGCGCGGTGATGTCGACCGCGACCGCCATCATGCCGTAGACGTGCCCCTCGGCGTTGCGGATCGGCTCGAGCGTGTACTTGAAGAAGCAGTCCTCGAGGACGCCGGTGCCCCGTCGGTCGAGCGGGATGAGCATGTCCTCGGTGACGAACGGCTCGCCGCTCTGGTAGACGCGATCGAGGACCGCGGGGAGCTCGGTGTCTCGCAGCTCGGGGAACGCCTCGAGGTACGACTTCCCGAGCAGATCACGGCCGCCGACGATCTGTCGGTAGAGCGGGTTGGCCACCGCGAACACGTGCTCGGGACCGATCAGGAGCGCGGTCGCGACGGGGGCCTGCTCGAGGAGCCGACGGCGTTCGCTCTCGATCCGCGCGCGCGACCGCGCGGCCACCACCTGCTCGACGATCTGCTGCAGGAAGCCGCGGTACGCCTCGTCGAAAGGGAGGCGCGGGCTCAGGCCGAAGACGAGCGCGAGCCCCGTGCCGTCGAGCGGCGCGACGTAGAGCTCGGTCACCGGCTCGGGCCACGAGCCGGCTGTCACCGGCGTGTCGAGCTGGACGCGCCCCTCGCGCTCGAGCACTCCCGAGACCGCGCGCACGATCGGCGTCGCGTCGTCGAGGCCGATCACCCGCGGCGCGCCGCCGTCGAAGATGAGCGTGAACGCGAGGTCGCGAGTCTCGTGCGGGAGGACTTGCGCGGTGAGGTCGGTGACCTGCGCGGCGTCCTCGGCGGTGGCGAGCGCGACGGCGAGCGAGCGGATCAACCGCAGCCGGCGCTCGGCGAGCACGCGGCCGGTGGTCTCGGTGCAGACGACGAGCGTCCCGCCGATCGCGCCGCGGTCGTCGAACACCGGCGAGTAACCGTACGTCCAGTAGACCTCTTCGATGCACCCGTTGCGGTAGATCGGCACGAGGTGGTCCTCGTTCCAGCTCGCCCTGCCGCGCTGCATGACGTCGTCGATCTGCGGCCAGATGATCGGCCAGATCTCCTGCCAGCAGTCGACGCCGCGCTGCCCCATCGCGGCCGGGTGCTTCCCGACGCCGAAGCTCGGGAGGTACGCGTCGTTGTAGAGCTGGATGAGGTCGTTGCCCCACCAGAGGAACATCGGGTGACGCGAGTGGAGGAGGATGCCGACGGTCGTCTTGAGGCTCGCCGGCCACGACTCGGGAGGGCCGAGCGGCGTGTTGCTCCAGTCGACCTCGCGGGCGACCCGGCCAGCCTCTCCGCCCCCGGACAGGAAGTACGCGTCGCTCGACACGCGCGGGAGCATACTCCTTGGAGTCGCAAACGCTCGAACGCGCTCGGCGGCAGCGCCGATTACCCAACGACGCTCAATCCCAGGGCGCGGGGAAACTCGGGGCGAACATGGCCTCGGCGCTGGCGTCGAGCGGCACGAGCGTGTCGGTCGCGGGCTCCGTGTCGGGCACGCCGGTGTCGATCACGGAGCTGTCCGTCGCGATGTCGGTGTCGAGCGCGGTGTCGAGACCGAGCGACGTATCGGACGCGGTGGCGTCGAACGCCGTGTCGGGCCCGGAGTCGACCACCGAGCTGTCGAGCGGCGACCCACTGTCGGCGAGCGTCGCGTCGATCGTGCCCGAGTCGGCGATGCTGCCGGAGTCGGCGAGCGTCGCGTCGACGCTGCCGGAGTCGGCGAGCGTCGCGTCGACGCTGCCGGAGTCGGCGAGCGTCGCGTCGAGGGCGGCGGCGCTGTCGCTCACACCGGTGTCGACGCTCGCGCCGGTATCCACGACGGAGCCGTCGACGAGGACCACTCCGCTGTCGGTGACGCTCGTCTCGGGCGACGTCGCGCCCGTGTCGGTGGGTGCTGCGTCGATCGTCGACACGTCCTCGATCACCGTCCCGGTGTCGTCGCTCGTCGCGCCGGTGTCCGGCAGCACCTCGACCTCGGCGTCCTGCACCTCGGCGCCGCCGGTGTCGACGGGACGCGTGTCCCGGAGATCGTCGTCCTCGCTGCAGGCCACCATCAGCGCCGCACCGAGTGCGAGCGCAACGACACGGAAGGTCTTCACCGTTCGTGAGCGTAACGCGCCGATCGCGACGGTCACGTGGCGAGGGTGCGAGCGAGGCCCACCCGTTGCGCTCCCGTGCACGCTGCGAGCAAACTCATCGTCATGCGCCGCGCGTTGCTTCCGCTTGTGCTCACTCTCCTCGCCTCTTGCTCCAGCGATCCCGAGACGCCGACGACCGAGGTCGACAGCGGCGCTGTGGATGGTGCGAAGCCCGACTCCGCCACCGCGGCAGATACCCGGGTCGACGACGGCGGGCTCGATCTCGACAGCACGATCGACAGCGGCGTCGACTCGGGCACGCCCCCGGCCGACACCATGGTGGCGGACACCACGGCGGCCGACACCACGGCGGCCGACACGTTCACGCCCCCGGCCGACACCGGTCCGGGCGACGTCGCGAAGGCGCGCATCCACGAGATCTACGTCGACCGCGCGCTCGAGGGCGACAAGGTCGAGTTCGTGGAGATCTCCGCGCCGCCCAACACGCCGCTCGACAACCTCTGGCTCCGCCACATCGACGACAAGGGCGTGCCGGTGTTCGAGCTGCGCGTGGCGGACGCCGGCGCGAAGATGAAGGCGAGCGGACTGTGGGTCGTCGGCACGAGCTTCGTCACCGTCGACAAAGCGCACCCGCTGTCGGCTTGGGGCCTCACCGGCGCGGGCGGCTCGGTGCAGCTGCTCCGCAAGGACATCGCGATGTCGCTCGTCGACGTCGTCGGGTACGGCGGCGCGCCCGCGTCCACCGCCACCGCGCCCACCAAGACGATCGAGGGCAGCGCCGCGTCGATCGCCGCGAGCGGCAGCACCGGCAAGACCATCGGTCGCAAATCCGTTCCGGGCGACACCGACAACAACAGCGCCGACTTCTGCGTGATGAACGCCACCCCGGGTGCGGCGAACGGCGCGTGCTTGTAGTCTGCCCCGGGCCATGTCGGACGACCTGAAGACGCCCCTCGCCTCGCCGGCCCCCGACTTCGGCAAGCTGCCGCGGCACGCCGACGTGGTGGTGGTGGGCAGCGGGCACAACGCGCTCGTGTGCGCGCTGCTCCTCGCGCGCGGTGGCCGCAAGGTCGTAATGCTCGAGCAGAAGCCGCGCGTCGGCGGCGCGTGCGTCACCGAGAAGCCGTTCGCCAAAGCCCCCGAGCTGTCGGTCTCCACCGGCGCCTACCTCCTCGGGATCATGCCGCCCGAGCTGCTCCAGACGCTCGGCATCGACCTCCCGCTGCGCCGCCGCGACCCGCACTACTTCCTCCCCACGACCGATCACCGCTACCTGCTCGTCGGGTCCGATCCAGAGAGCCTGCGCCGCCAGTACACCGAGTTCTTCAGCGAGCAGGACTGGGAGGCGCACGTCGCGATGAACGAAGAGCTCGCGCAGCTCCGCGACGACCTCGCGCCCGCGTGGCTGCTCCCCCCTGGCTCGATCGAGGAGACGGCGGAGCGCTTCATCCGCCCCGCGCTGCGAGACGTGTTCGTGCGCCTCGTGCGCGGCACCATCGCCGACTACCTCGCACGCTTCCCGTTCAAGAGCGCGCTCGTCCAGGCGATGTACGCCACCACCGACGCGTTCTCCGGCCTCCGCGGCGGCTGGGACACGCCGGGCACCGGCCACAACTTCCTCGCCCACAACATGTGCCGGCTCCCCGGGTCCGACGGCACGTGGATGCTCATCGAGGGCGGCATGGGCACGCTCACCCAAAAGCTCTTCGACGCCGCGCGCGCCGCCGGCGTGTACATCGAGACCGACGCCGAGGTCGCTTCGATCGACGTCGAAGAGGGCGTCGCCCGCGGCGTCACCCTCGCCCGCGGCGACGTTGTCCGCGCGCCCGTCGTCGTGTCGGGCGCCGATCCGTTCCGCACCCGAGACCTCGTCGGCGCGAGCAACCTGCCCGCCGCCTACAACACGAAGATCGACGGCCTCCGCCGCGACGGCACGACGCTGAAGGTCAACCTCGCGTTCGATCGACTCCCGCAGTTCACCTGTCTCCGCGAGGACAAGGGACAATACGGCCCCACCATTCACCTCCTCCCGATGGTCGACGATCCGATCGCGGCGCTGCGGCAGGCCTTCGACGACGTCTGCCTCGGTCGGCTCGCCGCGGAGCCGACGATCGAGTGGTACTTCCACACGCCGATCGACCCGTCGATGAAGGACAGCAAGGGCCACCACAACGGCGCGTTGTTCGTGCAGTGGGTGCCCTACGAGCTCACCGAGGGAAAGACCTGGGCCGACGAAGAGGCGCGCTACGTGAAGCACCTCCTCTCCATCTGCGACCGCTTCGCCCCCGGCACCTCCGACGCCGTCATCGACGTCTTCGCGCTCACGCCGCCGAAGATCGAGCAGCACTTCGGCATCACGCGCGGCCACATCCAGCACGTCGACAACAGCTTCGCGTTCGACGAGCGCGCGCCGTACACGCTCCCCATCCCCGGCGTCTTCCAGTGCAGCGCGGGCACCCACCCCGCGGGCGGCGTCGCCGGCGCGGCCGGTCACAACGCGGCCAAGCTCATCCTCAATAGCTGATGCGCGTCGTCTGGCTGCTCCCGGTTCTCTTGCTCGCGTGCAAGAACAACGAGGGCGAGGTGCAGCTCGGGCAGCTCGTCACGGGCATCGCGGTCGGCGGTCAGCACGCGTGCGCGCGCGTCGTCGGCGGCACGCTCCGCTGCTTCGGCGACGACAGCGCGGGTCAGCTCGGCGATGACATCAACGCGGGCGACGCCGGCGAGACGAGCGTCCCCCGCGGCGTGGTCGGGCTCAGCGCGGTCGCCGAGATCGCCGCCGGCTTCGCGCACACCTGCGCGCGCCTCGACGACGGCGCGATGCGCTGCTGGGGCGCCAACGACTTCGGCCAGCTCGGGGACGGCACGACCACGCCGCGCTCCACCCCGGCGGTGCTCTCGATCCGCAACATCAGCTCCATGTCCGCCGGCGGCGCGCACACCTGCGCGGTCCTCCGCGACGGCACCGCCATGTGCTGGGGCCGCAACGACGACGGCCAGCTCGGCGACGGGAGCACCACGACCCGGCTCGTGCCGGTGCTCGTCTCCGGTCTGTCCGGCGTCGAGGAGCTCGCGGCCGGACAGTTCCACACCTGCGCGCGCCTCAAGGACAAGACGGTGCGGTGCTGGGGTCGCAACGACGCAGGGCAGATCGGGGACGGCTCGATCGGCACGCAGCGGCTCCTCCACGTCGGCGTCGCCACGCTCTCCGGCGTGCGGGGCATCGCGGCTGGCCTCGCGGACACGTGCGCGCTCAAAGAGGACGGCTCGATCGTGTGCTGGGGCCGCGCGGCCGGGCGCACGAGCGCGACGCTGGTCACCGGCTTCGGCGACAGCAGCGAGATCTCGATCTCCGCCACCGGGACGCAGTTCGAGCTCTGCGCACGCCTCGTCGATCACTCGGTGCGCTGCACCACGGCGCTCGGCGGTTCTGCGCGGCCGATCAACGGGATCCTCAATTCGGTGGAGCTGTCGGCGGGCGGCTACGGCACCTGCTCGCGCTCGTCGAACGGGGCGCTGCGTTGCTGGACGCCGGGCGAAGCCCCCCGCTCGGTGGTGTTGTAGCCGGGAGCCGCGACCGTGAGGGAGCGGGTTGTCCGTCCCCCAACAACCCGCTCGCTGACGCTCGCGGCTCCGGTGTCTACGACTCCGCCACGATCGCGCGGGGGCATGCGGCGGCGTCGTTGTGCTTCCCGCACACGAACACCTTGTCGACCGTCTCGCCCTGCGCCTCGATGCGGATGCGGATCTCGACGCCGAAGGGCGTCAGCTCGGGCGCGTCGACGGGGCGCGCGCCCACCACGCGGAGCGCGTCGGCCTTCTCCACCGCGGCGCCCTTCACCGCGCCGAGCTCCGCGGCCAGCTCCCACCCCTTGTCGGTGCGGAGCGCGAGGACGGAGTACTTCGCGTCCTCGGGCTCGGTCACGATCAAGTCGACGACCATCGCATCGCGCACCGCGGCCTCGTCGCGCGTCGGCAGCCCGAGCGGGCCCTGCGGCTTGCAGCTCGGCGCGCCGCCGAAGATCGCGCGGGTCTTGTCTGCGAGCTCGATGCAGAAGCTCTCGATCGTGGTGGCGACCACGTGGACGTCGCAGATCTTCTCGCACTTGGCGATCCGCCCGGCGACCTCGGACGGCGGGTACACCGGCTTTTGTCCCGGCGCATTGAGCGTCGCGGCGCAGCCGAGGGCGAGAGACGCGGAAAGGAAGAGGGCGCGGTGGAGCATGCTCGCCACCGTTGCGAGCGGCGGGCCGGTCTCGAATTGACGAGGCGCGAGCGGAGCGGACCGACAAAAACCGCGGTGCGATACCGGCCCCGGACCGGCGCACACACGTGCACTCGAAGACGCAGGCGATGACGCGAGGCCGCTACTCGTCGTCCTCTTCCTCGTCCGGATCCTCGTCGTCGTCGAACAAGAGGAGCTCGATCTCGTCGGCCACCTCGCCGACCTCTTGGGCCACGGTGGAGAGCAGCTCGGCGTCCACCTTGTCCTTGACGAGCGCACACTCGACGACGAGCTGCTCGGGCTCGTCCTGCGTGGCCTCGCTCAAGTAGACGCGACAGAACACGGCGTCGCGCATGAGGCGGAGGACCTCGGCGAGATCCTGGTCGTCGTTCCAGGGCCCGACGTCGGTGGAGACGAGCACCATCTCGCCCGCCTCGTCGAGCTCGACCATCACCATCTGGGTGCGGTCGTCCTCGTCCTCGTCCTCACTCTCGGTGACGCCGACGGTGAGGAAGAACGCGTCTGCCTCCTCTTCGACCGAGGCATCGATCAACTGCGCCGCTTCCTTCACAACGCTGCGGAGATCCATGGGACCGCCGAGGGTACATCAAGATGCGGCGCGCGCGAGATCGAGTAGCGGGCGAAGCGCCACGCCAGTGTGGGAGCGGCTCTCGCGCGCGACGAGCTCGGGGGTGCCCTGCGCGACAATGCGGCCGCCCCCGCCGCCGCCCTCGGGCCCGAGGTCGATGACCCAGTCGGCGCAGCGCACGACGTCGAGGTTGTGCTCGATGACCACCACGGTGTTCCCGGCGTCCACCAGGGCCTGCAGCACGCTCAGGAGCTTGCGCACGTCCTCGAAGTGGAGGCCGGTGGTCGGCTCGTCGAGCACGTACAACGTTTTACCGGTGGCGTTCTTGCCGAGCTCGCGCGACAGCTTGACCCGCTGCGCCTCGCCGCCGCTCATCGTGGTGGCCGTCTGGCCGAGCTTCATGTAGCCGAGGCCGACCGAGACGAGCGTGTCGAGCACGCGCTTGACCGGCGGGTGCGCGGCGAAGAGCTCGACGCACTCGTCGATGCTGGTGTCGAGCACGTCGGCGATGCTCTTGCCCTTGTAGCGGACCGAGAGCGTCTGCGCGTCGTAACGGCGGCCGCCGCAGATGTCGCAGGGGACGAACACGTCGGCGAGGAAGTGCATCTCGACCTTGACCGCGCCGTCGCCCGAGCACGCCTCGCACCGCCCGCCCTTGACGTTGAAGCTGAAGCGACCCGCCGACCACCCGCGGGTCTTGCTGTCGGGCAGCTGGGCGAAGAACTCGCGGATCGCGTCGAACACCTTGGTGTAGGTGCCCGGGTTGCTCCGCGGCGTGCGACCGATCGGCCGCTGGTCGATGGCGATGGCGCGGTCGATCTCGTGGAGCCCCTTGATCGCGCGGTGCTTGCCCACCGGATCGGTGCTGTCGTGGAGCGCGCGCGCGAGCGCGGGCAGGAGGATGCCGTTGACCAGCGAGGACTTGCCGGCCCCGCTCACCCCGGTGACTGCGGTCAGCACGCCGAGCGGGAAGCGCACGTCGACGTGCTTCAGGTTGTGCTCCGCGGCGCCGAGGACCTCGATCGCCCCCTTCGGCGTGCGGCGGGTGGCGGGCGGATCGATGCGCCGGCGGCCGGACATGTATTGCGCCGTCAGCGAGTCGGGGTGGCGCTCGAGCGCCTCGGGCGTACCGCTGAACAGCACGTTGCCGCCGAGGTGGCCGGCGCCGGGGCCGAAGTCGACCACGTGATCGGCCGCGCGGATCGTCTCTTCGTCGTGCTCGACGACCAGCACCGTGTTGCCCAGATCGCGCAACCGGTGGAGCGTGGAGATGAGGCGCGCGTTGTCGCGCGGGTGGAGGCCGATGCTCGGCTCGTCGAGCACGTACATCACGCCGGAGAGCTCGCTCCCGAGCTGGCTCGCGAGGCGAATGCGCTGCGCCTCGCCGCCCGAGAGCGTGGGGCCGGAGCGGTCGAGGGTGAGGTACTCGAGGCCGACGTTGAGCAGGAAGCCGAGCCGCGCGTCGATCTCGCGGAGCGCGCCCTTGGCGATCGTCTGCTGCGAGGGCGTGAGGTGGAGCCCGCGGATGTGGGCGAGCGCGTCCCGCACGGTCATCGAGGTGACGTCGGCGATGCTCTTGCGCGCGAGCTCGACGAACAGCGTGTCCTTGCGGAGGCGCTTACCCTCGCAGACGTCGCACGCGAGCTCGGTCATGAAGCGGCGGTAGGAGTCGCGCACGGCGTCGGAGGACGACGCCTGGAAGCGGCGCATGAGATCGGGGATCACCCCATGGAAGTTCATGTCCCAGGTGCCGTGGCTCGCCGTCTTGCCCTTTTGGCCCCAGGTGACGGTGACCTTCTTGCCGGGCACACCCCGGAGGATCGCCTCGCGCTTGGCCTTCGGGAGCTTGCTCCACGGGGTGTCGAGGTCGACGCCGAACGTCTTGGCGACGGCGCTCGCGATGCGGAACGTCCAGCCCTCGCCGCGGTCCATCGCGGACTTCCAGGGCGCGATCGCGCCGTCGCGGAGCGAGAGCGACGCGTCGGGGATCACCAGCTCGGGGTCGACCGCGAGGCGGGTGCCGAGGCCGTTGCACGCCTCGCACATGCCGAGCGGGCTGTTGAACGAGAAGCTCTGGGGCGAGAGCTCGGGGAAGCTCCGGCCACAACAAGCGCGGTTGGCGCTGAACGAGATTTTCTCGCCGTCGCTCGCGACGTGCAGCTCGCCCTTGCCCTCTTTGAGGGCGAGCTCGATCGCCTCGGCGAGGCGGCCGCGGTTCTGCTCGTCGATCGTGATGCGGTCCACCACCAGGTGGATGGTGTGCTTTCGCTTTTTGTCGATCGCGGGGAGCGCGTCGAGCCGGTGGAGGGCGCCGTCGATCTCGACGCGCACGAACCCCCGGCCGCGGAGCTCGTCGAAGAGCTCCTTGAACTCGCCCTTGCGGTGGACGACGAGCGGGGCGGTGACGGTGGTCTTCGCGCCGTCCCCGAGCGCGAACACCTCGCGCACGATCTCCTCGGTGCTGCGGCCGCGCACCGGCTTGCCGCACTCGGGGCAGCGCTGGGTGCCGGCGCGCGCGTAGAGCACGCGGAGGTAGTCGTAGATCTCGGTGATGGTGCCGACGGTGGAGCGCGGGTTGCCGGCGCCGCTCTTCTGCTCGATGGCGATGGTGGGAGAGAGGCCGCGCAGCGCTTCGACCTTGGGGCGCTCCATCTGCCCGAGGAACTGGCGCGCGTAGGCGCTCAGCGTCTCGACGTAGCGGCGCTGGCCCTCGGCGTAGAGCGTGTCGAACGCGAGCGACGACTTGCCGGAGCCCGACGGCCCGGTGAACACGACCAGCTTGCGCTTGGGGATCTCGAGGCGATCGACGCACAGGTTGTGCTCTCGCGCGCCGACGATCTCGATGAAGTCGGGTTCCTTCGCGGCGGACATGCGGGGCTGACCGGCGTTGCGCCGGGGAACGGTGGCGTCAACGGAGCCAGGTGCGGGCTCCTGACCAACTGCTGTCACTGGCCGGAGCCGCGACCGTCAGGGAGCGGGTTGCATCGGGATCTCACCCGCTCGCTTACGCGCGCGGCTCCCCGCGGAGTCATCGGCTGAGCATCGCCTGCAGGCGGGCGAGCGTGGCCGGCTCGGCGCGGACGCGGAGGTGGCCGCCGGTCTCGTCCCACGTCTCCGCGACGACGCGCGCGTGCTCGTGGATCTCGTGGAGCATCGCCTCGCGGCCGAAGGGCACGTCGAGATCTCCCTCGGACAGCTCGGCGTCGAAGAAGTCGATGATCGCCTGCCGCACCCGCGCGACGTCGCTCGGGTCGCGCGCGGAGACCAGCATCGCGTTGGGGTGCTTCGCCCGGATCTTCGCGCGGCCGACGTCGTCGAGGAGATCGACCTTGTTCATCACGAGGATGCTCGGCGCGTCGAGCGCGCCGATCTCGCCGAGCACGTCCCGCGTGACGGCGAGCTGGCTCTCGTGGGTCGGGTCGGAGCCGTCGACCACGAAGAGCAGGAGCGAGGCCTCGTGCGCCTCGTCGAGCGTGGACTTGAACGAGGCGACCAGGTCGTGCGGCAGCTTCTTGATGAAGCCGACGGTGTCGCTCACCAGGATGCGCGGCTTGGTCTCGGGGTGGAGCGCGCGAACGGTGGTGTCGAGCGTCGCGAAGAGCTTGTTGGCGACGTAGACGTCGCTGCCGGTGAGCGCGCGCATCAGCGAGGACTTGCCGGCATTCGTATAACCAACCAATGCAACGCGGCGGGCCTCGCGGCGGTTCTGGCGGCGGCGGTCCTGATCGCGCTGGATGGCCGCGAGCTCATGGCGGAGCTCGGCGATGCGATCGCGAATCTTGCGACGGTCGAGCTCGAGCGCGCTCTCGCCGGCGCCCTTGCCACCGCCGCGCACGCGGTCGGCGGGGCCGGTCTTGCTCTCGCGGAGGCGGGGCGCGACATACGTGAGCCGAGCGATCTCGACCTGCAGCTTGGCCTCGCGGCTGCGGACGTGGCGGTGGAAGATCTCGACGATCACGCCGGTGCGGTCGAGCACCTCGCAGCCGGTGGCGGATTCGAGGTTCTTGGCCTGACCGGGGGTGAGCTCGTGGTCGACGACGATCACCGTCGGCTTGCGGGCGGGGGCGTGGATCGGATCGTCGTCGTCGCCGTCGTCGTCCTCCTCCCACTCCTCGACGTCTTCCTCCTCGGCGCGGCGCGCGCGCGCCTTGTCCTTGGGCGCCTTGGCCTGCGAGACGATCTTTCCGGGGCCGCCGGTGATGGCGCCGAGCTGCTCGAGCTTGCCCTTGCCGACGACGGCGCCCTTCGAGAGGTGGGTGCGCTTCTGGGTGATCGTGGTGACCACGTCGAGCCCGAGCGTGGAGCACAAGCGGCCGAGCTCCTCGAGGCTGGCCGCGAACTCGGTGTCGTGGATTCCGGGGAGCTGCACGGCGACGATCGCCGTCGCCGGGTGCTCGGGGCGTGAGGACATCTGGCAGGTCAGTTATTGGAAAGCAGCCCACGCAACAAGTCGGGCGCGAGCTTGTATTCCTTGCCGCAGTAGTCGCAGCCGATTTCGAGCACCTCGTTCGCTTCGATCATCTCGGCGAGATCGTGTTGGGCGATGGTGGCGAGGCTCGTGAGCAGCCGTTCTTGGGAGCAGATGCAGCCGAAGCGCACGTCGTCGCGGCCGACCTGGTCGAACGGGATGCCCTCGAGGAGGCGCTCGAGCACCTTCCTCGGCTCGGCCGAGGCGTTGGCGAGGAGCTTCTCGATCTTCTCGAACTTGTCGAGGCGCTCGGTCATGAGCTGGAGCGGCGCCTCGGTGACCTCGGGGAGCAGCTGCACGACGTAGCCCGCGGCGGCCACGACCTGCTCGTCGACGACGCGCACGCCGACCGCGACGAAGGACGCGACCTGCTCGGAGGCGCGGAAGTACTCCATGAGCGCCTCGGCGACGGGGCGCCCGGACGGGAGCTGCACCATGCCGGTCTGCAGCGCGCCGTTGTTCAGCGAGCGCATCACCGTGAGGTGGTTCATGGTGTCGAGCACGCCGGCGGTGGAGCCCGCAGGGAGCTGGACGAGGCCGCGGGTGAGGCCGTCCTTCATGGCGTCGGCGACGAGCCGGTGACGCTTGTCGTCCGAGAGGATGACCTGCACGCGGAGGTCGGGCGCCATGGTCTCGCGGACGAGCACCGCGCCAGTGACGAGGTCTGCGAGGCGCTGCGCGATCGGGCCCCGCGCGCGCTGCGCGTCGATCGCGCCGATCACCGTCTCGGTGGTGAGCGCGGCGATGACCCGGAAGCCGCCGTCGAGGCTGACGGCGCGGATGACATGGTCGCCCATCGGCCTACGATTGTGCATCGCGCGCGCGGTGTCGACCTCAACGTTGGTATCCTCCGGCTCATGCGCGCAGGCCCTGCTTTTGTCGTGACTCTCTCCGCTTCGCTCCTCGCCTGTCGCGAGCGCACGTCACCCGAGCCCATCAAGCCGGAGCCGTCGGTGGCCATCACCAAGGGCGAACCAAAGGGCGAGCAGCCCGACCCCAAGCCGACCAGGAAGCGAAAGCGCACCGCGGCGAAGGCCGCCGACAAGAACTGGGAGCACCCGCAGGCGGCGACGATCACGCCGCTCAACCCGCGCGACGCGAAGGGCCGCGAGATCCTCGTGGACGAGCACGACGTCTGCTACGTCGCGCTGCCGAAGAAGGACCAACCGCCGAACCTCCCCCAGGGGTTCGTGTCGATGGAGCGCTTCCCCCTCGATTGTCCGCCGGAGATGGATGATCCCGCCTGGGACGACTGTCTGTACGCAACGATGTACGCCGCCGGACACCCGACCGATTGCCAGTGTCGATCGATGGGCGGCAACCCGCCCCCGCCGCCGCTGCAGGTTAAGTGCCCGGCGAAGAAATGATTCCGAGGTGCGCAGGCATCCCACGTGCGAAGCGCGCTACGCGATCGGCACCCTGCTACGCAGTTGACCGATCGCGGATCGTGCGTTTCAAGTGGGTTACGTGGATCTGCCTGACCTGAGAATTCCGTACCCAGCCATCGGCGCGATGAAGGCCGTCGCGCGGGAGCTGTCGGCGACGGTGCGCGTGGGCCTGGCTGCGCCGCGCGGGTGGGGTTCGCGCAAGCACCCGGCCGCGCGCCCGTGCGAGGACGTGGTCGTGCTGGTGCACGGCCTGCTCGCGACGGCCGGCGCCTTCTCGCCGGTCATCCGCCACCTCCGCGAGGAGCTCTCGCTCGACGTCCGCACCTTCACGTTCTTCCCCGGTGCGTCGCTCGACCGCATCGCGCACTCGATCGCGCGCGCGGTGGCGGACCACCCGCACGCGTGTCGCATCCATCTCATCGGCCACTCGCTCGGCGGCCTCGCCATTCGCTGGTACGTGCAGGAGCACCAGCACGACCCGCGCATCGCGCAGACGATCAGCATCGCGAGCCCCTACCGCGGCGTCGACCTCGCCGACTTGTTCCCGCCGCGCCTCCGCGCCGTGGCGTTCCCGCTGCAGGACCAGCTCGCGCAGATCGTCGCGCGCGCCCCCGAGCACCTCGCGCGCGTGCCGCACATGTCGATCGTCGCGCAGAACGACCAGCTCATCGCGCCGACGAACGCGATCCTCCCCGGCGCGCCGAGCTACGTGCTCCACGACACCGGCCACAACGGAGCGTTGTTCCACCCCAAGCTGTTCCAGGTCATCACGCGCGAGATCTCGCGCCGTGTGCCGAGGGAAGAGCTCGGGGGATAGTCCGTTTGCGTCCTCGCGGCGTCGGGTCGAGGTACGTTCGCCGCCCATGCCCGCTCCCGATCCGATCCCCGCGCGCTATGCGCGGATCGCCGCCGCCTTCGCCGCCGACGGCTTCGACGCGCTCCCCTATCAGGAGAAGGACGGGTGCATCGGCGTCGCCGCGGTGAGCCGCACCTCGCGCAACACCGTGACCGGCGCGGCCAAGCGGGTCTACTACGTCGAGGGCGATCACTATCAGATGGGCTATCTGATCGGCCTCCTCGCCGAGCCCGACGTGTCGCGCATGACCGTCGAGTTCGCGCACAAGATCGTCTTCGACTTTCTCCACCTGCGCGCGCTCGAGAACTCGACCGCCGAGGTGGTGAAGCTGCTCGAGGATCTGATCGTCGACGTGGTGTTCCGCCTCTCGCAGTCGATGAAGCCGGACATCCCGATCACCCTGCAGGACGAGCTGCGCGGGATCCTCGACGGCTGCCGCGCCGCGAACCCGAGCACCCTCGTGGTGTGGGACGATCTGTGGGCGCTGAACTTCGGGATCGATTGCCTCCTCGCGCACGTGTACGGCGGCGGCGTCTTCGCCGAGCGCGGCATCCCGCCCGTGTTCCTCCGCGTCCCGTACATGTGCAACGCGGTGTTCCTCGGCGCGGCCGCCACCGGTGGGAAGCACCTCTTCGGGCGCGACTTCATGTTCTCGACCGCGGACGTCTTTCAGGACACCGCGACGCTCATCGTCTACCGCCCCGACACGGGCAGGCCGCTCGTGAGCCAGACCGCGCCGGGGTTCGTCGGGAGCATCATCGCGCTGAACGACGCCGGCGTGGCGATGGGCGTGAACATGCTGCCCTCGCACCTCTGCAGCCCGCACCGACCGGGCCTCAACTCGCTCGTGCTGGTGCGCGACTGCATGGAGAACGCGACGAGCGCGCCCGAAGCCGTCGATCGGATCGTCGCCGCGCCGCGCGGCGTGTCGTGGCTGTACCCGGTGGGCGATCGCAGCGGTCGCTCGTGTCTCGTCGAGGCGGGCACGCAGCTCGGCCCGTCGGAGGACATCCCCTACTTCGCCGGCGTCCCGCACTACTACGAGAAGCACCTCCCCGACGCGGCGTACATCGAGGGCAAGCGCGCGAAGTACGGCACCCCCGCGCCCCAGCGTGGGTTGATGGCGCGGTGGAACGACTACGTCTACCCCGACGACTACATCACCGATTACAACGAGCACCTGTGGAAGGCGTTCGCGCGGAGCGGCGTCACGCGCCTCGAGGAGATCCTCTCCGACCTGGCGGTGGATCTCGAAGCGCTCTTCAAGGGCGACTTTCGCGCGCTCCTCACGGCGATCCAGGAGCAGCTCCGCGCGTGGATCGCGCGACCGAAATACGATCCCGCGTCGATGGGCCCCCTCGGCTTCATCGATCCGCTGTGGACCGACTCGAACTGTCCGTCGACCTTCTATTTCGCGCCGCAGCGCGAGTCCACGGGCGAGGTGCTCATCGGCACCAACATGGCCGTCACGCCCGAAATGCGCTTCACGATGATGAACCAGTGGGTCGCCCTGCTCACCGGCGACGAGTACGACGACATGCAGTGGCGGTACGACCAGCTCAACCTGCGCGTGCAGCAGGCCGTCGCCGCCGGCCCGGTGTCGTGGGACGGCGCGTGGGCGCTCGCCAACTTCCTCCGCCCCGGCCCCAACCCCACCGAGCCGGAGCGCACCTACCACGGCGGCGGCGCACCCGATTGGCAGCGGATTCAGATCACCGGGAGCATCAGCCTCTGCGATCTCGATACGTGCACGATCAAGAGCCTGTACGGCTACTACGGCGACGAGCCCCTGACGCTCACGCTGCCGCGCTACCTCTGAGGCGCGCTCACTCCTCGGGAAACACCAAGAAGTGCGCGTTGGCCGAGGCGACCGGCTTGCTCCGGTCCTCTTGCCACGCGACGGCGCGAACCGTGGTGACGCGGCGGCCCTGCTTGAAGATCTCACCGGTGGCGTAGGTGTCGACGGGGCGGGCGGAGCGGAGGTAGTCGACGGTGACGTTGACCACCTTCGGCAGCACGATCGACTCCGAGGCCCACAAGAGCTGGAACACCGCCGCCGACTCGAGCAACCCGCCGAGCGTGCCGCCGTGGAGCGCGGGGATCGACGCGTTGCCGACCAGCTTCGCGTCGAACTTCATGGTGCAGATCGGCTCGCCGCTCCCGAGGTCGAGGTGGAGCCCGAGCCACTTCGCGTAGGGGATCGCGTCGACCAGCGGCTGCCAGTCGCCCGTGCGCTTGGCCTCGGCGAGGCGCTCGCGGAGCGCGCTCACCCGCGGCTCCGCGGCACCACGGCGGCGCCCTTGGTGGAGAGCATGAAGGTGGCAGAGAGCGCGGCGATCGGGTCGTCGGTCGTGTCGTGGTAGGCGAGGCCCCGCACGAACGCGACGTTGCGGCCGAGCTTGTAGCACTCGGCCTTGGCGATCACGTCGCGGCGGGGCGTCGCCGGTTTGAGGTAGTCGATGCGCAGATCGAGCGTGGCGATGGGCGTGGGCGCCATCATCTTGAGGAAGACCGACGCGCCGCCGCAGGCGTCGAGGAGCGAGCTGATGGCGCCGCCGTGAAGGACGCCCGTCTCCGGGTTACCGACGAGGTGCTCGGCCCACGGCAGAGACAGCACGACCATGCCCGGGCCGCAGTCGAGCACCTGGAGATTGAGCGCCGCGTTGTGCGGCACCATCTGCCGGAAGCCCGTATCGAGCATCGGCAGCACGCGCTCCCGGTCGAATTCCATCTCCCCCCGCATAGCACGTTACTCTCCGCGCCATGCGCTCTGCCCTCGTCGCGTCGCTGCTCCTGCTGACGCCCTCTCTCGCCTACGCGCAGCACGCTCCGCTGCCCCCCGAGCTGATCGCGCTCGACACGCCCGAGGGCGAAAAATTGCTCGCCGAGTCCGACGCCAAGGCGGACTTCGTGAAGCTGGTCTCGTCGTACACCACGCAGGAACGACCTCCGTTCTGCGGCGTGGCGAGCGCGGTGACGATCCTCAACGCGCTGCCGATCCCCCACCCCGCCACCGAGGTCGGCGGGCTCTTCACGCAACAGAACGTGTTCACCGAGCAGGCCAAGACGGTGACCACGCCCGAAGAGGTGGGCAAGGGCGGGATGACGCTCGCGCAGCTCGGCAACCTGCTCCAGGCGCACCCCGCGCTCGTGCACCTCACCTATGCGAGCGACATCTCGGTCGCCGACATGCGAACCAAGCTCGCGAAGAACCTCGCCACCACGGGCGACTACGTCGTCATCAACTACAACCGCGGCGCGCTCGGCCAGGAGTCGCTCGGGCACATCTCTCCGCTCGGCGCCTACCACGCGGCGAGCGACCGCTTCTTGCTGCTCGACGTCGCGCGCTACAAATACCCGCCGCACTGGGTGAAGGCCGAGGCGCTCCACGCCGCGATGAACACGAGCGATCTCATCTCCGGTAAGTCGCGCGGCTTCCTCACGGTCACCGCCGCGGCGCTGCCACCGGGCACCAAGTTCACCGCCAACGTGCGCCGCCCGACGATGTTGCTCGCGGGCATCATCACCGCATCGCTGCTGGTCGGCCTCGGCCTCGGTTTCCTGCTCGGTCGCGCGACCAGGCGCGTCGGCCGCAATCCGTCGCTCAATTGAGGGCTCGGTGACGGCTCGGTGGTAGTAGGCTCGCGCGCGTGAAGCGGCGCAGGTGGGCATGGCTGATCGCGCTGGCGACGCTCCTCGTCGCGTCGGTCGCGCTCGCGCGACCGGGCGGCGGTCATAGCTACGGCGGTGGTGGCGGCGGCGGTGGTGGTGGTGGTGGCGGTGGCGGTAGCGGCGGCGGTGGGGGTGACGGTGGCGGCGTCGGGATCCTCTTCGAGCTGGCCTTTCACCTCCTCTTCGCGGTCCCCGAGATCGGGATCCCTCTCCTCATCCTCGGGGTCATCGTCCTCGTCGTGCGCGCGCGGCAGAACGCCGGCGAAAAGGACTGGGTCGCGGGGAGCAGCGACGACTCGGAGGACGACGACACCTACGCCGCGCACCGCTGGGAGCCCGAGAAGCCGAAGCGCCGCGAGGATCCGCGTCGCACCCTCGAGGTCCTCCGCGAGTCCGACCCGGACTTCTCGCTGATCGTCTTCGAGGACTTCCTCCAGGCGTTCTGGGGCGAGCTCCTGATCGCGCAGGGCAAGAAGAACCTCGACACCCTCGCGCCGTGGCTCACCAAGGCGGCGATCGACGACCTCCCGTGGCTCGGGTTCGCCGAGGAGGTGCAGACGCCGATCGTCGGCACGATCTCCTATCGGGAGGTCCAGCTCGATCCGCACCGCGTGGTGGCGCGCGTAACGATCGAGGGCATGTACTCGGCGAAGCTCGGCCCCGCGCAGGGGCACCGCGTAGCGTCGTTCTGGGTCAAGGACCACTGGCGCCTCGAGCGCGCGCGGGACGCCAAATCGCGCGCGCCCGACAAGGTCTCGGTGTTCACCTGCCCGAGCTGCGGCGCGCCGGCCGAGAACGCGCGCACCGGGCGCTGCAGCTACTGCAAGCAGGTGGTCAACGACGGCCGCTTCGACTGGGTGCTCACGCGCGCCCAACGCATGCACAGCGAGATGCAGCCGCCGCAGCTCACGGGCTCCGTCGAGGAGCGCGGCACCGAGCGCGCCACGGTCCGGGCGCCCGACGTCGACGAGGAGCTCGCGCTCCTGCAGCGTGACACCGAGCTCTCGATGGAGTCCTTCGAGCGTCGGCTCTCGCTCGCGTTCAGCGAGCTGCAGGCGGGGTGGAGCGAACGCGACCTCAAGCGCATCCGACCGTGGGTGACCGACCGGCAGCTCGAGTCGATGCGTTGGTGGCTCGCGGCGTACATCTCCGCGGACCTCCGCAACATCAGCACCAACGCGATCACGCGGATCGAGCCGGCGCGCATCACCCGCGACCGCTGGTACGACGCGATCACCGTGCGCATCTTCGCCACCGGCACCGACTACACCGTCGACGCGAAGGGCGAGGTCGTGTCCGGCAGCAAGACCGAGGAGCGCCCGTTCACCGAGTACTGGACGATGATCCGCGGCAAAGCGGCGCGCGGCGGTCCGCGTGCAGACAAGGCTTGCCCGATGTGTGGCGCTCCGCTCGACATCGACATGGCCGGCTCATGCACGCACTGCCGCGCGCATGTGGTCAGCGGAGACTTCGATTGGGTCCTGTCGCGCATCGAACAGGACGACGCCTATGCGGGGTGAATGATGGCGACCCACGATTTCTTCAGCGAGAGCACGCGACGCAGGGTCATGGACGCGATCGCGCGCGCCGAGAAGCACACCGGCGCGGAGCTCGTCGTCGCGCTCCGCAAGGCGTCGGCGCGGTACCGCGCGGCCGATCTGTTCTTCGCCTCGCTCCTCGCGCTCGGCACCCTGATCGCGATGCTGTTCGTCCCCGCCGAGTTCCCGCTGTGGTCGTTCGTGTTCGACGTCCTCGTCGTGTTCGTCCTCGCGCTCGGCCTCGCGCGGCTCGTCCCCGGCCTCGGTCGCGCGTTCACGCCGGAGCAGGAGCGCGCCGAGATGGTGCACGCGGCGGCGGCGGCGGCGTTCCTCGCGCGCGGCGTCCATCGCTGCAAGGCGCGCAACGGGGTGCTGGTCTACGTCTCGGTCCTCGAGCAAGCGGTCGAGATCGTGGGCGACCTCGCGATCGACGCCAAGGCGCTCGAGCCCGCGCGCAAAGCGGCGCACGACGCGCTGCTCGCCGGCGACGTCGACGCGTTCGTCACCGCAGTCGAGCAGTTCGGTCCGGCCCTCGCCGACGCCCACCCCCGCGGCGAGCACGACGAGAACGAGCTCCCCGACGACGTCGTCGCCTAGAGCGCTCTAGCCCTCGGTCTGGCGCACGAGCTCCGCGAGCGCGGCGTCTTCCGGGTGCGCGGCGGCGGCGGCGACGGCGGCTTCGTGGATCGCCTCTTTCGTCTGCGGATGCCAGGTCGCCGCGGCGCGCAGCGTCGTCGCGGCCTCTTTGCGGACGTGCGGCTCTCCGTCCGAGAGGAGCGCGCACAACGGGGGCACGTGCTCGGGGCGGAGGCGGTTGCGCAGCACATAGGCTGCCCAGCGGCGCGGGCCGGGCTCGGCGTGAGCGAGGAGCGCGACGCACATCTGCGCGAAGGCGAGCGCCTCGGCCGGCGCGCGGAAGAGAACCTGCAGGCTGCGCGCGGCGCCGCTCGGGACGCCGGTGGAGTCGTCGAGGTCGAGGCGCTCGAAGAGCTTCGGCACGAGCTTCTTCATGCGGTGCTCGACGACGAGGTCGACGAGCGTCTGCAGCTCCGCGAGGTCACCGGGCGAGAGCTTGGCGATGCGCGCGGCGACGTCGGCCACCGTGGGCGGCGCCTCGGCCCGCGCGACCGACATCGCGGCGAAGTCGCGGGCGTCGGAGAGGTGCTGCTCCACGCGCCCGTCGGGATCGCCGCGCGACAGCTCCTCGAGCGCGTAGGCGAATTGCCCGAGCGCGTTGATCGCGAGGACCAGGCTGCGCTTCTTCGGCGCGCCGGTGCTCCCGAGCTCGACGATCAGCTCCCCGAGCCCGCTCGCCGCGGGGACCCCCTGCCCGTTGACCATCTCGTCGGCGGCCGCGAGCACCGCGCCGATCGGCGCGAGCGCGCGGCGGTTGCGCGAGAACGCCGCGCGCACGTCTTCGGCGCACTGCCGCATGGCCGGCAGGAGGGCAGCGATCTGAGCTTTGGCGGGCACTCAGCTCGCTTCGTACACGATTGTCCCTTTTTCCACGACTGCTTCGAAGCTCGCCCATCCCTGCACAAGCGATTCGACCGTTGCGACGTTGCCTGTCGTCTTCGTCGGCGAGAGGCCGAGTGTCTCGACGAGACGGTGGCTGTCGAAGCGGTGAATCTCCGCCTCCCAGTCGCCCTCGAGCCGCCCGCCCCGCACCGGGGTGACGATGGGGAGATCTGCCTCGACGATCGACTGGTAGCACGCGCGATTGCCGTCGACCGCGTCGGGGAACTGCTTGAGGAACACCATCCGCATGCCGCTCCCGAGCTTGGTGATCAGCTGCTTGGCGAAGTCCCAGGTGGGGACGGGCAGCTCGGGCCCTCCGGCGAGCACCAGATCGAGCTTGCTGCCGAACGCCTCGACCAGGTTCTCGCCGGTGCGCCACGCGTCGCGGAGATCGCCGAGCAGGCCGTGGTCGCGGCGCCTCACCGTGACGAGGCGTTCGTCGCGCGCCTTGGCGGCGGGGTCGAACTTGTCGATCACCATCGTGTCGAGCGTGAACTCGCCGCGCTCGCCCGGCTCGGGCAGGCGCATCGAGCCGAGCTGCTTGGAGAAGCCGAACACGGTGCGACCGCCGATCAGCGCGACGCCGTTGTCGACCCAAATATAAGGAGTGTATGTAGCGATCCGCTCGGGGACGAACGTGTGCCCGCGACCGCGGCCGGCGACGACCGGCATCCAGATCCCGAAGTCGCGCTCGGGCACCCAGCCGAGCGGCTTCTGCACCGGGTAGTTGTCGACGGTGGAGCAGTAGAGGACGCAGAACGGCCCGAGCGGCCGGTAGGTGACCGGCGAGCCCGGCAGGTTGAGCTGCTCGTCGCAGATCGCGCGGAGGTTCTCGTAGCGCGCGTCGAGGAGGAACATCGTGACGTGGACGCCGATGCGGATCGGCGCGGCGGCGATCTGGTTTCCGTCGGTCTCGATGTACGGCGGCAACACGCGGGCGGTGACGGCGCGCGGGGTGGAGGGAGCGATCGCCGTGGCGGTGGACGCGGGGAGCATCCGCGGCGCGCCGGTCTCGGGGAGCCAGTCGCCTGCCGCTTTCGGCACGCGGGCGTCGATCGCGCGCGCGGCCTGGATGCCGCCCATGGTGGCCGCCTCGAGGCAGCCGACGCTCATCGACGTGAGCGTCCAGTCGCCGCACATGAACAGGTTGGCGAAGCCGGACTCGTTGGCGCGGAGCCGGTGCTTGGTGGTGCCGGGGGACGCGAGCACGTAGCGCTCCGACGGACCGAGCGGCGCGCGCCAGTACTGCGCGTCCATCCGAGCGACCCCGTCGCGGTTGTGCGGGTCGTGAAGGAAGTAGAAGTTGAAGCCGCGCGGGTCGTGGGTGTCGGCCGCGTAGGGCCACAGGCCGCCGGCGTGCTTCTGCAGCCACTCGACGGCGTTGCGCTTGCAGCGCTCGACCTGCCGCTGGGCGTAGCCGTGATCGGTGCGTGGGGGCAGCGGATCCTCCACGTCCTCCATCGCCGAGCAGAGATACGCGCAGTGTCCGACGGTGCCGCGCGGCCACGTCTCGAGCGGCAACAGGTGGCTCATGTCCGCCCACGTGTCGAACGGCTCGGCGTAGGGGATCACCACCGGCGGATCGCCCGACCAGCCGAGGCCCTTGAGGTCGGTGTTCATCCACAGCTGCGCGGACTGCGTCTGCGTCGTCTCGACGTGCTTCACCATCGCGTCGAACCGCGGGCTCGCGGCGCGGAGCTCCTTGGCGATGTAGGGGAAAGCGCCGATCGAGATCCCGAGGACGACGAGGTCGAAGTCCTTGCCGTGCTCGAGCACCTTCTGACCGACGCCGTCCCACCGCGTCCACCAGTCCTCGAGGTCCTCCTTGCTCGCTTGGAGCGCGGCGCCCTCCACGAGCTGGTCGTAGAGCGGGAAGCTCGGCCAGCACGGGAGCCCGCCGATGTCGACCAGCGGCTGGTAGGTGGACTTCGGCGTCGCCTGCCGACGCATATGCACTTTATGAATCTGCGCCCCGGCGTTCTCGAGCCGCTCCACGGAGTGGAAGAACTCGAATTTCACGCCCCGGCGGCGGAGCACCTCGTAGAGCGGGGCGAAGATGGTGTCGCCCATCCCGGCCTGCATCCGGTAATAGATAGAGCCCTTATAC
Source organism: Deltaproteobacteria bacterium (assembly GCA_022843175.1). GTDB lineage: Bacteria > Myxococcota_A > Polyangia > Polyangiales > JADJMO01 > JALHOE01. The sequence goes on from JALHOE010000003.1 coordinate 111,634, forward strand.
GTGAGCGCCATGCGGAGCAGCCCGTGGAGGCTCGTACCGGCGGCGGACGAGTGGCAGAACGCGGCGTCGTAGACGCCCTTCACGATCGGCGAGCGGAGCGTCTCGTCGTGGGCGCCGTGGTTCTTGAGCCACTGGCGCAGCTCGAGGTCGTCGATCTTGAACCAGTCGCGCGGCTCGACGACGAGCTCGTCGACGATCATCCCGCGCGCGAGGGCGAGGCCGAAGTCGATGAGGTAGCGCAGGCGACGGAGCGCGTCGGAGTCCATTTTGCGCGCCCAGAGGAACTCGTCGAACCGATCGATGAGCCACGTGATCGCGCCGTAGTCGACGTCATCGCTCTCGCTGATCTTCTTGGCGAGGTCGACGTAGAGGAACTCCTTGATCTCGTCGGCGATGCCGCCGGTGAGCGTGGCCACCGCGGCCCCGACGACCGAGGTGAGGACGTCGACGAGCGAGGGACGGCCCGCGTCGCCGATCAGCCGCTTGACCGCCTCTTGCAGCGAGTTGGGGTCGGCGGCATGGACCGCCGCGCGGGTGGCGACCGCGGTGTCGACCGGATCGAGCCCGAGCCACTCCTCGACGCGCTCGGTGGTCCACCGAAGGATCCGCTGCACGCACTCCACCGGATCGAGCTCGATCGGTCCCTCGCCGGGGACCTGGTCGTTGCGTGGGACGTCGAGCGGCCACGGCAACCACGCGCCGCTCACCGGGTGCTGCTCGTACATCACGATCAGGTCGCCGGGGTGGAACGCCTTCTCGACCGTCGAGAGCGGCGCATCGGGATGACGGCCGAGCTCGCGGTAGCACTGCCGCATGACGCGGAACGCGTTGTCGTAGAAGCCGAAGAGGATGTGGAGCCCGTGCTCCTCGATTCGCTCGTGCTCGTTGGGGTTTCGGCCGCTCGCGCCCTTGCCGCCGAGGCGCCAGCCCTCTTGGTAGACGGTGATGTCGTAGCGGTCTCTCCACCCAGGAAGGCTCGTGAGCTCGAACACCGAAACCAACGACGCCATCCCACCGCCGAGCACTGCGATGCGCTGCTTCATCTCTCTCCCTTGTTCTCGCGTAGTCCTACCAGAGCGTGCACCGTATGCGGGAGCCCTGTCGCGCCATGATTTCAATCATGGCGGCGTTTGCCCGCGCCGCTGCACCGCGCCAAGGTGAAGTCTTCGTGCGCACACTGTTCGGCCTGCTCGCTCTCGTCGCCTGCACCTCGGTGGTCGAAGAGCCGATCCCCAACGTGCCCCCGGCCGACTGGGACGCGTCGATTCGCCTGGTCACCCCGGCAGACAAGAACCCGGACCCGAAGGTCCTCGAGATCGATCTCGAAGCGCGCATCACCGACGTCGAGGTGCTCCCCGGCACCAGGACCAAGATGTGGACGTACAACGGCGGGCTCCCCGGTCCGCTGATCCGCGCTCGGGTCGGCGATACGCTCGTCGTCCACTTCAAGAACTCGCTCCCCGAGCCCACCACGATCCACTGGCACGGCCTGCGGGTGCCGGCCGCGATGGACGGCAACGGCATGGAGACGGTGCCGAGCGGCGGCACGTTCGAATACCGCTTCACGCTGCCGGACGCGGGCACCTTCTGGTACCACCCGCACCACCACAGCGCGGCGCAGGTCGGCAACGGGCTCTACGGCCCGCTCGTCGTCGACGATCCAGCAGACCCGGCGCTCGGCGCGGAGTCGATCGTCGTGCTCTCCGACGCGAGCATCGAGGACGACGGCACCCTCCTCCCGCCCACGACGGGCGGCCCCATCGCCGATCTGTTCGGCCGCGAGGGCGGCTACCTCCTCGTCAACGGCCGCATCCGCCCGAAGCTCCGCGCGCGCAAGGGCGTGCCGATTCGGCTGCGGATGATCAACGCGTCGCGCTCGCGCTACTACCGCATGGCCCTCGAGGGTCACGAGCTCATCGTCGTCGGCGGCGACGGCGGGCTGCTGCAAACGCCCCATCGCGAGCCCGAGGTGATGCTCGTCCCCGGCGAGCGGATCGACGTGGTCATCGAGCCGAAGACCTCGGGCCTCCTCAAGTGGCTCCCGTTCGAGCGCGGCTTCGGCACCGCCTTCGCCCGGGAGCCGGAGCCGATCCTCGACCTCGAGGTGCTCGACCTGCCGGGCGCCACGCCGCCGCCGATCCCCGCGCGGTTCAAGACCATCCCGCGGCTCGACCCGACCGGCGCCAAGACGCACAAGATCGAGCTCACCCAGATGACCGTCGACGGGAAGACGAAGCTCGGCATCAACGGCGTCTCGAACACGACGACGCTCCGGGCGATGGTCGGCGAGACGAACATCCTCGAGGTCGTCAACACGACCGACGCCCACCACCCGTTCCACCTGCACGGCTTCTTCTTCCAGGTCGAGGGCAGCACCGACTGGAAGGACACGCTCAACATCCCCATGAAGGAGACGCGCAAGGTCGTCGTGAAGTACGACGACCGCCCGGGGATGTGGATGTTCCACTGCCATATCCTCGACCACGCCGACCTGGGGATGATGGGCATGCTCGAGGTCGTCCGCGATCCGAGCGCCCCGCCGACGCACAGCGCGCACTGACCACGCCGCTTGGCCCGAGTCGCGCAAGGTCCCTCGGACATGCGCGTCGCAAAGCACAATGCGTGGTTCGGACGAGCGTTCGCGGTGGCCGCGCTGAGCGCGATCGGTGCGCTCGTGGCGTGTGGCGGCAGCAGCGCTCCGCCGCCGGCGAGAGCGCCGAGGGGCCCGGTCGCGCGCGGCGGTGGCCCGCTCTCGCTCGTCACCGCCGTCGACACGATCGCCACCGAGCGGTGCGCGCACGAGGGCGCGTGCAACCGGATCGGGCCCGGTCGACGGTTCGCCACGAGCGAGCTCTGCCAGGCCGCGTTCGCGCACGAGGAGCGCGGGCAGCTCGGGACCTCCGTCTGCGAGACCGGGTTCGTCGAGCCGGATTCGCTCCTCGATTGCCTGGAGGCGATCCGCGCCGGCGGGTGCGCCGCCGCGGCCGAGGCCGCGTGCGAGCCCGCGTCGATGTGTAGCCCCTGATCAGAGCCGCGCGAGGGCTTCGGCCTCTTCGCGGGGCATCGCCATCGCGCGCGCCCGCGTGGCCGCCCGCTCGAACGCGCGACGCGCACGCGCACGGGCGCCACGGCGGAGCAGCAGCTCACCCCGGGCGAGGAGCAGCGACGGTTCGGCCACCGGAAAGACGCGCGCGAACCGCTCGAGCGCGCGCGCCA
>JALHOE010000004.1 GCA_022843175.1 Deltaproteobacteria bacterium
CCGTCGCGGAGCGGGCGGCCCTTGCCGCACGGGCCCGTCGCGTAGCCGTAGCAGCACGCGGCCGGGTCCTTCTTCTCGCGTTGCTCCTTGGTGATGAACTCGATGTACGAGGCGTTCTGGTCCTCGAAGCCCTCGATGAGGGCGTCCTTCGGGATCTTCACGGTGCCGCCGCACTCCAGCGCGAGCGCGCTCGCATCCCACGGGAACGCGACCTTCGGCCGGCCGGTGGTGCAGAAATGGACGTACGTGCAGTGGCCCGGCTTCTCGGCCGAGCCCTCGAGGATCCACGTCTTCACCTTCGGCTCCTCCGGAGCCACCGGCTTCTTCTTCTTCTTGAGGCCCTCGTTCTCGACGGACGTCGCCTCGCCGAGGTCCTTCTTGCAGGCGACGGGGAGCGACACGCACGTGAGCGAGAGCGAGACGAACAGACGCTGGCGAAGCCCCGAGTACATCCCCCGAGGCTACTGCGCAAATAGCCGCGCGCGTAAGCGAGCGCCTGACACGACAAGCCGCAGCAGCTAGGCGCGCGCGTAAGCGAGCGCCTGACACGACAAGCCGCAGCAACTAGGCGCGCGCGTAAGCGAGCGCCTGACACGACAAGCCGCAGCAACTAGGCGCGCGCGTAAGCGAGCGCCTGAGACGACAAGGCTCTGACAGTACCGGCGCGGACAGGACCAGGCGCTCGCTTACGCGCGCGCCTATTTGCTAGGCGAACGCTTGCTCGATGAGGCGCGCCTGCTCGAGCTTGTGCGCGGCGCTCGACCCCGTCGCGGGCGAAGCGCTCTCGTCGCGGCCGACGCAGCTGAACTTCTCGAAGCGGCGGCGGAACCAGTCGCCGAGACGCGCGTTGACGAACCACCACGCACCCGAGTTCCACGGCTCGTCCTGCACCCAGTTGACCTGGATGTTGCGAGGGAACTTATCGACCGCCTGGAGGAGCGAGTCGTCGAGCGGGTAGAGCTGCTCGAGGCGCACGATGGCGACGTCTTCGGCGCCGCGCGCGCGACGCGCATCCGCCAAGTCGTAGTAGACCTTGCCGCTGCAGAGGAGCAGCTTCTTCACCTTCTCGGGCGCGACGCTCAGATCGGGGATGACCCGCTGGAACGTGCCCTCGGAGAGCTCTTTGATCGTCGATACCGGATGGGTGCCGGGCTGCGCGGCCGCGGGCGCGCGGAGCATGCTCTTCGGCGTCATGATGACGAGCGGCTTGCGCCAGGGGCGAAGCACCTGCCGACGGAGCGCGTGGAAGATCTGCGCGGGCGTCGTGAGGTTGCACACCTGGATGTTGTCCTCGGCGGCGAGCTGGAGGAACCGCTCGAGGCGCGCGCTCGAGTGCTCGGGGCCCTGGCCCTCGTAGCCATGCGGCAGGAGCAGGACGATGCCGCTGAGGCGGCGCCACTTGTCCTCTCCTGAAGTAATGAACTGGTCGATGATGACCTGCGCGCCGTTGGCGAAGTCCCCGAATTGCGCCTCCCAGATCACGAGCGCATCGGGGAAGTCGAGCGAGTAGCCGTAGTCGAAGCCGAGGACGCCCTGCTCCGAGAGCGGCGAGTCCCACACCTCGAACTTGCCCTGCTGGCTCGAGAGGTTCTGCAGCGGCGAGTGCTTCTCGCCCGTCTTGCTGTCGAACAGCACCGCGTGGCGGTGGGTGAAGGTGCCTCGCCGCGCGTCCTGCCCGGAGAGGCGGATCGGCGTGCCCTGCTCGAGGAGCGAGGCGAAGGCCATCGCCTCGCCGGTGCCCCAGTCGAACGGCTCGCCCGATTCGAGCTTGGCCGCGCGGTCCTCCCACACCTTCGCGACCTTCGCGTTGGCGTTGAAGCCCTGCGGGAAGGTGGCCATCTTGCGGGCGAGCGCGATCAGGCGCTGCGCCTCGACGCGCGTGGCCACCTCGGGCGTGGCCTGGTCGCGGCCGCCGCGATACGGGATCCACACGCCGCCCATCGCGTTCGGCACCCACGAGACCTCGCTCTTGCGAACGAAGTCGAGCGCATCCATAAACGACTTATACGTCGTCTCCATGACGCCATCGACATCGGCCTGGGTGGCCGCGCCGGCCGCGATGAGCTCCTTGGCGAAGATCTCGCGGATGGACGGCTTCTTGTCGATCGCCGCGTACATCGTGGGCTGGGTGAAGCGCGGCTCGTCGGTCTCGTTGTGACCGTATTTGCGGTAGCAGAGCAGGTCGATGACGACGTCGGCGCCGAAGCGCTGGCGGTACTCCGCGGCCATGCGGGCGACGTGGGCGACCGCCTCGAGGTCCTCGCCGTTCACGTGGAACACCGGGATGCGCAGCATGCGGGCGAGGTCGGTGGCGTAGCGGGTGCTACGCGAGTCCTTGGGGATGGTGGTGAACCCGACCTGGTTGTTGATGATGATGTGCACCGTGCCGCCGGTGCAGTAGCCCTCGAGGCGCGCGAGGTTGATCGTCTCGGCGACGACGCCCTGCCCCATGAACGCCGCGTCGCCGTGGATGAGGAGCGGCACCACCTTGTGGCGCTGCTTGTCGTCCTTGCGGTCCTGCTTGGCGCGGACGCGGCCCTCGACGACCGGGTTGACGAACTCGAGGTGCGACGGGTTGAAGGCGAGCGTGAGGTGGACGGTGCGACCCGACGACGTGACCCGATCGGTCGACGCGCCGAGGTGATACTTCACGTCGCCCGAGCCGAGGTGCTTCTCGGGCTCGTTGTCGACGAACGCGGCGAGGATCTCGCGCACGTTCTTGTCCATGATGTTGACGAGGACGCTGAGGCGGCCGCGGTGGGCCATGCCGAGCACGATCTCCTCGGCGCCCATCTCTCCCGCCTTGTCGATCAAGAGATCGAGCATCGGGATCATCGACTCGCCGCCCTGCACCGAGAAGCGCTTGGCGCCGATGAAGTTCTTGTGGATGAACGTCTCGAACGCCTCGGCCTCGGTGAGCTTCTGCAGGATGCGCGAGGACAGCTCGGGCCCGAGCTCGAGGCGGTTGAGCGTCGACTCCATCTGCTCCTGCAGCCAGCGGCGCTGCTCGGGCTCCTCGATGTCGCGGAACTCGACGCCGATCGAGCGGCAGTAGGTGTGCTGAACGCGGTCGATGATCTCGCGGAGCGTGGCTGTGGGCGCGCCGGGCATGTCGGCGACGCTGAAGTCGCTGTCGAGGTCCTCCTCGGAGAGGCCGAACGTCTCGAGCGCGAAGTCGGAGTGTGCGGGCGGCGCTTCGTCCATCAGGAGGCCGAGCGGGTCGATCTTCGCCAGCAGGTGACCGCGCGCGCGGTAGGTCGCGATGAGCTGGGTGACGCCGGCCTGCTTGACCGCCTTGAGCAGCTCGGCCGCGTTCCCCTCGAACCGTCCCGGCGGGAGACTCGGCGACGACGCCGGCGGCGCCGAGCCCCGGTCGCCCCCACGGATCAGCTCGTCGAGGTACGCGCGCCACTGCTCGTCGACCGAGCCGCGGTCGTGCAGGTACATGCCCACGAGCTCACTCACCAAACCTGCGTTTACGCCGAAATCCTTGGTCATCTTGGCCCGCCGACCTTAGCAGAAATGCGGCCCGCCGACGCGTCCGCGGCTAGGTTATGGGGATGGGAGACGAGCCGGAGAAGAAGGCCGGCGGACGATTGGGCGGGACGCGGCCGGGTCCGGGCGTGGATCCGATGCGCCCGCCGAGCCGGATCGATCCCGGCAAGCGGCGCCTCGACCGCGCGGTCTCGGTCGCGATCGCTATCCCCACGCCGATGGAGCGCGCCGCCGTCGCCAAGGCGCTGATCCAGGCGCAGTGCACGGTCACCATCGTCGACGCCGCCGACGACGTGCGCGACGCGGAGGTGCTCATCGCCGACGTCGACGTGCCGGAGATGTTCGCGCTGATCGACGCCGTGCGCCGCACGCGCAAGGACATCGGGCTCATCGCGTGGACAAGCCGTCGCGCGATGGTGGAGCGCGGCTTGTCGGCGATGGACTTCGATCGCTGCGAGTCCATCGACCGCAAGGCGCGCATCTCGGAGCTGGTCGAGGCCGTGCAGCGCGTCGCCGACTGAGGGCCGTCCCCTGCCAAGGGCTCGCCGCGGGGGGGCAGGAGGATTGCCTCTCGAGATTCCGATCTACTCGCTATACGCGTTAGTTCGGATCGAGAACGTATGGCCGGGACGGAGCCAACTACCCGAACTAACGCGTATAGCGAGTAGATGCGAACTCGGGTCGGTGCCCGGGTCGAGGTAGGGCGGCCCGGGGCTACCGCTCGTCGCAGCCGCACTCCGCGTATCTCGCTCTCCTCCATCACGATCGGGTTGTGGAGGAGAAGCCCGTCGTCCTTCAAGCGGACGACGACCATCGTCTGCTCGAGCGACATCGTGGGGATCGCTCCCCACACGCGCCATGGGTTCTCTGCCAGCTGCTCGAGCTTGCCGTGGGGAAGCACGTTCCACGCGCGGCATTGGTCTTCGCAATACCTCCCCAGCTGGGCGAAGCGCGCCGTGTCGGCGAGCGGTGCCCCGCGCCTCGGACGCCCGGTTGCTAACAGCCGCTGCAGGCGGGAGGCGGCGCCAAGTTTCCGCGCACCGTCGTGATGGTGCAGGTTCCGGGGCAGTCCTCGCCGTTGATGTACCGCGTGGTCTTCTCCGGCGCGGACGTGGCGGTCGCGATCACCTTTCCGTCGTACGAGAGCGACGGCACGCTGGTGTCGCCGGGAGCGCCCTCGGAGCTCGTGAACCCCACGACGACACCGCGGTCCACCACCGGTTGCACGTCGGGGCTCGCGCACGTCGCCGTGGTCGATCCGGGCTGCACGCGACAGCTCGTCGACAACACCAGGTAGGGGCCGGGTGGCAGCGCACCTGTGGCCGTAAAGACGACGCGCGTCTGGTCCAGGCACGCCATCGCGGGGCAGGCGCGGTCGGCCGGCGAGCAGTGCATCAACGGCAAGGTAAGAAGGAGCCATCTCATAATCATTCCGTGCAGCGTAGCCGCCGCTCCCACGGAGCGCTCCGATGCTGCGGCGTTAGCCTCATAGGGTGTCGCGTACGTCGCTCAGCGTCCTCCTCCGTGCGGACCATCGACAACGACGCCTCCTTCACGTTCCGGTTTCACGAGCTCGACTGACTTGGAGCCGCGTGTAGCCTCCTCGAATGACCATTGATGACCAGCGTCTTCGCGCGATCGTGCGTCTCAGCGACAGGGGCGAGACCTACCGCGAAGCCGGCAGCCCCACTGCGGACGACGCCGATCGCATCCTCGGCATCGCGGCGATGATGATCCGGGCGGACGGGCAGGAGTATTCGGAGGAGCTCCGCGCCTTTCGCATCTTCGCCGACGAGGTGCGATCGATCACCGGCGCCGAAGACGTTGCCGCGCTCGACGACCATCCCTCCGGCCTGGACGAGGAGGGGCGCCTCGCCCGCGTGCGAGCCCTCGCGAAGGAGCTCAGTTGCCCCGCGGCCGGCGCGCTCGGCTACAAAATCGCCGTCGCGCTGCGCGACTGCGATCAGGCCGTCGTCGACAGCGAGTACGACCTCGAGGACGCTCTCGCGACGGCGCTCGGCCTGACCGCCGAAGACATCGATGCGTTGACCGCGGAGGTGCACGATGCGCTCGCCGGTCCCGAGTCGCTTTGAAGGCTTCTGCGTCGCGGCGCGCACCCTTCAACCAATGACATTCGCCGACCGAGAGCTCAGCGTCGAGCGCCCGGTGCTCACGCGTTTGGAACGGCACAGAGATGTGGCTCGCACATTCCTTTGAAGCAGCGCAGTCCGCATCGCTCCCGACCACGCACCTGCGCCTTACGCCTGGGCCTGCTCACCGCCCACGCCGCCGCTCGGCCGCCTTTCCCACCTTCTTCGGCGGCGCGCTCAGGCTCTCGGCGAGGAGATCATAGACCAGCCGGATCCTCCGGCTCGTGCGCAGCTCGCGGTGACAGACCAGCCACATCGGGATCGGGAGCGGCGCGAGGGACGGCAGCACGCGGCGCACGCGCGGCTCGGCGTCGCCGATCTCCTCCATCATGATGCAGATGCCGACCCCCTGTTTGCACAGCTCCCACTGCACGAGGTGGTTCTCGGTCACGATCGGGAACTGCTCGCGCGTGACCTCGACGCCGAGCGTGCGGAGGCCGTCGATCATGATGTCCGTCCGATCGAAGGCGAAGAGCTCCGCGCGCGAGAGATCGCGCGGCGACGCGATCTTCGCTCGCTCGAGGTAGGAGGGCGCTGCGTACATATGCGCGTGGGAGTCCCGGAGCTTCTGGGCGATGAGATCGGGCTGGCTCACGCGGAAGTTGCGGACCGCGATGTCGGCCTCGCGGCGGTGGAGATCGCGCGCCTTGTTCGACGCGACGAGCTCGAGCTCGATGCCGGGGTGCTCACGGCGGAGCCGCGCCACGATCGGGGGCAGCAGGTACGCCGAGATCGCTTCGCTGGCGGTGATGCACACCGAGCCGACGATCGACGACGACTGGCCCGTCGCCGCGAGGGACACGCGCGTCGCCGCCTCGTGCATCGCGCGCACGTGCTCGACGAGATCGATCCCGGAGCGCGTGAGCGCGAGGCTCGTCCCGACGCGCTCGAACAACGTCACGGAGAGCTCCTCCTCGAGCGCGGCGATCTGACGGCCGACCGTCGGCTGCGTCGTCCCGAGCGCGCGGGCGGCGGCCGAGAACGAGCCCTCTTCGGCCGTGACGAGGAACGCCCGGGCTCGGTTCCAGTCGAAGGTCGCGGAGCGCCAGTCCATGCATTTCTGCATACCACCTGTGCGCGCCGGCCCACTTCTCGTTCTCGCTGCGCGTCGCACACTCTGCGGCATGCGAGCAGCCGTCACCCCCGTCTATGGTCCCCCGGACGTCCTCGAGCTCCGCGATGTGCCGAAGCCGGCGCTCCGCGAGCGCGACGTCCTGATCGAGGTGCACGCGAGCCCGGTGAACGCCGCCGACCACCGGCTGCGGTCCGCGGACTTCCCCTCGTTCTCGGCGGTGATCGGCCGCCTCATCATCGGCCTCCGGCGGCCGCGCCACGCCGTGCAGGGCACGATGTTCGCGGGCCGGGTGGTCGCCGTCGGTCGCGCGGTCACGCGGTACGCCGTCGGCGACGACGTGTTCGGCAGCGCCGACCACGGCACCTATGCCGAGTACCTCGCGGTGTCCGAGGACGGCCCGATGGCGCGCCTGCCGCAGAACCTCTCCTACGGCGAGGCCGCCGCCCTCCCCTACGGCGCGGTGACGGCGATGCACTTCCTCCGCGATCTGCGCCCCGGAGAGAAGCTCCTGGTGCTCGGCGCCTCGGGCGGCGTCGGTCGCTTCGCCGTGCAGCTCGGCAAGCACCGCGGCGCCGAGGTGACCGCGGTGTGCAGCGCCGCGACGTTCGACCTGGTGCGCGGCCTCGGAGCGGACCACGTCCTCGACTACGCGACCGCGACGCCCGACGGCCGATACGACGCGATCTTCGATGTCGCCGGCGTCAGCACCTACCCGCGCGCGCGCGCCCTCCTCACGAGCACGGGACGCTACATGACGCTGCTCCTGAGCGTCGCCGTCCTCGTGCAGATGCTCGTCACCTCGCTGCGCCGCGGACCCAAAGCGCGCTTCGCGATCGCGTTCGGCGACCGGGAGCAGATGGAGGAGATCCGCGATCTCGCCGAGCGCGGCGTGCTCCGCCCGGTGATCGCGCGCACGTTCCCCCTCGCGCGCATCGCCGAAGCCCACGCGGCGCGGGAGCACGGGGCGGTGATCGTCGAGATCGTGAGCTCAGAGCTTCGCCGAGCGGAGCGGGGAGGCGTGATGGAGGGCTCACTGCGCCGTCGCGAGATCCTCAGCCTCGAAATAGCGAATGGCGCCGCGATCGATCGCCGACAGATCCGTGACGTCGCTGCCGCTCACCCGGAGGTCCAAGAGCTTTGCGCCCCGCAGCGGCGAGAGGTCTCGCACATTGGGTGAAGCGGACGTCGACGCGTAACAGCCGCCTCTTGCCGGCGAGCGGCGTAAGGTCTTCGACCGGCGACCATGCGCAGCACGCCGAGCGACGGCGGAGACGACGAGGGTGACGCTCAGCCGAACAGCCAGCGCCTCTTTGGCGGCGCGAGCATCGACTTGAAGCCGTTGACCATCACGTAGCCGGCTCCGAGCACGAGGAGACTCGAGCTCGCGAGCATCAGCACATCGAGCGGCACGCGCCAGGTGTCGGCGCGGTGGCGGCCGAACCGCGACTTGAAGCCGTGACGGGTGAGCTCCGCTTTGATCCCCCACTCCGCGAGGAAGTTGTCGGGCTTGCCGCGGAACAGGTCGACGACCAGGCTCTCGAGGACGTCGATGCGATCGGCGAACATCAGCGCGAGCCAGTGCATCGTCTGGCCCTCCGACCAGTGACGATAGGCCGCGCGGCGGATGATCCCGGAGAGGCCCTTGGGGGGACACGCGGTGCCGAACACGGGAGTGATCTCGCGGTGCTCGGTGGACCTCTCGCGCGGGAAGGTCGCGATCTGCTGCTCGGGGACCTCCCAGTGCGCGCCGGTGCTCGCCGGGTCGTAGACCTCCTTCTTCGCGGCCGGGCGCATCCCCGGGTCGAGGTCGACGCCCCAGCCGGGGATCTTCGCGCGGAGCTCGCGGGTGTCGGGCGCGTTCGGTTTGTTTGCGGTGTATGCCATGAGCGCTCCTTACGCGGCCCGGGGGAAGACGAGCGGTTTGACGACGTTGTCGAGCTTGCTCGACATCATGTGATAGCCCTCGGCGATCTCGTCGAGCGCCAGGCGATGGGTGACGATCGCGCTCGGTTTGAGCACGCCGTTCTTCACGTGTTGAAAGAGGCGCGGCCAGTGGCGCTTCACGCTGCACTGCGCGGTGCGAATCGTGAGCCCCTTGTTCATCGCGTCGCCGAACTTCACCGCAGAGAACAGCGGGCCGAAGCCGCCGACGACCGAGACGATGCCCGCCTTGCGCACGGAGTCGATCGCCCAGTTGAGCGCGGTCGGCGCGCCGCCCTGCAGCTTCATCTTCACCGTGGCGAGGTGCTGGAAGCCGGCGCCATCGGCCTCGGCGCCGACGGCCTCGATGCAGACGTCCGCGCCGAGGTTGTCGGTCACGTCCTTGAAGTGCTGCACGACGTCGTTCACTTGTGTGAAGTTGAGCGTCTCGGCGTGGGCGAACGTCCTCGCCATCTGCAACCGCCAATCCAGGTGATCGACGACGATCACCCGACCGGCGCCCATCAACCACGCCGACTTCGCGGCGAAGAGACCGACGGGACCCGCGCCGAAGACGACGACGACATCGCCCTCCTTGATGTCGCCCATCTCCGCGGCCTGATAGCCGGTGGGGCACGCGTCGGTGAGGAGGACCGCGTCCTCCTCGCTCATCCATTCGGGGATGATGGCGTGGTTGACGTCGGCGAACGGCACGCGCACGAACTCCGCCTGGCCGCCGTCGTAGCCGCCCGCGGTGTGCGAGTAGCCGAACATGCCGCCGGCCGCGGTCGCGTTGGCGTTGGTGTTGTGACAGCTGCTGTACAGCTGGCGCGCGCAGAAAAAGCACGCTCCGCACGAGATGTTGAACGGCATCATCACGCGGTCGCCGCGCCTGAGTGACTGTACGGACGAGCCGACCTCCTCGACGATGCCGGTGAACTCGTGGCCGAACGTGAACCCCACGCGCGTGTCGGGCATGAGCCCGTGGTAGAGGTGTAGATCGGAGCCGCAGATCGCCGCGCAAGTGACCCGAACGATCGCATCGTTCGGGTGCTCGATCGTCGGCATGTCCTTCTCCTCGACGCGGACCCGATACGGTCCGCGGTAAACCATTGCGCGCATGAAGCCTCCTTGAGGGATTTGTCCCCCGAGGGTGCAACCACCGCGCCCGACCACGGCTGACGTCGGCGCTACTTCGCGCAGTCCTTCGGGATCGGGGGGTAGGACGTCGAGGCGTCCGCGTGTGATTCCAGTCGGCGAGTTGACATAGGTCCCCTCCTCCGATCTACCCATCGGACGGCCGGGTTGGGCCGCGACGTCTCTGTGAGTACTACGACGTCGCGCAGGAGAAGGGGAAGCCGAAGAAGATCCTCACCTGCGAGGCGACGTGCAAATCGTTCTCGATTGCTCGCCGGGCTTCACCCGCTTGCGGTAGACCGCGCTGCGGATGTTCGTAGCGCAGGATTAGCGCTGGTCAGCGTCGGCGGCGGACGAGCGCGATGGCGAGCGCGGCGAGCGCGAACAGACCCGAACCGCCCGAGCGCCCCGGCGTGTCGCACGAGCACGCCGGCTTCGCGGCGGGAAGGTCGAACCCTCCGCCGGGCACGCGGGTGTCCGCTTCGCTCGCATCGACGAGCGGCGTCGCGTCGAGCTCCGGCTCGGTGTCGGGCTGCGCGCTGTCGGCGATCGCGACGTCATCGACCGACGTGTCCGGCGGCGCGGTGTCGGCTACCGACGTGTCGGCTGCCGACGTGTCGGGCATCGACGTGTCGGGGATCGATGTATCGGGCATCGACGTATCGGGCATCGATGTGTCGGGCATCGACGTGTCCGGCGGCGCGGTGTCGGGCGTGCCGGTGTCGACCGGCGCGGTGTCGGCGCCCGCATCGAGCCCGCAAGACGTCTTCGACGCCGAGGAGTTTCGGGCCACGGGGGCCGACGACGCGAAGTCCGCGCTGTTGTCGTCGGTCTCGGTGCAGCCGGAGCCCTTCCGCTGCGGCGAGGTGAGGATCGTACCCGGCGGCGCCGCTCCGCTGCCCTCGAAGGCGGTCGCTGCGCCGTAGCCGACGAAGTCGACGACCCCCGAGGCGGTCGCGCATCCGACCGTGCACGTGAGCGCCGTCGACGAGCTCACCAACGCGACCTTGCCGGACAGGGCGCTGAGGTTGCTCGTCCCCGTCGCGTCCGAGGTCGGCAGGGTGAGCCCGCCGCCCGCGGTGTCGGTGTACATCTGGACCAGGAAGTACCCTCCGGCCGGGATCGTCTTCGCGGGCAGCGCGGTGACGGTCCACGACGCTCCGGCGGCGGCGGCGTATTGGAGCGACCATCCGCTCACCGAGACCGAGGTCGTTCCGCGGTTGAAGATCTCGATGAAGTCGCTGTTGTAGATCGTCCCCGCGTTGCCGGCGCCACCGTAAACCTGGCTGATGACCAAGCCGGTCGACAACGCTTGCTCCGACGAGGCGAGCTCGGGGCCCGACGACGACGACGAGCATCCCGCGAGCAGCACCATCGACGCGAGCAGCCGGCGCACGCTGCGAGCATACCGCGTTACGGTACGATCGCGCTCTCGTAGGTCGCGTTGAGAGCGTGGGGTTGGAAACAAGACGACTGCGTTCGACCTGTCGGGGACGAGAACGAACGAACGATCGATCACACCGTCTGCGCCCTGGCGAAATCGGAACCGCGCGACGCCGGGGGGAAGGTTGGCGATTGGGGTGCCCAATCCGCAGTCGCACCGGGAGGTGTCGCGGAGGTTGTACTTCGCCCCCGCGAGCGGCGCGCCGCCATGAGCCAGGCTCTACGGTGAAGCGACGGGCGCTCCCTCCGAGCACTCGTCTTTCACGCTCTTCTCTGCGTCGTCACGCACGAACCGCCACTCGGCGCCGAACGACGCGTCGCCCGCCTCGAAGACGATCTTGAACGGCGCGTGGGTGGGCCACTCCGCGCGCGCGATCGCTTGCGCGAGGGTGCAGGTCGGGCCGTTGCGGTAAGTGCTCGGTGGGCCCGCGATCGTCTGGGTCCAGCGCTCGCCGCCGAATGCGGTGACGCCGAAGCGATCGCTCTTGCCATCCCTCGTCCGGCTCCACTCCGCGCTGAAGAAGCCAGTGGTCGGGATGAAACCGGGCGCGTTCATCCCGAACACCGGCGTACCGGACCAGGTCTTCCCCGAGCACGTGATCGCAAGCCGTCCCTTCGCATCCGCGCATGATGCGCGCGCCCAGACCAGCGTCACCTCGTACCCACCCGCATGCGCGAGCGCCGCGCCCTCCGCGATGAACGCCTCGAACCCCTCGACCTTCGGCGCGGCGTTCGCCGAAGCCGTCGGCGCGGCGGGATCGGAGCGGATCTCCGCGCGCGAGGGGCGACGACACGCCATCGCCGCGAGGACAATCACCGAGAAGCGCCAAAGGCTCGGCGGGGAACGCAACGACGCGAGGCTGCACCGAACCTGTGGCACGGTCCCAGCTTATGGCTTTCGCGACCTTGCCACTCGATCGGATCGCGTTCCGGGCCGCAGGCGTCGGGAGGGCCTCGGTGATGAGCTTCGCACGATCGATCAGGTGCGAACGCAGATCGGATGCCTCTGAAGGCTGTCCGCACGCTCAACAGAGACGACGCCCCCTCGCCGGCCGTCCGGAGTGATGATCGTGGTCTGAGTTTTATGGCAACTCGCGCGTCGGAATCTGCGAGGGTCGCTTCCGCTTCCTAGCGCGGCATCGCGTAACCAATGTCCCCATCGAGGTACAGCCGCGCGCCGTGCTCGGTGTCCACCGTCGCGTTCGATGAGCTCTGTCGGTGATCAGTCGCCGCCAGCGTCTCCCCCGCAGAGACCGAGCTTCGAGTAGGGCGCGGGCGAGACGCCGCCCGCCCAGATGTCCTTGCCGTCGCAGCCGCAGTATTGCCCCGAGATGGCGACATCCGCGCACCGCTGCCAGCGGCGACACACGCCCTTCGGCGCGTCGCACCCCGGCGCGAGATAGAGGCAGTCGTAGTTGCTGTCGCACGGCTTCGTCGGGGAGCACTCCTCGCCGTCGCCGGGACCGGAGACGGCTTTCGGCGCCGGCGAGGAGCATGGATCGACGACTGCGTCGGTCGCGGTATCGGTGCTCGCGGTATCGGTGCTCGCGGCATCGATGGGCGCGACCGGACTCTCACTCGAACAGCCCGAGATCCAGACGATCACCGCGAGGACCCGCTGCATGTGCGCTCGTTGCATCTCCGCAGCGTGTGCAAGCCATGTGCCTCCGGGCATGAACGTGGGTCGCGCCTACTGCAGGAAGCTGTCGCGTGCATTTGTCGTCACGTTCGCACCGTTGCTCCCGGCGCAGTGTGACGCACCCGAGGCGCCGGGATCTGCCGCCGACACCGGTTTCGAGGGGGAAGTCGAAGCGTCCGCGTGGGATTCCTGTCGGCGAGTTGAAATGGAATCCCTCCTCCGATCGACACATCGGAGGCCGGGTTGGACCGCGACGTCTCTGGCACCAGGTCCTCGCGCGGTTGGCTGCGGGGACGAGCCGGCGCACGATCTGGACGGCGCTCGCAGGCGCGGCGGTGGAGCTGAGCGTCCGCTACCAGGAGAGCTCGTTCGGAGTTCACGAGCTCGACACGGTGAACGCACTGCGCCACCTCAGGGTCTCTCACCCGATGACACCGAGGCGCTCACCAATAGGCGTACGCTTGCGGTCGATGCGCCCGCTCGTGCTCGTGCTCGCCCTCGCTGGCTGCGGACGCCGCACGCCGGAGACGACCATCGAGCGCCTTGTCGGCGCGCTCGCCGGTTATGACTTCGATCGTGCGCTGGCCCTCGAGGTCTCGCCCGAGATGCTCGCCGAGCACGTGCAGTGCGCGCCGGGCACCAAGAACGACTTCTTCACCGCGGCGGGCCGCCGCAAACGCCTCGACGAGATGGTGCGCCAGGCGCGCGGACCGACGGGGAAGCCGAGCTACGTCATCGCCCTCAAGCCGGAGTCGCCCATCGAGCCGTACTATCCCGAGCAATGGAAGGCGCACCGCGCCGGCGACACCATCTACGACGACTGTCGCGCGGTGAAGCCGTTCGAGGTTCGAGAGTACCGCATCGTGCTCATCAAGCCGGCGCGGTTCGGCGGCCCGACGACGACCTCGACCAAGCCGATCAAGCTGTGGAAGCTCCATGGCAACTGGTACGCGTGGGATGATCCCCTCGACACCGAGATCTGAGACTGGACGGGATGTCCCGTCACACTCCCGATGCGGATGCTTCGATTTCCCAGCCCATCGGAGGCGCCTCTGCGATCGGCGTGCCGGGTATGCGGTTGCTGCGCGCTCGACCGCGATCAGTGCGAGGTCTGCACTTCGACGCCGGGGAAGCTCGCACCGATGTGATCGAGCACCCACGCCGCGCCCGGATCGCTCAGGACGTGCGCGCGGAGGAACAGGCCAGCAAAGAGCGCCGTCTGAGCGATGCTGATCTCCTGATCGGTGGTCGTTGTTGATTCCGTCGTGGTTGGCGCCGGCGAACGCTATGTACGCCTTGCCATGCGAAGTGCTCGCATCCCGCAACGTGTCAGGCCGTCTTCGCACCGTCGAGCGGGAGGATCTCGTGAAAACGCGTGTAGTCCAGGACGCGCGTGCCGTCGTCGAGCACGGTCAGGATGTCGGCGAAACGAGCGTTGGGGACGATGTCATCGAGCGCGTAGGCGTAGCGCGCATGGATCGACTGCATGATGGTCTCGTCGTAGCCGCTGACACTGAGAAACAGCTCGCCATTCTTCGCTCTCAGCCTCTCTATCGCGCCCTCGCCATAGAATGGACTCGACTCATCGATGCGATGCATCGCCAACCATGTCAGCCCGAACATGGCATTGCGGTCGCGCACGAGCTTGATCTCCGTTGGATTGCGCAGCGTGTCGCCCTCCTTGGTGGTGTGCGACAGGAGCAGGATGACTCGCACCTGCGCCTCGACGACCTGGTTGTGGCGCCAGTTGGCCATGCGAAACACCAAGTGCGGCACGCCGTCGCGCGGCTGGATCACGAGCTTCTCGGTGAAGAGGATCTTCGCGGTTGGTCGCGCGAATTTCGCGAAGGTCACGCCGGTCATCAACGCCACCGAAACCATGCCGACCAGCGCTTCGATCGCGACGATGACGTTCCCGTAACGCCCCTGCGGCGCCATGCTGCCGTAGCCGATGGTGCCGAGCGTGTGCACGCTGAAGAAGAACGCGTCCTCGAACGAACCCTCACGCGCGTTGGCGATCGATCCCGGCACCGCCAGGTAAAGAGCGGCAAACACGGCGTTGATGACCACGAAGGCGACGACCACCAGCGAGAAGAACTGCGACCACGAGCGCGTGAGCACGAAGTGATAGAAGTCCTCGAGCGGGTGGCGCTGGCGCCCCTTGGTCGCGAGGGTGGGGAGTCGGCCGCGATGCTCACGGAACCGGATCGGCAGCCTGTCGGCCATCCCCGGGGAATACACTCCGCGGCGATGCGGAGGAAGTTCCTATGGCGCGCGCCACACGGCGAGCCACGCATCACTCATTCCGCCGCCCGGCGCCGGCTGGAGCGCGCTCGCCGTGATGAGCGCCGGGATCGCGCCGGACTTCGCGGACTGCGCGAGCAACACCGCCATCGCTTTTCCGTCCGTCGCGACGCCGATGGCGCTCTCGCCGTCGCCAGTCGCTCCGCGAAAGACCGTCCACGCCGACCGTGACTTGAAGTCCTTCGGGATGATCAAGACGTACCCGCCGCCGGCGTATCCGGGCATCGCGGGGGCGCCGTTCACCGTCTGCGTGGACGCGTTGGGCATGCAGCACGCGGAGTCGCCGCCGACGAACACGGTGCCATCCGCGGTGGCGGTGATGTCGTTCGCGCGCATCGTGTTGCCCTTACCGGTGTTGAGCCGCACGACGTAGCGCTGGCCGGCCTCGAGCGCGCCGGTGCTCGCGTCGAATCGCGCGATGTACGCCACCGACGCGGCGCCGTTCATGTTGAACGGGTTCGTGTAGTTGTCGAACGCGACGTTCGGCGCATTGGCTGCGAGATTCCGCGGCATCCGGTTGAACACCGTGTTACCGCCATCGCTCCGCCCGGCCAGGTAGAGCTTGCCGTCACGGCCGACGTTCACGCTCACCGCGCGCGAGTCGGCGCACTCGCTCACCGCCGCCACCTCCGCGTGGGTGAAGTCATAGTTGGTCCACTTCTTCGTGCCGTCGTACGCGAAGCCGTGCATGAACGGCACTTGCAGCTGCGTGCAGCCGCCGCCATCTCGCTGGTTGAAGCCGGCGACGATCACCGTCTTGCTCGCGGCGTCGATCGCGACGCTCGCGTGCTCGCGGTTCATCGCGAAGGTAGCCTTGCCCAGCGACGTACCCATCGCGTCGAAGACCGACACCTTCGCGCCGTGCGTCACGGCGACCGTTCCGTCCTCGCCGACCGCGACCGCCTGTCCCTCGCCGTCGAGCGGGTTGGAGAAGATCAGCTTGCTGCCGTCCGCTTCGAGGACCGCGAGGCCGAAGCCGCCGGTCGTGGCGATCGGTCCCTTGCGCGCGTCGATGGCGGTGACCTTGCTTCCGATCCGCGTCACGGACAGCACCGCGCGTCCGTTCGGCGCCAGCCGCAGCACGCCCGCCGCGCCGCCTCCGAGCACGGTCGTTGGCGACTTGCCGTAGTTGTCGGCGCGCAGCGAGCCCGCATAGAGCACGGCGCCGTCGGCACCGAACGCGACGCCACCCGGCACGTCATCGCTCCCATCGGTGAGATACGTCGCGGCGCACAATCGGAAGTCGTTGCCGGGGGCGAACGCGGGACAATCGCTGAGCGATCCCCCGGCAGTGGAGCCATCCCCGGCGGAGGTTCCACCGTCGACGGGCACGCCGCTCTCCGTGACGCCACCGGAGTCCTCGAGCCCGACGGTCTCACCGTCACCCGCGCTCTCCGAGGACGAGCACGCGACGGCAACCACGGCCACAAGAGCGAGCGGACTTCGGCGCATCGGGGTGGAGGAAGCAGCGGGCGTGCCGCGAATGAGCGGGCGATCGCTCGCGCTGTTTCGTCGACTCGCCATGGCCCCCGGGGGCCGGGGCCCGCACGGAAGGGCGCGCGGCCCCCGTGCCAACCGCCTACATTTGCCGAGCCGCAACACGGCGCGAAATCACGGTAGCTGGTAGACCTCCTTGTCCGTGAGGAAGAAGGTCTTCGTCCTGCCGGCGGCGAGCACATGGATCGTGCGCGCGGTCGCGACGTTGGCGGGCGTGCCGCCCGAGTCGCCGATCTTGTAGACGCGATCGGTCGGGAACATGCCCGGCTCGACGTAGTGGGTGAGAAACCAGACGTCGGTGCCGTTGCTCACGACGTCGCGGATCTCCACGCCGTCCAACACCTTGGTGACCGCGCCGCCGGTCTTGGCGATGCGGTACAGGGTCTTGGGCGCCGAGAACCACACCGCATTGGTGGTGACGGCGATCCGATGGCCGTAGAGGTAATCCATCACGACCTCGAACCCGCTCGAGGCGATCGTCTCCGCGGTTCCGCCCGTCTTGCTGACGCGACGAAGGCAGGCTTTCGCGCCGCTGCCGTCGGTGGCTGCGCGGGTCGCAAATCTGCAGCCCATTCACTCGATTTCCTGCCGCCATTGATCGGGCGCATCACAGGAGCGTCCGCGCGCGATGCCGCCGGGACGCGCTAGCCTCTTCGGCCGATGGTGCGGTTACGGATGGCTTGGTTGGCTCTGTGCGTGGCGGCGTGCAGCAAGGGCTCGGCAGATGCGTCTCCGCCCACGCCAACACCGCGCGATCCGGCGCATTGCACATATGAGCAGCCGCCCGCTCGGGCGACGTTGCCTCCGATCCCGCCGGGGCCACTGCGCGCGGGGTTCGCGCGGTCGGTGTTGTCGGTGCCGATCGGGGCGCCGCTCGGCGGCTACTCGGCGCGGATCTATGGGCTCGGCGTTGCGGTCGAAGCCGACGATCGCCCGCGACGCTTCACCACCGGAATGGCGCCGTCGGTCGGGCAACACGACGCTCCGTTCGTCGAAGCGCTCGCGCTCGACGCGGGTGGCGAGGTGTTCGTTCTGGTTCGCGTCGACGCGCCGTACGTCACCGAGAACGTGCTCTTCGATCTAGAGCGCGCCGCAGCGCCGGATGGATCGTTGCGTGGGAGGATCCTCCTCACCGCGTCGCACAGCCACGCCGGCTACGGCGGATTTCAGCCGAGCCTCATCCTCATGTTGGGGACCGATCGTCCGCGACAAGAGATCATCGCTCGCGCCCAACAGTCGATGGCGAAGACCGTTCGCGACGCGCTCGCCGCGCGCGAGCCGGCGAAGATCGGCTTCGCCGTCGAGCCACGATTCGACCCCGGGGACACCGTCAGCCGCGACCGTCGAAACGAAAACAACGGGCTCGTCGGGGGGAAGGGCAAGGATCCCGTCGCCTGGGCGATGCGCGTGGATCGCGCCGACGGCACGCCGCTGGCAGCGGTCGTCGATTTTCCGATCCATGGCACCGTCGGCACCGAGAAGAATCCGCTCGCCTCCACCGAAGCACCCGGCGCCGTCGCGCACGCCCTGAGCAGCGAGCTCGGCTACCCCGTCCTCCATGTGCAGGGAGCGGCCGGCGACGTGTCCCCCGCCGATCCGCGCGGTCGCACCCTCTGCCCCGATGGGCAGCATTGCCTCGACATGCCGATGCTCGAGATCATCGGAGCGCGCGCCGCCGCGCTCGCGGGTCCGCTCGTGAAGGGGATCACCACCAGCGCGACCGCGCAGATCGAGGTGGTGACACGCACGTTCTACATCGGACGCGACGTGAAGGTGCAGCGCCCGGACGGTCGCTTCCTCGAATACGCGCCGGCCAACGAGGACTACGAGCCCGACGGCGTCATCTTCGACAAGGACGGCAAGATCGTGTCGCCGATCGACGAGTTCAACGTGCTTGGCGGCGCCGGTCTGTGCGGCGATCCCGACAAGGGCTCCTTCGCGACGATCCCCGGCGCCAAGGGCATGGGTGTCTATTCCTCGTGCGTCGACGTGCTCCGCGGCCGCGGGTTGATGTTCAGCTTCTTCGACGTGTCGCCGCTGATGCCGGTGCCGCTCTGCGACACGACGCGCGCCACGGCGACCGCGGTCAAGATCAATGACTACCTGCTGATTGGCGCGCCCGGTGAGGCCACCGGACCATGGGCGGCGGAGCTTCGTGCGCGCTCGCCGGCGGGGGATAAGACGCTGCTCCTCGGCTACACCGACGAGCACATGGGCTACCTGCTCACGCCGGAGGATTGGATGCTCGGCGGCTACGAGCCGAGCACCAACATGTGGGGACCGCTCGAGGGGGCGGTCGTCCTCGATAACATCCTCGACGCGGCGAAGATCGCATGGACGCCCGAGCGAGAAGATCCCGCGGCGGGCACCTCTCGGTTCGTCGCGTTCGAGTATCCGCCCACGCCTGCCATTGAGACGCTCGCCACGACCGATCACGGCAAGCCCGCGCCCGGCGACAAGATGTGGTGGCCCGATGTCCTGACCGCAAAGGTCACTTCGGGACCGATTGCGCGCGCGGTCTCGGTCGCGCGCTTCGCCTGGTACGGAGGCGATCCGATCGTCGACGCGCCGGCGGTGACCATCGAGCGCGAGACCGGGACCGGCTTTGTTACGTACGCGAGCTCGACCGACGCTGTCGTCATCACTTATGTGCCGGAGCCGCTCGAGTCCGCGTCGCCGTCGCACCACATCTACGGAGCGACCTGGCAGGCGGTGCCCCCGAAGCCGTACGCCCTGAGCAAGCCGCTCGAGCCGTATTCGCTGCCCCTCGGTCGTTATCGGTTCCATGTCACCGGCGCGGCCAAGGGAGCGACCTACGCGCTCGACTCGGAGCCGTTCGAGGTGACCGCGGCGCCACTTGCGACGGGGTCGAAGGTGACGCTCGGGCCGACCACCACGATTCACGCCACGCTCGGCAACGCCCCCGGCCTGCGCGCGCTGCGTGAAGAAATCAGTGACGCCGACATCAGCCTGCCCGGACCATGGACGGTGAAGGTCACGTTCACCGACGACACGACCAAGGACTTCACCGTGATGCCGAGCAAGGGCATCGGCACCCTGACGGTCAGCGGTACTCCGCGCTCCGTCGAGGTTCGCGATCCATTCGGCAACGGCGGCGTGCTGCCGTGAAATGCCGACGAGCCTCGTCGACGGCGGTCGGTACGTTGTGACGCACCCAAGACATTTGCGCAGCCCGGGTACTGGGAGGAACCCGATCTGCATCGAGACGGTCGTGCGTTCCCGGCCCGGAGAAGACGCTCGCCTGTCGGAAATCGGCGCCCGCCCCGCGAAGGACGACACCGTTCGATCCAGCGCGCCCCGCGTCGAGGCTCAGACCTTACGCGCTCGCATCGCCGACGGAGCGGGCAGGCCCGCGCGGCGCAGGAGCACCCCGAGCTGTGACGAAGAAGAACAGCCGACCGCCCGCGCGACGCTCTCGACCTTGGCGTCGCCCGCGAGGAGCAGCGCGCGCGCGGCTCGGCTGCGCTCCTCGGCGAGGAGGCTACGAAAGCTCAGACCCGCCGCGCCAAGCTTGCGTTGCAGGCTGCGCGACGACAGGCCGAGCGCGCGGGCGCAACGTTCGAGGTCTCCGCTTCGCAGGTGATCGCCGATCCAGGTGCGGACCGCGACCTCGATGCTCCCCATCGCGATCGAGGCGACGAGCTCGTCGACGAGCGCCTGCGCGCCCGGGCCGTCGGTGGGATCGACCCAGCGATACGCCTCGTTCGGATCGGTGAAGAGACGAAAGGAGTCGCCGGGGCCGAGTGCGGGCAAGAGGGCCGCCGTGCGCGCGCCCCGCACGCCCGGACCGACCACCACCGCCTGTCGTTCGAACAAGCCCCCCGCGCGCGGCCGCACCTTCGCGACCTCCTCCTCGAGGAGCTGCCACGCGTCCTCGTCGATGGCGGCGAGCGCTCGACCGTCCACCACTCGCAGGAGCGGCGGACGCAGCTCGGGGTGTTGCGCGAGGCCATACAGTCCCGCGAGCGCCGCGCGTCGCCGACGTCGCGGTGGCCGAAGTGAACCGTGCCGACGAGCCTCCGCGTGGCGCACCACGTGACGAACGATGCCCCCGCGAGCGCGGAGCCGACGATGCTCGCGGAGGCCTCGGCGACCGACCTCACCAAGCGAAGCTTCCCCGGCAGCATCGCTGCCATCCTACGACGGCGGCGCGAATTCGATAGCGACTGGCGCACTCTCGATGCGCGAGATGCGTAAAGACCGGGTCATGCAGCCTACGCTCCGCGAGCTGGGACGGACTGTCCATGCGCCGCCCGCCCGCGAGCGCAACTGCTACTTCGCATTCGCGGATGGTGCGCTTGCGGCGCCGCCAGCGTCTGCGCGGAGTGGAGAGAACGCCGCCTTCGCATCGGCGCGAAACGCAACCGGGCCGTGGGAGCTCATGATCACCACGATCGCGCCGTCCGCGGTCGACGTCGTGGCGATGGTCTGCGCGAGGAGGTCGCCCGCCGGATCGAGCACGACGGACCACTGCGCCCCTTGCCGATCGAACCTCGCGAGGCGCGCTGCCGTCGCCCGGCCGGAGGGGCCGAGAAAGCTCCCCTTCACGTCGACATGACGAATGAGGAGCACCGCGTCGCTCAATGGAACGGCCACATCCCCTGGGAGCGTAGGCGGCGACGGCTTCGTCACGCAGCCGGCGGCGTTGCATCGGACCACCTGGAGCGATTCCTTCAGCGCTGTCATGGTGAGGCCGCTCGCATCACATCCGAGTCGCACTTGCTGCGCGAAGTCCCCTGCAAAGAGCGGCGCGAGTGCGTCGGCGGCGACCACGTTCCAAGCACCGCCGATGTCGAGCGCGAGATCGACGGTGTCTTTGCCGCCGTGGCGGAGCAGAAGAAAGTGTGTCGAGCCCACGCCGCACGACAGGACTTTGGCGGGAAGGTCGCGCAACTTTCCGAGCGTCGCCGTTGTTCCCGCGGTGCCGTCCGCGGCTAGATCGGCCGCGACCAGGGTGGTGTTGCGAGATCCCTCCTCCGATTGACACATCGGACGTGGAGCCAGCAACGGATCCTGCAATCTTCACTCCGGACCGTCGCTCCGGAGACGCGGGCCTCTTTTGAGCGATCACGCAGGGCAGCAGTTGAACCGAGTCGAAAGAGAACTCGTCGCTCACGGCTCCCCGAGGACGCATGCTAGTTTGCGGGGACGCATGGACCGCTTCTGGAGGCTCTCCCACCCGGACGTGCTGATCTACCGACGTTTCGACGCGCCCCGAACGCCCGGCCGCATGACGGCGGCCATTGCAGCAACGCACGTACGTGATTGGCTCGCGCGGCAACCGCACGTCATGGTCGAGGCCCACGACGCGATCGTCGGGCGCACGTTGACCGTGCTTCGCTGGACCAGGGACGAGCGTCGCCTGTTGGTCGAACGCGTGCTCGAACGAGCGTTCTACGACGGCGAGCTGGTCGCCTTCGATGTGCCGGTCGTGTTTCCTCTCTTCGAGATCGAGCGACCACTCGAGAACGTGCTCGGGCCACAGCAGCCGGTCGAAGAGGTGCCGGAGGATACGACGTGGGTCGCCATCGAGCTGGTCGACGACTCCGACCCGCCGGCCCCCGTCCCCTTCGAAGCATACGAGCTCGAGCTCGCCGACGGCTCCGTGCTCACGGGTTCGCTCGATGCAGATGGCAGAGCAAAGGTCGACCGCGTGGTGAGGGGCCCGACGAAGGTCCGGTTCCCAGCTCTCGATGGCTCCGCATGGAAGCTTTCGTGAAGGAGCCTCGATGAAGCACGTAGTGCAGCAGGGTGAATGCCTCTCGAGCCTCGCGGCGCGACTGCGAATGACGGCGAAAGAGCTGCACGAGCTCGCCGAGAACGCCGAGCTGAAGAAGCTCCGGCCCAATCCGAACGTCCTCGCGCCGGGAGACGAAGTCTGGTTGCCGGATCAGAAGACCAAGTCGGTCCCCATCGAGCTCGAGAAGAAACATCGCTTCGTCGTGAAGCTTCCCAAGCTGAAGCTACGGGTCGTGATGAAGAACGCGAAGGGCGAACCGCACGACGGCAAGCGCTTCCGCGTGCTGGTGGGCAACCAGCAGCTCGAAGGCACGACGAGCGCTGGCGTCGTCGAGGTCGACGTCCCGGCGACCGCGAGAACCGCGCTGGTGCAGCTCTGGCTCACCGACGATCCCGACGATCCCGATCCCGATCTCGAGCGCGAGCTCTCGATCGGCTGTCTCGATCCGATCGAGACGGTCTCCGGCGTACAGGCGCGCCTGTCGAACCTCGGACACGTCTGCCCCATCACCGGTGAGGTCGATGCGTGGACCCTGCACGCCGCGCAGCTCTTTCGCGCCAAACATGGCCTGCCGCTCGTCGAGGAGGAGGAGGACGATCCCCCGAACGAGGACGACGACGACCAGGAGGTCGAGGAGGAGACCGACGAAGAAGCGGCGAAACGCATCGCCGACCACATCGACCGCGTTCTGGACGCGCCCTTCCGCGACAAGCTGCGCGAAGTGTACGGAGGCTGACGTGGCCGACAAGAAGAAGAAGAAGATCAAGAAGGTCGCGCCGCCGCCGAAGAAGCCACCGCCCGTCGCACCGGCCGCCGTCGGTCGCGATGCGGCGCCGAACGTGCTGCAAGACGGCGAGGTCTTCATCCTCGTGAACGAGCCGGCGATCGCCGACGACGAATTCCTGCTGGTGCCGCTGAAGAAAGACTCGAAGAAGCCAGCGCCCACCGTCTCGAAGTCGAAGGTCGGCGCCCACACGGCGCACGAGTTCGCGAACATCGTGATGACGAAAGACTTCCGCTACGACCTGATCCACGTGCGTGCGGGCAAGAGCAAGAATCGGATCCGAGGCAACCTCCCCGGAAGCAGCTTGCCCATCTTCGCGGCGACCGCCTCGAGCCCGGCGACCAGGTTCCCCGAGCCGAAGAAGAAGGTGGTGGTCGACGAGACACCGAAGGACGAGGACCTCAAAGACGAGCGCGTCACCGACTTCGGAACGCTCGAAGCCGAAGAGCCGGAGGTCTGAGTCATGGGCACCACCATATCGCCGCAGGAGTCGAGCGCGGTCGCCGTCTTCTCCCAGCAGGTGCGCTTCGTCGAGTGGAAGGCGATGCTCGCCAACGGCGTCGGCTGGCGGCCGTTCGAGCCGGACCGAGACCGTCGGAAGAACAGCTGGCGCCCCATCAAGGGTAAGCGGTGGATCTACGTGTTCCGTCGCGAGGAGGCGATGCGCAACGCGCCGGCGGTGTTGTGCGACGAGCTGATGCTCGATGCCGACGGGAAGCTGCACGCGACGCCGATGAAGAAGATGGACGACCTGCGTGTGCAGGGCGTGAAGGGCACCGACACCGGCATGTCGGAGAAGTCGAAGGACCTCTGGCCCCACCCGGAAGACCGCCCGGCCCAGGTGCAGGTCGGCGAGACGGTCTGCTTCCCGCAACGCATCCTCGGCGCGGCACAGCTTCACTACTTCTTCGGCAGTCGGATCCGCCTCTCGAGTGCGTCGATCAACGAGCTGCAGCTGAAGATTTCGGACTGGACGCCAGGTGTGACCTTCGAGCACGGCGACCCGAATGTCGTGCTGAACCCCAAGGGAGCCGGCCTTCTGGTGCCGGTGCTCGATCCGATCACCGTCGGGCTTCACCTGAACCGCTACTTCATCGAAGCCGCCGACGAGCTGATCAACTACTCCCACGTGCACCCGCAGCAGAGCGAGGCGCACCAGAAGCGGGTCAAGCGGCGGAACAAGAAGATCATCCTCGCCGACATCGTCAACAAGCTGCTCGATGCCGACGGCACCATGCTCAGCGCCGACACCGTCGACGACGCCAAGCTCTGGACGTTCCGCACCGAAGCCGCGCAGCAGGTCGCGTACCGTCAGCGCACCGCCGAAGAGTGGGGAGCACACCTGGTTCGCTGGGTGGAGTCGGGGCCCATCAAGTTCCTGGCCAAGGCGCACGCGGTCGAGAAGGACAGGGATCTCCACATCTTCATGATCCCGATGGCGATGATCCACTCGCGCATCGGCGAGTGTCCGGCCGGGCGCGCGTTGCTCTCGTCACAGCTCGACAGCGAGAAGAAGTGGGACTGGGTCCACCGCTACCTCTTCGTGAAGAGCAACGAAGACATGATGCAGGTCGGGCGCAAGATGGGCAGCTCCGCTCTGGAGTGGCTCAAGTCCTACGCGCCGTTTCTCGCGATGCGCGACATGTCGCCCGAGTTCTACAGCAAGGCGTTGGAGAAGCTGCACGGCTTCGAGGTCAACGTCTCGAAGGTCACCGTCACCAAGAAACACGTGGTGCTGCACGAGTGGTGGCCAACGCAGAACGAGTATCACCATTACAAGCTCGATCTGAAGAACGCCCCCGACGGGGGGATGAAGCCCAAGTGGACGGCCGCGCTCGCTAACGCCTCGGTCTTCCTCGACGCGGTCAACTTCGTGTTCGGCATCAGCGCCCTCACCAAGGCGTACGACAACGACAGCGATCGCACGTGGGCGATCATCAACTTCATGGGGAGCACGCTCGACCTCGCCGGTTCGGGCCTCGCGCGATACGCCGGTACGCGCCAGACGATCCTGAAGATGTCGGCGAAGAAGCTGCTGGCCGTCATCGGCTTCGCCTCGGGCGCGATCGACACCATCGTCGCCGGCAGGAACACGGTCGAGGCTTTGAAAGAGGGCAACTACGGGAAAGCGGTCGGCAGCGCGCTCGTGGCGGTCGGATCTGCCGGGTCGATGGTCGGCACGGTGCTCTCGCTCTCCGGCGGCAATCCGTGGGTCGCCGTCGTCGCCTTTGCCATCGTCGGCATCGGCACCTTCGTGCAGATGGTCTTCACCAAGGACGAGAGCGACCACGCGGTGTTCATCCGGCATTCGCCGTGGGGCCCCGAATACGGCAAGGGCACGAAGAAGCCGTCCTTCTCCGACACCACGACCGCAGAGTGGGCGACCGACATGGACGCGATGTTCCGGGCGCTGATGCGGCTGATGTGCAAGGTGTCGATCAAGCGCGTGAACTACCGCGGCAGCGGTCGCAACCATCGCGAGGCGGAGCTCAAGTTCTTCTGGATCCCCGACGGCGCCGTCATCGAGGTGAGCCTCGAAGAGAACTACTTCGATCACGAGAACAAACTGGAGACGCCGAAGTTGGCCGACGTCCTGACCTTCGAGCGAGGCGACAAGCCCCCAAAGGCGTCGAAGGGCAACTTCCTCGTCACCGGAAAGGGCCGCACCTACACACTGGTGCCCGACGAGGAGCGCCTCCGCGCGGCCTGGACGGCCGTGAAGAACTCGCCCCTCCACAACAGCGAGATCAAGGTGCGCCTGAAGGTCTCGGTCGAGGGCGAAGCGTTCAACATTCCCGTCGACGGAAGCGCGACAGAGAGCCTGTGGCCGTAGCGCCCGCGACACTTCCCCCGGGGAACGCCTCAACCCCCATACCCAGTCCGTCGTCGATGGTCCGGAGATCGCGTGGTACTTGAACGCGCTCGCGACGGCCGCGAAGCTGCGCGCCGAACACGGGGTGTTGTTCGTCGGGTCGCTTCTCGATCGGCGGTGAGGAGCTCTTCTCTGCTCGCGCGGTAGCCGCCCTCCTGGAGTTCGCGAAGTTCAACGAGTCGTTGGTTGTCCTACGTCGATGCGAGGTCGAGCAACGCTTCACATCGCGCAGCGCCTGCTTCATCGCCCTGCGCGCGAAGCGCGGCCGCGTAGTCGCGGAGGATCGGATCGGCATAGACACTACGCGCGCCCCCCCACGGATCCTTCGGCGCCCACTTCGCTGCGAGCTCGACGACGCGCTCGGTGACGCGCGGTGATGGCCACCGCACCCACAAGGGCCACGCGCCCGACGCGTGCTCACCCGGCTGCGGGCGATTGTCGAGGCGTGGATCGAGCAACCACGCCTCGCGGACATCGGGAGCGAGCGCGGCCAGGGCACGGCTCGTCGGCTCCGAGAAGAAGCGCGGGAGGTGCTCGGCGGTCTTTTCATTGATCAACGCTTGGTTTGCAAGCGCTGCGTATGCGTGCGCGAGAGCGACGAGCGAACGCACGGTGTGACACTCCATCTCGCCGCCGAAGGGATTGTCGCGAAGCCCCGGACCGTCACGCGCGACGCGCGCTTCGATCTCCTCGAGCGCATTCGCCGCCGAGGGCGCCGCCTGTGCGATCACCGCGACGGACAGATCCCAAGCGCGTTGATTGTGGGCGGTGTTGACGGGGTTGATCCCCCCGAGCTCCTCGACATCGATCGCCGCGCGGACAGCGTCGGCTGGCGACAGTAGGGCGACGATGGACTCCGCGAGCGCGACGTTGGTGCCATCGTTGCGCGTGACAGCGTCCTGCACGTGGGCGGCGATCGTCGCGTCGCGATCGCGGAACTTGACGGTCCGATCGAGCGGCGTCGCGCGGCGCGGCGCCGGCCGACCGATGAACTTGCGCGCTGCGCTCACCGACGTCGGAAGCGCGTATCTCTGCAGGCGCCGCTCGATGTCGCCGCGGATCAGGCCGCCGTCGAGGAGGGCCTCCACGACGCGCTGGGGATCCTTGGGCTTCTTCTCGACCAACGCCAGGCCCGCGTCCTCGTTGCCTGCCGCAGCGGCGATGAGCAGGCCCTCGACGCCGCCGCGCTTCACCAACAAGCCAACGGCGAGGTCGGCGATCGATCCATCGCCGAACGGCAGCTCCGGCCAGGGCGCAGAGCGCGCGGCGTCGGTGAGGTCGACCTTCTTGTCGGTGAGCGCGCACGCAACCGTCAGCGCTGCGACCGTGCGCGTGTCGCCCTCTCGCGGGGGAACCCTCTCGCCGTGCACACCGAGCGACAAACCGAGCGACGCTGTCGCGAGCGGATCGGTCTCGTCCCCGAACGCGCGCTGCAGAGGTGCGACGTTCTTGTCATCGACGAACCAAGCGAGAAAAAAGGCCGCCGCCGAGCGGACCTCCGGACGAGAATGCATAATAAAATTACGTA
The DNA here is from genome assembly GCA_022843175.1 of Deltaproteobacteria bacterium. GTDB lineage: Bacteria > Myxococcota_A > Polyangia > Polyangiales > JADJMO01 > JALHOE01. The sequence goes on from JALHOE010000004.1 coordinate 27,606, forward strand.
TCCGCGGGGCGAGCTTCTTGACGGCGGTGTACGCCTTGCCTTTGCGCGTGGTGGGCAGCTCGTAGGTGCGCCCGGCGGCGATCGCGGCGAGGAGCGCTACGATGCCGGCGAGCGCCGCGTGATCATCACGCAGTTGGGCGGCGAGCAGCGGCACGGCCTCGATGGCCGCTGGATAGACAGTTCCCTGATGCACGAGCGCGGCGGACAAGTCGGCCGTCGTGTCGTCGCCGCGCGCGAGCTGATCGAAGAGCGGTCCGAGATCCTTCTCATAGGCGTTGTCGCTTAGGGGCATTCACGCGCGAGCGTAAGGTATGGAGGCCCCCCACGCAGCGGTTGCCGACGATTTCCTGCGACGCGCGCAGTGCTTCCCCTCGAGCCGCCGCTTCCCGACCGCGAGCTGCCGCCGCGACAGGTCGTTCTCGGCGACCAGCGCCGCGCGTGACGTGAAGAACCCCGCGCCGAGGCGATCCTCCCGAAGGACGCGCTGAAGATCGATCACGAGGCGCGCAAGAAGGCGATGAATGGTCTCCTCGATGCGTTTGCCAAGGCCGACTGCTCCGCCAAGAACTCGATGCGCTGGATGGGCAGATTGCCGCTGGCCAACCCGACTTGAAGCCTGCTCCGCGCGCTAGCGACCAGCCCCTGCTTCACATTCGCAGTTTCGGAGAAGCGGCTCGCCGAGCGGGTGGAGGATAATCGCCCCATGGCCTCTCCCTGGCAGCTCTCCGCAGACAGCCACGACCTGATCCGCGTGCGCGGCGCTCGGGAGAACAACCTCAAGGACGTCAGCGTCGAGATCCCCAAGCGCCGGCTGACCGTCTTCACCGGCGTCTCGGGCTCGGGCAAGTCGTCTCTGGTGTTCGGCACCATCGCGGCCGAGTCGCAGCGGCTGATCAACGAGACCTACAGCGCGTTCGTGCAAGGGTTCATGCCGCGGCTCGATCGGCCGGAGGTCGACGTCCTCTCCGGGCTGACCACCGCGATCATCGTCGACCAGGAGCGTTTGGTCGGGAATCCGCGGTCGACGGTCGGCACGGTGACCGACACCTACGCGATGCTGCGCGTGCTGTGGAGCCGGCTCGGCAAGCCGCACATCGGGGGCCCCGGTGCGTTCGCGTTCAACGTCCCATCGGTCCGCGCGGCCGGATCGATCACCGTCGAGAAGGGTAACAAGAAGGCCGAGAAGGTCGTCTTCACCCGCACCGGCGGCATGTGCCCGAGGTGCGAGGGCATGGGGTCGGTCAGCGATATCGACCTCACGCAGCTGTACGACGACAGCAAGTCGCTGAACGAGGGCGCGCTCAAGGTCCCCGGGTACTCGATGGAGGGCTGGTTCGGTCGCATCTTCAACGGCTGCGGCTTCTTCGATCCCGACAAGCCGATCCGGAAGTTCAACAAGAAGGAGCTGCACGACCTGCTCCACAAGGAGCCGACCAAGATCAAGGTGGACGGCATCCACCTCACCTACGAGGGGCTGATCCCGAAGCTCCAGAAGTCCATGCTGTCCAAGGACCTCGACTCGCTGCAGCCGCACATCCGAGCGTTCGTGGAGCGGGTGGCGACCTTCAGCGCCTGCCCAGACTGCAAGGGCACGAGGCTCAGCGAGGCCGCTCGGTCCTCCAAGATCAAGGGAATCAACATCGCCGACGCCTGCGCGATGCAGATCAGCGAGCTCGCGACGTGGGTGCGCGCGCTGAAGGAGCCGTCCGTCGCGCCGCTGCTCACAGCGCTGTGCGACACGCTCGACTCGTTCGTCGAGATCGGGCTCGGCTACCTCAGCCTCGATCGGCCGACCGGGACGCTGTCGGGCGGCGAGGCGCAGCGCACGAAGATGGTGGGCCACCTCGGCTCGTCGCTCACGGACGTGACCTACGTCTTCGACGAGCCCACGATCGGGCTGCACCCCCACGACATCCAGCGGATGAACGACCTGCTGCTCCGGCTGCGCGACAAGGGCAACACCGTGCTCGTCGTCGAGCACAAGCCGGAGACGATCGCGATCGCCGACCACATCGTCGACCTCGGGCCCGGCGCCGGCAGCGCGGGCGGCGCGGTGGTGTACGAGGGCAAGGTCGAGGGGCTGCGGCAGAGCGGCACGGTCACCGGGCGTCACCTGAGCGACCGCGCCTCCCTGAAGCCGTCGGTGCGGAAGCCGTCGGGCGCGATGAAGGTGCGCGGCGCCAAGACCCACAACCTGAAGAACGTGAACGTCGACGTCCCGCTCGGCGTACTGGTCGTCGTGACCGGCGTTGCGGGCTCGGGTAAGAGCTCGCTCATTCACGGGTCGGTGTCCGGTCGCGACGGCGTCGTGTCCGTCGACCAGAGCCCGATCCGTGGCTCGCGTCGGAGCAACCCGGCGACCTACACCGATCTGCTCGAGCCGATCCGCCGGGCGTTCGCCAAGGAGAACGGCGTGAAGCCCGCGCTGTTCAGCGCCAACTCCGAGGGCGCGTGTCCGACCTGCAACGGCGCCGGCGTCATCTACACCGACCTCGCGATGATGGCCGGCGTGAGCACGGTCTGCGAGGACTGCGACGGTCGGCGCTTTCAGGCGGCGGTCCTGAAGTACAAGCTCGGCGGGCTCAACATCGCCGAGGTGCTCGACCTCTCCGTCGGCGACGCCGAGAAGTTCTTCGGCAACGGCAAGGCGCATACGCCCGCGGCCCACACGATTCTGCAGCGCATGGCGGACGTCGGGCTCGGCTACCTGCGGCTCGGCCAGCCGCTCACCACCCTGTCGGGCGGCGAGCGGCAACGCCTCAAGCTCGCCGCCCACCTCGGTGAGGACGGACGCGTCTACGTGCTCGACGAGCCGACCACGGGGCTGCACCTGGCAGACCTCGCGCAGCTGCTCGGCCTGTTGGATCGGTTGGTCGACTCCGGGAAGTCCGTCATCGTGATCGAGCACCACCTCGCGGTGATGGCGCACGCGGACTGGATCATCGACCTCGGACCGGGCGCGGGGCACGAGGGCGGCAGGGTCGTGTTCGAGGGGACCCCGCACGAGCTCGTAGCCACGAAATCGACCGTGACCGGCGAGCACCTCGCCGGATTCGTCCGCGCGGGCTGACGTCGGCGCCCACAGCGACGTTGCGTGGTATGCCTGCCGGGGGGGCTTGATGACGGCGACCAGGCACGACGAGCTCGAGACGCTGCGCGCACGCGTCGAGGAGCTGTCCGATGCACTGCGTCGCAGTGAAGCGCGGCTGGCGACCATCCTCGAGAGCTTGCCGTTCGATCTATGGGTCATGGACGAAGAGGGCCGCTACGTACTGCAGAACGAAACGTCGAAGCGGCACTGGGGCGAGGCGATCGGCATGCGGCCGGAGACCGCCCTCGACATCTCCCTCGAGAAGGAGCGCGTCGCCTCTCGATGGGAGGAGAACAACCGCCGAGCGTTCGCGGGCGAGACGGTTCGCGGCGAGGTCAGCTACGACCTCGAGGGCGAAACGCGACATTACGTGGAGATCATCACGCCCGTGCTCGACGGCAGCCGCGTTCGCGGGATCCTCGGCGTCAACATCGACGTGACGGACACCAAGCGTCTCGTGACACAGATCGAGAGGGCGCAGCGCATCGAGTCCCTGTCGTTGTTCGCTGCCGGAATCGCTCACGACTTCAACAACACTCTCCTTGCGGTGATGGGCGCCACGAGCGTGTTGCAGCGGGAGCTCGGGGCGAACGAGCGAGCCTCGGCGCTGCTCGCGGAGGTCGACACCGCGTGCCTCGCCGCCCGCGGACTGACCCGGCAGCTGCAGACATTCGCCCGAGCCGGCCCGCCCGAGCGTCGGATCGTCGCGCTACCCACCCTGCTCGCCGAGACGATTCGCATGATGCTGCGCGGGACGTCGACGAAGTCCGACCTCCAGGTGGAACAGGGGCTGTGGAGCGTAGAGGCCGACGAGGCGCAGCTGCGTCAGGTCTTCCAGAACCTCGTGCTCAACGCGAGTCAGGCCATGCAGGACGCCGGTGAGGTGCGCGTGCGCGCGACGAACACCGCGTTGGCCTCGATGCGCGGCGGCAAGGTCGGACCGGGGCGGTTCGTGCTCGTCGAGGTCGAGGACAATGGGCCGGGCATTCCCCCAGAGAAGCTCGGACGCATCTTCGAGCCGTACTTCTCCACCAAAGAGCAGGGACGCGGGCTCGGCCTCGCCGTCGTGCAATCCATCGTCGAGCGTCACGGCGGCGCGGTGTTCGCGACGTCGAGCGAGGACCGCGGCACGCGCATGGAGGTCTACCTGCCGGCGCAGTGATGATCTGCGGCGCAGACGCGATGCCGAGCGCCCGGCGAGACGCGCCGCCCGCACTCGAACAAACACTCGCGCGGGGAGCGTCGGATCGGTTCGACATCGCGACGCCCTCAAGGAAATCGAGGGCGGCGCCAAGCGTCGCGATACGCCTCGCGCAGTCGTTCGACCGCCCGCTCGATTCGCTCGGGCGACCACTTGAACGCCGAGGGCGTCGAGGGCGTCGTCGCCTCGTCCCACGCGCTCGACCGACCGTAGATGAAGTTGTTCATCCCCTCATCTCCCTCGAACGAGAGCTTGGCCATCTTGGGGATGCAGTCGGTGGGAGGCGTACTGCTCGGCGACTCTAGCCACGCGGTGATGATCTGTTCTCCGCAGGGCGGTTGTCCCGGCACCGGCGACTGCGCGATCACCCCGTGGTTCGCGCCGGGCAGCTCGATGTACGCCTGGCCGGGGGCCGTGTAGACCGATTTGGCGGCGTTCGCGGTCACGATGGTGGTCTGTGCGTCGAGATCGCCGTTGAGCACGAGCACCGGCTTCTTGGTGACCGGGAACTTGTCGACGTACATGTCGCGCGGGTACTTCGGCCAGTACGACTCGAGCGCCTTCTCCTTGAAGATCTCGCCGCCGAGAACGAGCGACTCGGCGCGCGCTTGGAGGACCGCTTCGGTCGGCGAGGGCGTCTCCCAGAGCTCGCTGTACTTCACGTTGAAGTGAAGCACCTGCGAGAAGCGTGGGTTCGCTGCGGGGTTCCCCGCGGCGAGGACCTCTTCGAGGCGCTTGAGCGCGGCGATGTCGTTGGCGGTGCACCGGTCGTATCGGTGGAGCACCGAGAAGGCGATGGCGTTCAGCCCCCATTGCGTGAGCATCGTCTTGAATGCGCTCATCGCAAACTCGGGGGGCGGCGCGCCGACGCAGGTCTTGGTCTTCAACGAGGTGACGAACGTCTGCACCCGCGCCCACGGATCGTCGCCGAGTTTTGTTTTGCAGAACGCGTCGCCCTTGCACAGCTCGGCGAGCTTCTTCGCGACGTGCTCGAACTGCTCGTCGAACTTCGACATGAACTGCACGCCGGGCGACACGATGCTGTCGAGCACCACGCCGTCCGGCTGCTCGCCCCTCACCTGCAGGTATCGCTGCGCCCAATACGTGCCGTACGACACGCCGTAGACGAAGACCTTCTGCCCGGGCTTGCGGACCTTGTCGATGGCGAGGCCGAGATCGAGGGCGGCCTGCGTCGTCGAGAACTTCTGCAACCCGCCGTCCGGCCACTTCGCGGACATGTCATCGGCGCACTTCTTCCAGAACGCGTCGACCTCGTCCTTGGTGGGGTTGGTCCACGCGGGCTCCTTGCAATACAAGCGCTCCGACGCGCCAACCCCACGGTGCTCGAAGGTGTAGATATCGAAGCCCACGAGCGACTTCGCGAGCGTCAGGCCGAGCTCGTTGAGATCCGCAGCAGAGCCGCCCGGCCCTCCCTGGAGCATCCATAGCTGCGCGGTCGCCTTCGACGTGGTGGCGAGGCGATTGACGAGCACCTTGATCGTCTTGCCGCCCTTCGCGCCGTGATCGAGCGGAACGTCGATGAGCGCGCACGCCCCGCTGTATCCAGCGGGGCAGATCCCGAACGCGGCGGTCGAAGCCGGCGCATCGACGGCGGTGTCGAACGCGCCGTCTGCAAGTCCGCCGTCATCGGCGGCCGGCGTGGGCGTGGCGCGAGGCTCGCTCCCCTCGGAGCTGCACGCGCCAATGAGGAGCGCGGCGACGCCGAGCAGGCGAGAGCTGAGGGTGAAGCGCTTCACGGCGTGAACGTGATGGGGCGACTAACGCCGGAGAACTCGACAAAAACCGCCTTGGGGTCGGTGATGACCGCGTTGCGGATTCGACTCGCGAGGAGCGGTGGCAGGAGTGCGCGAAGTTCCTCGGGGAGCTTCGGCAGCGTGATCGATCCACCCGAGGTGAATGCCGGCGGAACGACGGACCGGAATAGCAAGTCGCCGTTGGTCTTCTGCGCGACCACGAAGGCGGTCTCGTCCTTCGCGATTCCCTCGAGCGAAATCGGATCGGTGAGCGCCTGCTTCGCGCTCGTGATCGGGAGTGGCATGCGCCAGTCCTTGACCACCTCTCCCTCTGTGGGGATGCGCATGAGCGTGCGTTCGGACCAGGCGCCGTCGCTGCGATGGAGGCGGAGAACCGTCTTGGAAGTGCCGGCGAACGTCGGCTCGATGTACTCGAGCTCGACGTCGAACGCGGTGCCGTCTGCGTTCGGACCGCTCTTGGCGAACAGCCCGACCATCGCGTTCAAGGTGGTGCCGCGCAAGATCCAGCCAAAGGCGAAGCTATCCCCGCCGAGGGGGCCGTCCGCGCCCCCGGGAATCTCGAGCTTGATCTTCACCCGCTTCGATGTGAGCGCGCTCGGCTTCGTGAAGTCGAGGTCGAACGGGGTGTCGGCGGTGATCGCGGGATGCTCCGCGATCACCCACTTGCCGACCGTCTGGGTGACCGCGCGCGGCGCGGGCATTTGCAGCGTCTCCACGCCCACGAGCGTGCCCTTCTCACCCGGCATCACCGCGATGCTGAATTTGTCTGGCACGCCCTGGTGCACGCTCAGCCCATTCGTGCTCGTCGCGACGAGCGTGGAGCCATCGGCGAAGCCCTTGGCCGCGCCGGTTAGTTTGGGCTGCTTCGAAGCGATCGGAAACACGAGCACCGGCAACGGGTCGGTGGGCGCGCGCCCGAGCTTGGTGGTGATCTCGAGGGCGACGGCCTTGTTGAAGGGATCGAGCTCGACGCTCGAGCCCTCCTTGCCCGCGGCGACGAAGACGGTCTCGTCGGTGAGCTCGAAGCCCTCGAGCGTTCCGCTCCCGTCGGCGCCGGTGGTCGTGCTCGCGAGCACAGCGCCGTCCTTCGCGAGGACGAACACCTTGACCCCGCCAACCGGGTGCTCGGGCGCGGACCAAGAGACAATCTTCGTCGACTTGGCGGCGACGGTGTCGGCGCCGGCGTCGGTGGTCGGGCTCGATGTCGCATCGGGGGACGAGGAGCCACAACTCGTAGCGAGAAGTGAGAACACAAAAAATGAGAGTTTTGTCGCGCGCATCGTTCCTCCGCGCAGGAGCGTAAGCGAACGAGGAAATTGGGAGTAGGAGGTCGAAGCGACCGCGTGGGATTCCAATGGTGCTGACGGCGACGCCGATCAGACCGCTCGTCGGGGCGCTCCACGCGATCGACCGCGCACCGCGGGCCTCGGCTACCGCTCGTCGCAGCCGCACTCCGCCCGCTGCCCGCCGCACTCGGGGCACTCCTCGATCGGGCAGCCGGGCGCGTGGACCTCGAAGTAGTAGACGCCGCAGCCCGGGCACGGCGACTCCTCGCGGTGCTTCTCCTCACCGAAGGGGATGCGCCTATCGCTCACGGTCGTGGGGGATGTCCGGCTCGATGAAGCACCACCGCACCTCGGGGCGCTGGGTGCGCAGGTTGGTCTCGAACTCGTTGATCTTGCGGCAGGCCTCGTCGATCACCATGCCGGCGGGGAAGGCGAGCTTCATCATCACCATGACCTCGCCCGGTCCCTGCTGCACCGTCACCAGGCGGAGCACCTTCTCGATGTCGCTGTGCTCGGCGACGAGCCCGTGGACCGCCTTCTCGATCTCGGGATCGGCGGCCTCGCCGAGGAGCAGCGACTTGACCTCGACCGCGAGGAAGACGGCGACCCCGACGAGCACCAGACCGATCGCGAAGCTGCCGACGCCGTCCCAGCGGCCGTCCTTCGTGCGGTCGGCGATGAACAGCGCGATCATCGCGAGCACGAGGCCGAGCACGGCGGCGGAGTTCTCGCCGAACACCACGACGAGATCGGAGTCCTTGGTGTCGCGCAGGTACTTCATGAACGGCTTGCCGGCGCGGCGACGATTGAGCTCCTTGATGTTGCCAAAGGTGGCGAAGCCCTCGAGCAGGAGCGAGAAGCCGAGGATCGCCTCGCCGAGCCACGCCTTCTCGACCGGCTCGGGGTGGTTGATCTTGTGGATGCCCTCGTAGATCGAGAACACGCCGCCGCCGCTGAACAGGAGCAGCGCCACCATGAACGACCAGAAGTACACGTCGCGGCCGTAGCCGAGCGGGTGGCTCGGCGTCGGCGCGCGCCTCGCGCCGCGTACGCCGACGAGGAGGAGCACCTGGTTGCCGCAGTCGGCGCCCGAGTGGAGGGCCTCGGCGAGCATGGCGCCCGATTTGGTGAGCACCGCGGCGATCGCCTTGACGACGGCGATGGTGATGTTCACCAACAGGGACTGAACGATGTGTTTTGTGGAGTCGGAGTGGGCCGACATGCGTCACCTCGGGCGGGCGGGCAGCAGCCGATCGCCCTCTACCCGGCCGCGCACCACGAACCGAGTCATGCGTTGCTCGTCCTTGCCGGGCGTCGCGAACGCGTACGAGCTGGCCGGCGCCGACAGCACCACGCCGCGGGCGGCTGCGATCTCGGTGAGGCGCGCCGTGAGCAGGGCGTTGAGCGCCTTGTCGCGGGCGGCCGCGGGCGTCCCCGGCGGGAGGTCGAGCGCGAGCTCGCCGGTGATCTCGCCGCCTTCCACTTCGAGCCGAAGCACCTCGCCGTTCATCGACCGGCGACTCTATACCGAACTTGGTAGGGTTGCCGCGTGAACATCCCCAAGCGGGCCATTCCCTTCGCCGAGGGCCTCGCCGCGCCGTGGAAGGGCCTCGGTTGGCTGATGTCCACGCCGTCGGCGTGGCCGCTGGCGATCGTGCCGGTGGTGGTCTTCACCGCGCTCGTCGCCGGCGGCGGCTGGCTCGGCGTTCACTTCGTGGAGTCGTTCCTCGCCTCGCGCCTCACCAACGCCGAGGGCTGGGCCATGCTCTGGCAGGTCGTGCGGGTGCTCGGCTGGCTCGCGGCGCTCGGCGTGGCGGTGCTGGTCGCCCTCGCCCTGGCGCAGCCGATCTCGGGGCCCGCGCTCGAGGCGCTCGCCCAGAAGCACGCGCGCAGCCTCAACGCGCCGCCGATGCCGGACACCGGCGTGGCCGCCGGCATGCTCCGCTCGCTGCGGATCACGCTCTTCGGCCTGCTGCTCACGATCCCGGTCGTCGTCGGCCTGACGATCGTCGAGCTCGTGGCGCCGCCGCTCGCGATCGTCACGGTGCCGCTCAAGTTCCTGGCATCGGCGCTGATGCTCGCGTGGGATCTGCTCGACTACCCGCTCAGCCTGCAAGCGGCCGGAGTGCGCGCGCGAATCGCGTGGATTCGCGCGAACTTCTCCGCCGTGCTCGGCTTCGGGGTGTCGATCGCGCTGATCGGGTTCATCCCATGCGCGGGCCTGTTGTTCCTGCCCGCGGGCGTCGCTGGCGCGACGCAGCTCGTGGTGGGCCGCAGCGAGCTACGCCCGCTTGGGTGATTTGGTCTCGGGCTCGCTCGCCATCGCCGGATAGACCACGCCGGCGGCGATCGCCCCGACGATCGGCGCGAGCCAGAACAGCCACAGCTGCGGGAGCGCCCAGCCCCCCGACGCGAAGAGCGCCGGGCCGGTGCTGCGCGCCGGGTTGACCGAGAGGTTGGTGACCGGGATGCCGATCAGGTGGATGAGCGTGAGCCCGAGCCCGATCGCGATCGGCGCGAAGCCCGCGGGCGCGCGCGGATCGGTCGAACCAAGGATGATCATGAGGAACGCGAACGTGAGCACCGCCTCGGCGACGGCGCAGGCGAGGAGCGTGTAGCCGCCCGGCGAGTGCTCGCCGAAGCCGTTGGCGGCGAACCCGCTGACCTGGAAGCCGGCCTTTCCGCTCGCGATCACGTACAGGACCCCGGCGCCCAGGATCGCACCCAAGACCTGCGCGGCGATGTACGGCGCGGCCTCCTTGGCCGGGAAGCGCCGGCCGACGATGAGGCCGATCGTGACCGCCGGGTTGAGGTGGCAGCCGGAGATATGCCCAATGGAATAGGCCATCGTCAGGACGGTGAGGCCGAACGCCAACGAGACACCGAGCAGGCCGATGCCGACCTGCGGGAACGCCGCCGCGAGCACCGCGCTGCCGCAACCACCGAACACCAGCCAGAACGTTCCGAACAGCTCGGCGAGCGCGCGCTTTCCAACCGGCATGAATCCCCCTGTGTTGCGGCGAGCGTATCCAAACCACCACGGTGTCGTCGGATTGCCCCGCTCGCGTCTCGCTCGCTCACGCCGATAGGCCGGCGATCGCGCTGTGCACGCGGCTTGCTCTCGGGACCGTCGTGCGCGTTTACCGGCTGATCATCCTCTCGCTTGCCGCCCTCTTCATGTGCGGCGCCGTTCGGCAGGACGAGTTCCTGTGCGAAGAGGCGCACGCTCGACTCGTCGAGTGCTGCCCCGACTTCCACACCGAGGCGGGATACTGCACGTACTCGTCGGGGTGCGGCGACACGACGTACCCCGCGCTCACGAGCGACGAGAGCGAGTGCGTGCGGCGCTCGTCGTGCGAGTCGCTCCGCAAAGCGGGGCTGTGCACAGAGCTCGCCGCGCGCAAGCCGTTCACCGAAGACGGCGGCGTGCAGGGGCCGCGGGTGGAGTGCCGATGAAATCTATAGCGTTGCTATTGATCGCGCTCGTTCCGGCCGTCGCGCGCGCGGACGACGACAAGCAGAACGCGGTCACGAGCTCGATCAGCGCGGGCGTCGCGCGCGCGCGAATCTTCAGCGTGCGCCACGACTACCTCGACGTGCGGCTCGGCGTCGGCGGCACGTTCGGGGACGGCCACGTCGCGCTCGATTGGCTCGGCACGCTGTCGGTGTCGCGCGGGAGCACCGAAGCGGGTCGTGCGACGACCGGCTTCGGGTTCCTCGGCACGACGGCGATCCTCCGCTACAAATTCCTCCGCGTGGGCGTCGGCGTGGAGCTCGCGGTGCTGACCGTCGATCGCTCGACCGGCGGCGCAGACAGCGACGGCTACGCGCGCGCCGAGCTCCTCCTCGGCGCGGAGCTCGTGCGGAGCCGCGATTTCAACCTATTCGTCGACGGTCGGGCCCACACTGCCTCGTGGGGCGGTGCGCCGGCGGACGGGCTGTCGCTCGCGGTGGGCGTGCGGTTCTGACTACTTCTTCTCGTCGACGGGCTTGAACTCCTTGGGGACCTCGGAGCCCTCGCCGAAGAAGTACTTCTCGCACTCGGCAAACCAGGTCTTCTGGTGGGCCGGGTGGGTCATGTCCAAGCGGTACTCGTTGATCAGCATCTTCGAGTGCTCGAGCCACTGACGCCACGCGTCCTTCGACACGTTGGCGAACAGGCGCTCGCCGAGCTCGCCCTTGAAGGGCTGGCGGTCCATGGCGGGCAGCTCCTGCCCAAGCTTGACGCATTTAACGAGACGTTCCGACATCGTGGCCTCCGCGGTCGTTCGCGGCATCTCTTAGCATGGGTGACCATGAGGAAGATGCGGCTTGCTCTCGCGGTGTCGCTCGCGCTCGCCGCCCCGGCGGCCAGGGCGCAAATAGTCATGCCGCCCGAGGGCGAGGAGCACGCGTTCCGGGCGCTCGCGGCCGACCTCGAGCGAATGGTCGAGGTCCAACAGGCCGGCGGCTGGCGGATCGACCGCTACGAGATCGACGACATGGTGCCGGCCGCCCTGCAGACGGTGTGCAAGGTCCCGCGGGACACCCGCGTGCGCGCCCTCGCCTGGTACGACCGCCGCATCGCGCTCCTCGGCGGCCCGGTCGAGCAGGCGTGGGCCAAGACCAGGGACCTCACCAAGCTCAAGCCGCTCTTGTTCGTCACCCGGGTGCGAATGCTGCTCGCCGAGACCGACCGGCGCGCGCTCACGGAGTGCCCGTTCTGGCTCGAGCCCGACCGTAATTTCCACGGCATCCAGAGCGACCGCAATCGCTTCACCTTCAACGTCGAGACCGGCGGCCTCGTGCAGCTCCGCAAGACCGAGGGCCGCTGGACGTACGGCGGCGGCGGCGTCATCCGCGGGCTGATCGGGCGCGGGTTCGACCACACCTCGCTCCTCATCGGCGCCGAGTTCGCCGGCGGCGCGATGGTGAAGCTCGGGGGCGGCGGCACCTTCGTCATCAACTACTTCCCGGCGCTACCGGTCGTCATCCGCATGCACGACCGCACCTATCACTACGACGTCGAGCTCGCGCCGGTGGCGCTCTTCCAGGGCGACGACACGCGGTTCAGCTACGGCATGCGCTTCGGCCTCGGCGGCGGCGTACAGAGCCGCCGCACGCGCGGGTTGATCCCCTGGGCCGGCATCGCCTTCGCCTACGAGACGTATTTCCCCGGCGCGCGCCCGCAGATGTCCTTCCTCCGCGGAGGCTTGCGGGTCGGCATCGTGTGGAACTGAGCCCGGCCCGCTGACGCCGGCGCCCTTTTGAGCCACAGTCGCCGCGGCATGAACCCGTACGCGCCCCCTTCCTCCGAGCCGCGTCGCGTCTCCATCCCGAGCGAGGCGCTCGGCGATGTGCTCGAGGAGCACCGCGTCGGGAACGACAAGGCGCCGCAGCTGCAGTGGACGCTCACGTTCCACACCCACGCGCTCGCGGCGGCCCGCGCCGACGGGATGCGGTTCACGCTCACCCGCGCCGAGCTCGTCGCCCACACCGACCTGCTGCTCGGTTCGGTGATCCGTTCGCTCGCGGTGCGCGAGCCGCAGCGCGCGCCGATCCCGCTCACGCCGGAAGCGCAGGCGGCCCTCCGCCGCTTCATCGAGCCGGTCTACCGCGAGCACCTCGCCGCGACCCTCAAGCGACGCATGCGCTTCACGCTGCCGATCGGCGTGTTCGTCATCGCGATGTCGGTGCCGCCGCTCGTCCCCGCGCTCGACCTCCGCGGCGCGGTCATCGGCGGCGCGATGATCGCGGTGTCGCTGCTCACGCGCGTGTGGACCCACCGCGCGCTCTTCCTCGCCGACTCGCTGGTGTGGCTGCTCATCGCGGTGAACAACGCGCTTCTGCTCGCCGCCAACCCCGGCAAATGGTCGTTCGGCGTCTTCGCCGTCCTCGGCCTGGTGCTCGGCGTCGGCCTCACCAAGCTGTTCGCGTTCTACGGGCCGGCCGAGAGGACGTAGGGGCGGCTGATGCTACGCTCGAAGCCGTGGACGCTCTGACCGCACGTCTCGCACGGGCACGGAGGATCGCGCGCGCCATGGCTCCCGACACGAACGCCGTCGACGAAGCGCTCCCTGCCGTCCGCGCGCTGTTCGCGGCCGCCGCCGTGCCCTACCGCATCGTTGGCGGCATCGCAGTCGTCCATCACGGGTACACCCGAACCACGGTCGACATCGACGTCCTCGTCGGGCGCGACGCCCCCGCGCGGTTGTCGCCGCATCTTCGAGAGCACGGATTCGCGCCATCGAAGCTCACGACGAGGCTCGTACACGTCGCGAGCGGCGTTCCCGTCGACCTGCTGATCGAGGGGACCACGATCCCGCGGCCCGGCGCCGTGCCGTTCCCCGCTCCCGAGAGCACCGCGGCGAGCGGCTCCGATCCCGCGGTGATCGCCCTACCCGCGCTGCTCGAGCTCAAGCTGCAGGCCAAGCGTCACCAGGACGTGGCCGACGTCGTCGCGCTCCTCAAGCGCCTCGACGACGCGCATTACCTGCGCGTCGAGGCGCTCGTGCGGCCGCCGCTGCGCACCGAGCTCGCACGGCTCCGCGACGACGCGCTCGAGGAGCTCGCGCTCGAGCCCCCCGCCGACGAGTGACTCACAGCCCCGCGAAGTAATTCCAGATCGCCGCGCCCGCGTAGCTCGGCCAGTTGTGGCCGCCGGTCGCGGACTCGCACCAGATCACCGGCACGCTGCACCCGCCGTACGAGACGCACGGCTCGGGCGCGACCTTGGTGGTCGTGGTGGTGCAGCCCGCCTTCTTCGTCCAGTAGTCGCGCGAGCCCTGCCCCTCGGTGATCTTCACCACGGCGTCGTCGGTCGAGTGCGCGATCCACGCCGACACCGCGGTGCCGCACGCGCCGTAGGGACCGCCGCCCGCGACCGGAGCGATCGCGCGCACTGCCGCGGGGCGGAAGCACGCGACGGCGTTGGACATGTAGCCGCCGAAGCTGTGGCCGAAGCTCACGACGCGCTTGCTGTCGACGCACAGCTTCTCGTTGAGCTCCTTGAGGAGCGCGTCGAAGAACGCGAGATCGCGCCCGGTGCCGGTGAGCACCCAGCCGGTGTCCTTGGGATCGCTCGTGACCGGTAGGCCGTCCGGGTAGACGAAGATCGCCTTGTCGCCGGCGGCCCTCTCGACGCCGCTGTAAAGCTTGAAGAGCGCGCCGTTGCCCGTGCGCCCGTGCCACCCGAACCCGAGCAGGTAGGGTTTGTTCGCGTCGTAGCCGGCGGGGATCGAGAGCACGTACTTCCGCTCGACGCCGCCGACGGTGATAATGCCATTACTGACACCACTCGTTGCCGGCTTGCCGCAACCCCCGGTGGGCGCGGCGTCGGGCGGCGGCGCGACGCTGTCGACGGCGCCCGCGCTGTCGACGACCTCGCCGTCGGCGACCTCGCTGTCGACGACCTCGCCGTCGACGGGGCTTGCCGCGTCGTTCGCCGCGGCCACGGGCTCCGTGGTGGAGGAGCAGCCGAGGAGAAGTGCAAGGAGGAGGACGCGCATCGCGCGATCGTAGTATGGGAACCGCTCCGTGTCGCAGTCCCCCGTCCGCGTGGAGGCGAGAGAGAACCTCCGCCTGGCGATGCCGATTGTCGCAGCGCAGCTCGGGACGATGTCGATGGGCCTCATCGACACCGCGATCGTCGGCCGCGTCGGTGAAAAAGCGCTCGCGGGCGTCGCGCTGGGCAACACGCTGGTGATGGGCATCATGCTGCCCGCCTTCGGGGTGTTCATGGCCCTCGAGCCGGTGGCGTCGCAGGCGCTCGGCGCGGGTGAGCACGCGCGCGCGCACGCCGCCGAACGCGCCGGCCTCCGCCTCGCGTGGTGGCTCGCGCCGCCGGTCGCGCTCATCGCCTTCCTCGGGCTCGGGCTGCTCCCGCTCCTCAAGGTCGATCCGGCGACGCAGCCCGACGCGCGCGCCTATCTCCTCACGCGCCTCCCCTCGATCCTGCCGTTCTTCCTCTACATCGCCAAAAAGACGTACGAACAGGCCGCCAACCGCACCCGCGTCGCGGTCGAGGCGGTGATCGTCGCCAACGTGGTCCACGCCGTGGCCGGCTGGTTCGCGGTGTTCGGCGTCGGCGGCATGCCCGGCTTCGGCGCGGCCGGCGCCGGCATCGCGACGAGCGCGTCGAGCGTCGTCCTCGCGGCGTGGCTCATCCTCCGTTCGCCGCGCCCACCGCCCGCGCCGCGCGAGGAGGTCTCTGCGATCGAGAAGAAGCTCCTCCGGCTCGGCCTGCCGATCGGCATGCAGCTCGGCGCCGAGGTCGGGGTCTTCTCGCTCGTCGCGCTCCTCATGGGACGCATCGGCGGTCGCGCGGCGGCCGCGCACCAAATCGCCATCAACCTCGCCTCGTTCTCGTTCATGGGCGCGCTCGGCGTCGCGCAGGCCACGAGCGTGCGGGTCGGCACCGCGATCGGCGAGGGCTCGACCGAGCGCGCGCGCCGCGCCGGCAACGTGGGCATCGTCCTCGGGATCGGGATCATGGCGTTTTGGGCCGGGCTCTTCGCGTTCATCCCCGCGATCCTCGCGCGCGCCTTCACGCCGGAGCGGCCGGTGATCGAGGTCGCCTCCGCGCTGATCCGCATCGCCGCCCTGTTTCAGCTCGCCGACGGCGCGCAGGTCGTCGCCGCCGGCGCGCTCCGCGGCGCGGCCGACACGCGCTGGCCGCTGGTGCTCAACGTGCTCGTGCACTGGGGGTTCGGGTTGCCGATCGGCTGGTGGCTCGCGTTCCACGCGGGCCTCGGCGCCCCGGGATTGTGGTTCGGTCTCACCGCGGGCCTCACCGTCATCGCCGGCTCGCTGATCGTGCGGTTTCTGATTCTCACCCGGCGCGATCTCGTCCGCGTTTGACTTCCGCGCGCGCGACCCTAGCGTGGTGCGAGCGTGGCCAGCGTCGCCTTCCTCGGGAACCTCGTCGCCGCGACAGCGCGCGTCGCAGCGCGGCGTAGCAGGCGAGGTCCGGCGCGGCCCTCGTGGTCGTTCGGGTTCGAGGTCGTGGCCACGGCGCTCAAGTCGCGCGCCGCCGCGATCGCCAAGCTCGACTGGCAGGCGCAGCGCCGCGCGTGGGCGTCCATGTCCGCACCCGCGCCCGTCCTGCGGCAGATCGTGCGCGAGAAGGCCGAGGTCGCCGGCCTCCGCGCCGAGTGGTTCAGCCCGCGCGGGGGGGCCACGCTCGAGCCGGTGATCCTCTACATACACGGCGGCTCGTTCATCTACGGCTCCATCGAATCGCACCGGGAGCTCATCGCGCGGCTCGCCCTCGCCTGCTCCGCCCGCGTGTGCGCGATCGAATACCGGCTCGCGCCCGAGCACCCGTTCCCCGCCGCGTTCGACGACGCGCGCGCCGCCTATCGCGCCCTCGCAGCCGAGCACCGCGTCGTGGTCGCGGGCGACTCCGCCGGCGGCAACCTCGCGGCGGCGCTCGGTCTCTTCGAGCGGCCGCTCTGCTGCGTGCTGTTCTCGCCGTGGGTCGACCTCGCCGCGCGCGGCGGCTCGCTCGAGTCCCACGAGCCCTTCGACTACGCCACGCCCGAGGACTTCGTGCGCTGGGCCGACTGCTACCTCGCGGGCGCTGATGCCCGCGATCCACGCGCCTCACCGCGCTTCGGCGACCTCTCCGCGTTGCCGCGCACGCTCGTGGTCCTCGGCGGCGCCGAGATGCTCGCCGATCAGGTCCACGACTTCGTCGCGGCGAGCGGCGCCGAGCTCTACGAGGCGCCGGACCAGATCCATAACTTTCCTATGTTCGCGGGGATGTTCCCCGAGTGCGCCGACGCGTTCGCCCGCATCGGCGCGTTCGTCAGAGCGTCTGCATAGCCGCGCGCAGCGTCTCGCGGTCGCCCACCGCGCCGTGCGCGACGATCACCCGGCGGAGGTCGGGGAGCTCCGCGAGCCGCGCGAGGTTCGCGCGATACGCCTGCTTGTCCTTCACCAGCATCAGCTTGCCGATCCGCGTGACGCGCGGGCCCGGCTTGCTGCCCATGAGCTCGTGGTAGACGAAGCCCCACAGGCCGGGGAAGCGCGCGGGGAGGTTGAAGATCGCGTCGGCGAAGACCAGCGTGAGCCCGTCCCTCGAGCGAACGTGCATCACGCCCTCCTGGCCGCGCACGCCGTCGAGCATCTCGAACTTCACGACGTCGTCGGCGGGGAACTCGTCGAACGTGAGATCGACCGGCACGACCTTCTCAACGCTCTTGCGACCGCCCGCCGGCGCGATGACCTTCACGCCCGGATACTTCGCGCGATACGCGGCCGCATCGAGCCGATGCCAGCCGTTGGGCACCACGAGGTAGCGCACCGGCCCGAGGAGCTCGAGCGCTGCGTGGTCGTCGAGCGTGATGCCGTTGTGGACCACGAGGCCGCCGTCGGCCATGCGCGCGATCGTCATCACGCGCCGGAGCTTCATGCGGGGGATGTCGCCCTCGACGCGCCAGAGGTTCTCCGCGAGCTGCTCGAGCGGTTGCTCCGCTCGGGATTGAGTGAGGGGGCCGGCGGTCATGCCCGGAGGAGGTAGTACCTCGAGGGCACACCGCCAAGGCTCACCGTGCGCTCCTCGGCCTCGAGCGCGGAGCCCTCGCGGAGGAGCTGGTCGTACGCGGACTGCGACACCAGGATCTCGCGCTTGCCCGCGACGTCCTCGCCGAGCTTGAACGCGACGTTCACCTCGTCGCCGAAGACGTCGTCGGTCAGCTCGATCACGCGGCCGAAGCCGATGCCGATGCACGGGTACACCCGCTCGTCCTCGGTGAGCTGCGCGTCGAGCGCGCGCGTGCCCTCGACGACCTCCCGCGCGGCGGCGATCGCGTCGCTCACCCGCTCGAAGGAGTAGATGAGGTTGTCGGCCTCGCGCTTCACGCACCGCCCGCCGCGCGCCGCGAGGAGCGGCATCGCCAGGCGGCTCGAGCGGCGGAAGACCGCGAGAAAGTGGAGGATTCCGTGCTTGCGCGTGAGACGAGTGAAGCCGGAGAGATCGCTCACGAAGATCGCGCGCTCGACCCCGCAGCGCTCCCACACCTCGGCGTCGACGGCGGCCGCCGCGCTGGGCTCGTCGAGACGCCGCTCAATCAGCTGGAAGAGCTCTTCGCGAGACAGGCTCGGCATGGACGCAAGCGTAACCCGAGGTTAGACGCCTCGGCATGAGCTCGACGCATCCCCACTTCGAAGACCGCGGTCTCAAGTGGCACACCAAGCTGGCCGATGCCCTGGCCGAGGCCAAACGCGACAACAAGCACGTCCTCATCGAGTACGGCCGCGAGGCCTGCGCCAACTGCCGCGCGCTCGTGCAAAACGTGATGCCCCACCCGCAGATCAAGGCCGAGCTCGAGAAGAAGTTCGTGCTCCTCGCCACCGACTGCGACAGCCCGGAGCCCGAGGTCCGCGCGATCGGGGCCAAGCACATGTCCCACGCCCGCTCGCTCCCCTTCGTGATGTACCTGCGGAGCGACGGCTCGTTCGTCTTCGGCACCCAGGGCGGCCGCGATCCGCACGCCTTCTCCCACGACCTCTTGCACGGCGGCGAAGACGCCGGCCACCATCATTGACCATGAAGCGCGTTCACAACTTCAACGCCGGTCCGTCTGCGCTCCCCCTCTCCGCGCTCGAGCTCGCGCGCGACGAGCTGCTCGACTTCGAGGGGAGCGGCATGTCGATCATGGAGCACTCGCACCGCGGCAAGGAGTACGAGCGCGTCCACGACGAGGTGCTCTCCTCGCTGCGTGAGCTCCTCGCGGTCCCCGACAGCCACGACATCCTCCTGCTCCAGGGCGGCGCGCACCAACAGTTCGCGCAGATCCCGATGAACCTGCTCCGCCCCGGGCAGAGCGCCGACTACGTGATCACCGGCGGCTGGTCCGAGCGCGCCCTCGACGAGGCGAAGAACTGCGGCACCGTGCGGGTGGCCTGCACCACCCAGGTCGACAAGGTCTACCGCCGCGTCCCCACGGAGAGCGAGCTGCAGCTCGACCCCAACGCCGCGTACGTGCACATCACGTCCAACAACACCCTGTTCGGCACGCAGTGGCAGACGTTCCCCAAGACGTCCGCGCCGCTCGTCGCCGACATGTCGAGCGACATCATGTCGCGTCCGCTCGACGTCGCGCAGTTCGGCCTCATCTACGCCGGCGCGCAGAAGAACATCGGCCCCTCGGGCATCACCGTGGTCATCATCCGCAAGGACCTGGTGGCGAGCGCCCGCACCGACATCCCCAAGATCTTCCGCTACAGCACCCACGCCAAGGAGCGCTCGCTCTACCACACCCCGCCCACCTTCTCGGTCTACCTCGCGCGCAACGTGCTCCGGTGGATCAAGGGCCTCGGCGGCCTCTCGGCGATCGAGCAGCGCAACCGCGAGAAGACCGACGTCCTCTACGCCACCATCGACGCGCACCCCGAGCTCTATCGCGCGCCGGTCGAGAAGGCGTCGCGCTCGCGCATGAACATCGTGTTCACGCTCCCGAGCGAGGACCTCGAGAAGCGCTTCCTCGCCGAGGCGCAGAAGCGCGAGCTCATCGGCCTCAAGGGCCACCGCTCCGTCGGCGGCATCCGCGTGAGCACCTACAACGCGGTGGAGCTCGCGTCCGTGAAGGTGCTCTGCGAGTTCATGAACGAGTTCGCGAAGACGGCCTGAGAGCGGGCACGCAACCGCCGTCGTGATTCGGTCGATGGGCTCATGGAGGTAACCCCCATGGACCCGATCACAACGACGAAACCCTACCAACCCCCGCCTCGTTCGCCCGAGCCCGCGCCGGAGCAGAAGAAGCCAAAGTCGGACGGCCCGACCGGCAACGCGATCCTCGATGCGTTGCCGCCGGCGGCGACGTCGACGGAGAAGGCGTCCATCAAGGACTTCGCGCTCAAGAACCTAGCGCCGCCGCCGAAGCAGGACGCGCCCGCCGAGCGGTCGCCCATCGGTCACGTACTCGTCGACAAGCTGACCCCGAAGCAGACCTGGCAGGACAAGCTGGACGAGGCGCGCCGCTCGTCGAACCCCAACGCGACGATCGGGCCGATCGTGGCAAACATGAGCGCTTCGGGCACGACCTCGGAGGAGAAGGCGGCGGCCGTGCGCGAGAAGGAGTGCAAGGCCGCGTCTGACACGGCAAAGAAGATCCCGATCGTTGGCGTCCCGCTCGCCAACGAGCTCCCCGCGGAGTGCCTCCCCGCAGCCAAATCGCCGTTCGGCGTGCTGCCGGGCATTCCCGTCGAGAAGCCGTCGGGCACCGCGCTGCCGAACACGTCCAAAGAGGGTGGGGATCTGCCGTGGACGCCGATGAAGATGTGATCGTCCGACCACGGCGCGGTCTCCTCGAGCGTGTTCTCACGCATCGCTTCTGGGAAGGAGCGCCGGACACGCTGCGGGGGCTCCTCTGTCTGCTCTCGTCGCCGCTGCGGATACTCCGCGACCTCGGACGTGCGGAACGTCGGCGCTCGGTGCGGCGACCCGACGTGATCGTCTCGCAGACGGCGCTCGAGCTACGCGATGAGACGGGTCGACAGAGCTTCAGGGCGCCGGTGGGGTTCTCCGCTCACCCGCTCTACGGCGGCGGCGCACGCGTCGTCGCCGCGCTCGAAGACGGAACGCGGGTGGAGCTTCCCGTTGGGGAGCTCAACGTCGCAGAGGCCGACGAGACGGCGACTCGCCTGGAAGCACGTCTCCGCGACGGGACCGTCGAAGGACGCTATCGCTGACCCTCACCAGCCGCCGACGAGCACGAGCGTGTCGCAGTCGCCGCACATCCACGCGGTGCCATCGAGGCGCGGTGTGACGGGCTCTTGGCCCTCGGCAACGAACGAGAGGTCGTGAACGAGGCCGCGATCGAGTCGATCGAGCACGGCCGGGAGTCTCCCCGCGATCGAGGTCTTGCCGAGCTTCATGTGCACGCCGCACTTCGGGCAGTCCATCCGCGGACGCTATCACGTCGAGCGATTCGGCCTCCACGCAACTGGTTCCCTCCGCCGGTCGACAGGGTGCACGGGGCGTTGACCCTCGCGATAGGCATCGCGGTGCTCGCCACGCATCGTTCGAGCGTCACCGTGGATGGCAAGCCCATCGCGCGTCGCTTCGACCTCGCGACGGGTTCGTTCGTGTTCTGACCGTTAGAGTTTGCGGGTGACCACGCCGCGATCCAACTTGCGTCACTTCACCGCAGCGAGGCGCTCCACGGCTTGGCGCAGCGCCTCGGCGTCGAGGTCCTGGAACAGGGCGGTCGCGGCGATGTGCTCGCCGAGCTTGAACTTCACGCGCTCGGAGTTGGTGGCGTCGACGTCGGCGGCGCAGACGACCGCGTGCTTGTCGTGATCGTAGAGGTAGCCGCGGCCCTTCAACCGACCGGGCGTGAAGCTGTGCGTCGCTTCGTCGGCGAGGGGCGGCTTCCACTCCTCGCGCACGAGCACGAGGTCCCACGTCAACCTGATCGCGTCGAGCTTCCGCGCGTCCTCGAGGAAGCTCTCGAGGGTGCTCGAGCCCTCTACCGATCCGGCCTTGCGTGCGAGGTCGCGCGGGCTCGCCGCCTCCAGCGTCGGCAGGTCGTGCTGTGCGACGGTCGTCATGTTCTGCAGGAAGGCCATTCCCCCGACCGCAGCGTTGACGGCCGCGGTGCCGTTGTCGAACGAGGTCTTGGCCTGCCCGTTCATCTCCGGCGGCAACGGCACGTGAATCGGGCACGGGCCCTCGGCGCTCGGCTTGCTCTCGTCCGCCTTGGTCAGCGCCGCGCGCACCTCGCGCATCGCGGCGTCGGCGCGCTTCTTCGCGGCGTCGATGTGGGGGCGCGCGGCGTCGCTCTTCTTCTGCGCGTCGGACTCCTCGTGTCGTTTCCACGCGTGGAGAAACCCGCGCCACGCCACGACCGGCACCGCGAGGATCGCGACGAGCACCCAGACCGAGCTCTTCCCCGATGCAGTCACGCGCCGGAGGATACCCCGCCGTTGGTCCCGCGCGCCGTGGACGATTCCCGGGGTGCGAACGAGGTGAGGTGAGGACCGTCTCGAGGGTGGGAGCTAGGATGCCCTCGCGATGGGCGAGCCGATCGAGAGCTTGTGGGCGACCGCCCAGCGCGGCTTCGACGCCAACGACGTGGACGTCTCCGCCGCGCTCCCGCACGTCTCGCTCGAGCAGCCACACCTCGAGCTCCTCGCGCTGCGTCGCCGACCACGACATCGACGAGCCGGTGTTCGAGCAGCGCGTCGTCGGCGTGCGGGTCAAGGACCGAACGACGGGCGAGACGCGCGTCCTCGATGCCGAGCTCGTGGTCGACACCTCCGGCCGCGGCTCGCGCGCGCCGCAGTGGCTCGAACGGTGGGGCCACGGCGGAGTGAGCGAGTCGATCGTCAAGTGCAACATCGGGTACACGACCTGCGAATTCCCTCGAACCGCCGGTGAGTTTCGCGACTCGATCGGCGGCGTGGTGATCGGCACGCCGCCCAAGGAAAAGCGGGGCGGCGCGTGCTTCGCCGTCGAGGGAAAGCGATGGGTCGTCACGTTGTTCGGCGCGCTCGGCGACCACCCACCCACCGACCTCGCCGGCTTTCGCGAGTTCGCGCGGTCGCTGCCCACGCACGAGATCTTCGATCTGGTCCGCGAACGCGAGCCGCTCGGCCCCGCGCACGTCTACAAGTTCCCCGCGAACCAGCGGCGTCACTACGAGAAGCTCGCCTCGTTCCCCGAGGGGTTCCTCGTGCTCGGCGACGCGATGTGCAGCTTCAACCCCGTGTACGGTCAGGGCATGTCGGTCGCGCTGCTCGAGGCGCGCGCCCTCGACGATCTACTCAAGGAGAGCCGGCGCGAGCTCGCGCGACGCTACTTCTCGCGGGCCAACGCGATCATCGAGATCCCGTGGACGATCGCCACCGGTGAGGACCTGCGCTACCCCGAGGTCGAGGGCCCGCGTCCGCCGGGGTTCTCGATCATCAATCGCTACATGGAGCGCGCGCATCGAGCAGCAACGATCGACGTCGTCGTGCTCCGCAGGTTCTTCGAGGTCGCGAACCTGCTGCGCGCTCCCACCGCGATGCTCTCGCCCGAGATCGCCTACCGGGTGCTCCTCGGCGGACGCCGCAGCGCGCCCCCGCCCGCGCCCGCGCCGCGGGCGTAGCGTCAGCTCGCGGGCTCCGGGGGCGGCCCCGCCTCGGCCCCGTCGCCCTCGCCACTCGCGTAGAACTGTCGGCACCACTTGCGATAGCGCCCCACGGGGCCGTCCCCATCGGCGAGGAGCGGGCGGCGGATGTGGCGCTTGTTCTCCCAGATCTCTCGGTCCTGCATCACGTCGGCGCGGTAGTGGCGCATCGTTGCCGGCGCGATCAAGTGGTCGACGACGGCGCGCGGCAACCACCCGAGCCCGCGCCTCGAGCCCTCCGATTTTCGCAGCGCCACGCCGAGGCGAAGCGCCGTCTGGCCGTCGCCGAGCGCCGTGGGAAGCACGAAGTGCCGGAGCGAGAGCCCGAGTCCCTCGACGTTGGCATCGACGTACGAGAACCCGAGTCCCCACACGAAGACCGCGATGTCGACGCGGATGTCCCTCGCCCACCCGGGGAAGCCGCTCGGACGCGTGAACGAATAACGAGTGTGGAGGCGCGGCCCATCGACCTCGAGGGCCCGGAGCTGCACGTCGCGGTACCCGTGCACGAAGGGGAAGTGCCCGAGATCGACGCTGTTCTCGGTGGTCTCCTGGGGGTGCGTGCGCAACACCGAGAGGTGGCGCTGGAGCGGACTCCAGCCCGCTGCGTCGAGCACGGGCGGCGTCCACGACGGGGGTCGCCCGCTCGGGTGATACCAAGCGAAGAGCCACCCGCCGCTGCGGTGCGTGGGCAGCGACACGAGCCGCGCCGCCGGTGGTGGCTTGGTGCCGTAGCCCGTGGCCACACACGCCCCGTTGCGGTCGAAGCGGAAGCCGTGGAACGGGCATTCGAGCGTGCCCTCGCGCACGCAACCCCCGTAGCCCATGTGGGCACCGAGGTGCGGACAGTGGGCGGAGACCACGGCGGGCTCACCGCGGGCGTCGCGGAAGGCGACGTAGTCTGCGCC
Source organism: Deltaproteobacteria bacterium (assembly GCA_022843175.1). GTDB lineage: Bacteria > Myxococcota_A > Polyangia > Polyangiales > JADJMO01 > JALHOE01. Next base: position 51,964 of record JALHOE010000004.1, read on the forward strand.
GGCGAGCCTGCATCGGACCGGCCGGTCCGCGAGGAGCTCGTCGTCGGCAGCGACGGCGAACCAACCAGAGGGATACGGGAGCTCGGCCGGGTCGGAGCCAATCACCGGGACGACCCTATCACCGCTTGCCCGCTCCGCTACGGCCCTTGGCGAAGCGTCCCGTTCCCAGCGGCATCGCGCGGGTCACTCGAGCGGCGCGAGCGCCCCCTTCTTGTCGACGCGCGCTCCGTAGAGGCCCGCGTCGCTGTAGGAGAGCAGGACCGCGGCCTCGCCCATCGCCACGACGTCGACCCCCCGGAAAACAGTCTTGGGCCCGCCGACGTTCTCCATACCCAACACGATCTGCCACGGCCCCTCGTGCAGCTTCGCCATCGGGCCCATGCGCATCTGCAACGAGAACGTGGTGGCCCGCAGGGGCGATGGGGCCAGGGCGATGCGCGCCACCAGCACGTTGTCGCCGAGAGACGCCGCCCTGATCGTTTTGCCCGGCGGCCCCGGGAGCGGCTGCGACGTCTCTGCGACGCACTTCTCCGCGGTGCAGGACAGCCGACCGATAAGCGCGTCCGAGCGCACCCAGGTCAGATCGATCGCGCGCGGACGACACCCACGCCTGAGGCCGCCGTCGGGATCCATCGTCGAGCGCTGCTTCGTCGTCAGCTCGAGCGCGGGGGAGACGGCGTACGCCCCTGCGGTCCGCCAGACCGACACCGCCGTGGTGCGTTCGGGGGTGCCCTCCTCGACCCCGAGGATCGCAGCGAGGTCGTCGCCGTCACGACACGCCGTCACGCCATGGATCCCGCGCGGCACCTTGCCGACCTCGACCGGCTTCGCGAGCGGCGGCGCCGTCAGCTCCTGCAAGTGCAGCGTCGCGTCGCCGGTGGCCGCCTCGTCGAGCAGGAAGAGGTAGCCCGCTGCCACGTTCAACACGCGCCGCTTGCCGGGAAGCGCGAGGGGGGTGCTCGTGATCTTGCCGGCCCGCGTGATGTGCACCGCGGCGCTCTTGTCGCGGTCCCACCCGACGACCGAGCCATCGGGGAGGACGAAGGCGTCGCTCTCGACCGGCGCCGGGAAACCCTTGGCTCCAAAGACGACACGCGAGTCCTTCTCGAAGTAGTCGTAGACCACCCACTCGTCGCCTGCTCCGGACAGGGGCACTGCGAGCGAACCGAGCTTCGTGTCGTTGGGCTGACAGCGCGCCGCCCCCGCCGCGGGGAGAAGGCAGCCGTAACCGCTCTTGTTGTCCATCACGAGGACACGCACGTCGGAGCCGGGATTCGGCTCGGGATGCACCTGGTAACCCAGCGCGTCTCCGAGACGGCGCAGGGCGCCGAGCTCGAACCGCGGGGCGACGGGCGCGGGCGCTTCTGGCGTCGCCGCCGTCGTCGGGTGCTGAAGTCCCGCGCTCTTCGCGGCGCCCATGACAGCGGCGAGGACGATGCTCGCGGCGGCCGCGGGCACGCCGACGGAGACGCCCCCGAGGTAGGCGAGAAACCCGACCAGCAGGAGCAGCGGCGCCGAGAGCCCGAGCAACGCGACCCGCACGGTCTTCATCCTCCGAAGGTACTCTTGCCGAATGCGCACCGCGATCCGTCGACGACGCGGGTTGCGCTTGCGCGCGCGAGGCCCTACTCGAAACGCATGAAGCCCAACCTGCGGATGGTGGTCGCGACCGATCTCGGACCGGCGGGCGACCTGGCCCTCTCGGCGGCCACCACCTGGGCGCGACGCCACGACGGCGGCGGCGTCGTCCTCCACATCGCGCGGGGCGCTGCACGGGAAGCCGCGCTCGACGAACGGATTCGCGCCGTCGCGGGCGAGCTCGCTCCCCGCTTCGAGCAGCGGATCGAGCACGGCAACACCGCCGACAAGATCCTCGAGGTGGCGCGGGGCACGCACGCCGACCTCATCGTGCTCGGCGGACGCGACGAGGAGCATTCGCGGTGGCGCTTCGGCAGCGTCGCCGAGCGCGTCGTCACCCACTCGGAGATCCCGGTGTTGGTCGCCCGCGCGCACGCCGAGACCGGCCGGGTCCTCGCCGTCTCCGACCTCTCCGAGGCCTCGCTCGTCGCGATCGCCCCGGCGCGAGAGATCGCGCGCGCCGTGGGGACTCGCGCGACGGTCGTGCACTGCGTCGAGCCGTCGCTCCCGCACGAGGAGACCCTCGAAGATCTCGCGAGGGACCCCGAGCTCACCGCGCGGGCGGTCCGTCGAGAGGTGCGCGAGCGGCTACGTGCGCTCGCTGGCGACGGGGTCGACGTCGAGGTGGTCGTGGGCTCCGTCGTTCCCACGTTGATCGAAGCGGCCGAGGCGCACGACGCGGAGGTCGTCGTCACCGCCTCGCGCGGCCGCACCGGGATCTCGCGGTTCTTCCTCGGCAGCGTCGCCGGAGCGCTGGTGCGCGAAATTCACCGTTCCGTGCTCGTGGTCCAGCGGCGATAGACGCGGCGCGGGGTGTAGGGGATTGCGGACACTCCTCGGGTGTTGCGACCCGACGCTCGATGCCTAACTAATCTGCCTCGCTCGCCGGTTCGAACGATGTCCGCTCTCCACACGACCAGCACCATTTACTCCTGGCGTCACCTGCCGAGCTGGATGCTGCTCGCGTTCGCCGGGGGCGGCGTCAACGCGGGCGCGCTGCTCGCCTGCCAACGATTCGTCTCCCACGTCACCGGCACGGCCACGCGCGTGGGCATCGACGCGGGCAAACCGATCTTGTTCCTCGACTACGCCCTCGTCCTCGGGTGCTTCCTCGTCGGGGCGATGACCTCGGTCCTCGCGATCCAGGGGCGCCGCGCGCGCGGCAAGGAGCCGCTCTGGGCCCTGCCCCTGGTGCTCGTCGCGATGGTGCTGTTGCTCGCGTCGTTCCTCGGCTGGCGCGGCGCGTTCGGCCCTTTCGGCTCCACGGTGGAGACCCCGGGCGACTTCTTCCTCCTCTCGATCCTGTCGTTCGCGATGGGGCTGCAGAACGCGACGGTCTCCACCAGCACCGGCCTCGCGGTCCGCACCACGCACATGACCGGCCCCACGAGCGATCTCGGCGTCCATCTCGCGACGGCCTACTTCGAGCAGGGCGAGTCGCGCCGCGCCGCGCTGCGGGGCGCCGGGCTCCGCGGCTTGAAGCTCGTGTCGTTCATCGCCGGGGGAGTGGCGGCGATCCCGCTGGCGTCACGGTTTCAGTACTTCTGCTTCGCGGCGCCGGCCGTGGCGGTGCTCCTCGGCGCCGCGCTCAGCTTCGTGCCCGCCTGGAGCCCGAACGACCTCGGCCCGTTGCCGCGCACGACGTAACTCACGCTACGTGCGGGCGTGCCACACCGCCGGCTTCGTCGCCGACGATGACCGCCACCAGCGCGCCGGCTCCGACGTACGACACGAGGTAGTGGAGCAGGCCCCCCACGAGCAGCCACGGGCTCATGGCGATGAACTGGAAGTAGAAGACCTCGTGGATGCCGACGAGCAGGGCGAACACCAGCGCGCCGAACCGCGCACCCCGGATCGCGGCGGTCCGCCCCGGCAGCCGACGCCCGAGTTGGGCGTAGGCGACGGCGAGAAGGACGCCCCACACCAGCGAGGTGATCGGCAATCCGGGAAGCCGCAGAGCGTGATCGTCGGGACGGAAGAAGGTGTGGCGATCGTGCGCTGCGCCGAGCCAGACCTCGTTGATGAGGTAGCTCGCGACCCCCATGAGGGCTGCAGCGGCGACACCGGCGAGCGCGTAGCGAGGGATGCGCGACATGCGCGCGGGACGATAACCGACACGGCGCGTGGTAGGGTCGGCATCGTGGCCGTGAGCGGGACGACGTCTTCGTTGCTCCACGCCTTCGCCCACGGCGCCGTCACCCGAAGCGACGGCGCCTCTCGCGCCGAGCTGGTGACGGGCGATTCGCTCCTCTTCCGCGGCGAAATCTCGCTCGCCCTCAGCGGATACGGGGGCGACTGCGCCGCGGTGCGCTCCGCCGAGGGCCGCTTCGACTTGTCGGAGCGCACGGGACTCGCCGTGGGTGCGCGCGGCGACGGACGGACCTACCGATTGCGCCTGCGCACCTCCGAGTCCTTCGCGGGCGTCCACTACGAGGCCGAGCTGAAGACCGATCCCGGCGCGCTCCGCGACATCCAGCTCCCATTCGCGGTGTTCCGAGCCGTGTCGGGGTGGAGTGAATATGCCGGGCATCCACCGCTCGACCCCGCGCTCATCACGTCGTTCGGGCTCGCCGTTCCGCGAAGCGTCGCGGGTCCGTTCGCTCTCGAGCTGACCTCGCTGCGCGGGTACCGGTCGCCCTCGATCGAGCTCCCGACCGAGCGGGCGCCGAACGCCGACGCGTGGGAGTCCTGGTTCGATCGCGTGCTCTGGCCGGGGGCGCGCGAGGCCGCCGAGCTGCCGCCGTCGACACGCCCGACCGAGGTGTTCCAGGGCGCCTCACTGCGTCGCGCGGAGGAGCGCATCCCCTGCTACCAGACCGGAGCCGAGGTCGCGTGCGAGGAGCTCCTCGTCGTGCACGCGGCGAACACCGTCGCACGCCGCGCGCCCGGAACCGTGCGCGCGTGCGAGGCCGTCGTCTACCTGGCGATGGAGGCCGCCTACGAGCGCGCGGTCGCCCTCGACCTCGCGGCCGAGACGGGCGACTACTTCGCCCGAGAAGCGGAGGCCGAACGGGTCTACGCCCGCTGGCTCGCGCTCGCGGCGTCAATTCCCGCGTCGCTGCGCGAAGCCGGTCTCGAGGTGGACTCCGTGCCCAGCGATGCGAGTGGTTGAGTGATCTCGGTCACGGCCCCCCGCCCGGCCCACTGCTACGCATGCATCCCATGCGGGTCCTCGTCATCGGCGCTGGGATCGCGGGCCTCGGCGCCGCGACGTACTTCGCGAAGAAGGGGCACGACGTGCGCGTGCTCGAGGCCGGGGACCGCGTCGGCGGGCGCGCGCTCACGTTGAAGCGAACCAGGGGCGCCGATCGCGTCGACGTCGGCACGCAGTACTACCACTCGAGCTACACCCGCACGCTCGCGCTCATGCGAGAGGTCGGCATCGACAACCTCACCAAGGTCGCCGGCGACTCGCGCTTCTTCGACGATCGCGTCGAGCGCGGCTCGTTCGTCGTCGACCACCGCATCCCCTGGATGCGCTCCGCGGGGGTGTGGGGCAACGCCAAGATGCTCGGGTTTCTCCTCACGAAGCTCCTCGCGAACCCCATGAGCACCTACGCGCTCGAGGAGCAGACCAAGCTCGACAACACGAGCGCGCTCGACGTCCTCGATCCCACGTTGCTCGAATACATGGTCCGCCCCCTCACGCTGGCGGGGGCCATCACCGAGCCCGAGCCCACCAACGTGAGCCTCCTCCACGTGCTGCGTCTGATTCGCATCATCGTGCTCACCGACTACCTAGTGCTCCCCGACGGAATTGCGTCGTTCCACCACGCGCTCGCGAAGCGCCTCACCATCGAGCTCGAACGGCCCGCGGCGCAGCTCGTCGAGGAGCGCGGCAAGATCGTGGGCGTCGCGCTGGAATCGGGCGAGGTGCGCAAGGCCGATCACGTCGTGGTAGCGACCACCCCGCACGCCGCTGCGCGTCTGCTCCCGCGAGACTGGACCGACGAGCGCGCGTTCCTCGAGGGGGTCGTCATCCCGCCGTTCGCGTTCCCCACGTTCTTCCTCGATCGACCGATGGAGCCGGGGATCTGGTCGTGGGTGTCGCAACGCGCGCGAGGCAAGAAGGTGTCGATCATGATCGATGCCTCCCGCAAGGCGCCCGCGATGGTGCCGTCGGGCAACTCCGTGGTGCTCGCGTGGCCGTGTTTCCCCGCGTCGCGCGAGCTCGTCCCGCTCACCGACACCGAGATTATCGACGCGTGTCGGCACGAGCTCGACGAGTACTTCCCCGGCTTCTCGTCGTGGATCGAAGAGGCGCACGTCACGCGCCACGCGCACGCGGTGCCGTTCCATCCGGTCGGGCACCAAGCGCGCGCGATGCGCTTCGTCGAAGCGGCCGATCGACGCGCCGTCTCGTTCGTCGGCGACTACCTCTCGGGCGGCTACCTCGAGCCCGCGCTGTGGAGCGCCGAGCGCGCAGCCACGCGACATGGGTGACGTCGCGCCAACTTACTTCGTCTGTCTCCACTCCCATGCACATTGTGCTCTGTGGCCGGACGCCCTTGGCGAACGAGCATTCGAGCGGCGTACACCTCTCCGATCATGCGTCGCCACACACTCGCCCTCGCGCGCGTCGTAGCAACCATCGCGTTGGGCTGGACGGCGGGTTGCTCGCCCGCGGCCGGGCAACCCGATGATCGGGTCGGCGACGCCGCGAAGTCGTCGGACGCCGACGGCTCCGCCGAAGATTTCGACGCCGAGGCCCCGGCCGACGGCACGATCGCCACCGACACCGCACCCCTCACCGACGACACCGCACCCGTCACCGACGACACCGCACCGGTCACCGACACCGCACCCGTCACCGACGCGGCGCCCGATGCGACCAAGGACGCGGCCGCCAGCCCTCCCGAGTGCACGGTGGGAGGAGGCGAGTGCGGCGCCTCGCGAGAGTGTTTGGCCGGCACCTGTCGCGACAAGTGCGTCGGCGGCTTCTACTGCGGCTCCGCGAAGTCGGGGCCGTTCTGCCAGGCCGGACTCTGCGTCGAGTGCAAGACGGCAGCAGACTGTCCCGGCACCCGCTACGCCTGCGATACGGCGTCGTGGACCTGTAAGGACAAGCCGATCGATCCGACGAAAACAAAGATCGGCATCTTCTATCACACGTGGCACTGCCCCTCGGCCGCCAAGGTCTACGACCTCACGGAGATCCTCGCGGGCAAGGCTTCCTACGGTCCCTACAACGGGTCGCACTGGTGGGGAAAACCGGCCGAGGGCTACTACTGCCTGAGCAAGAACGACGGCTTGCTCGCCAAGCACGCGCAGCAGCTTCGCGACATGGGTGTCGACTTCGTGTTCGTCGACGTCACCAATCACGCATACAACAGCAACGCGCTGAACGACCGACCGGTCGAGATGATCCTCGAGCCGTTCGCCCGCATGGTGGAGGTGTGGAGCGGCGTCGCGGGCGCGCCGCGCATCGTGCCGTGGGTGCCCATCGTGAAGACCGACGGGGCCCACCCGAAGAGCACGCACATGGTCTACACGCTGCTCGACATGCTCGGGAAGAAGCCCGGGCTGCAGTTCGTGTATGCGGGGAAGCCGCTGATCCTCGTGACCGAGAACTCGAGCTACCCCGTCGACGAATCAAAGGTGACCGAGCTCTCGGCGAAATACACCCTCCGCAAGACGTGGGCGGGCGAAGCCGCCGGCAGCCCCAAGTGGAGCTACATGGAGCGCTGCCAGAAGTCGCCGCTCGACGCTGCGCTCTGCAAGCAGCGGACGGCGACGCTCGGCGGCGCGATGGAGCAGCTCCCGATCGCCGTCGCGTACCAGGCCGACTACATGAGTCACCCGGCCACGGCGACTCCGAAGCACAAGGGGAAGACCTTCCGCAAACAATTCGAGACACTGTTCAACAACCCCGAGGTCCCCATCGCGATGATCACCGGCTGGAACGAATGGGTCGTCGGGCGCCTGCAGTGCGACGTCGCGCCGCTGTGCAAGTGCTCCGATTCGCAGGACGTCAACGGCTGTTTCCTCGATCAATACAACGTCGAGTACAACCGCGACATCGAGCCGGGCGCCAATCCGATGGGCGACTACTATTATCGACTCGCGCGCTCGTGCATCAGCCTGTTCCGAGCCGGCGCCAAGTGCGACGCGGCGCACGCCACCGATCCCTGCTGCAAGGATTACTGAGGGCTCCGTACGGGCTCGTCGAGCAAACCCTCGCGCCTCGCCGGCAGCCTCAGCGCGAGGCGAGCCAGCCGAGCACGTCTGCGGAGAGGCGCGCGTGGCTCGCCTCCTCGCTCGCCACTCCGAGGAGCGCGCGGGCACGCTCGGGATCCGGCGTGCGCTGCGCCTCGCGGGCCAGCGCGCGCGCCGCGCCTCCCTCGCCGAGCACGCCGTCGATCCAAGCCTCTCTGGCCAGCTTGGCGAGGCTCGGCCGCGCGCGCCGTCGCCGCGGGTGCACGCGCGATCGGAGGCGCACGCCCGAGCCGGCGTACGCGAGGCACAGCGCGGCGTGCCTCCGCTCCTCTTCCGCGGCGCGAACCGCGCGAGCCACCAGCTCCGAGGGCGCACCGAGCGCATCGAGGTCGTCGGCGAGCCAGAGGAAGCTCTCGATCGACGCGTGCTCCAACCGCGCGTCGCGGATCCATCGAACACGATCGGCGGGCGACGCGCCGCGCGTGCGTCCCTCGAGGACGTCCGGCAGGAGCGCAACGCCGTCCTCGTCACGCAACGGACGACCGCCGGCGGAGATGTTTCCGAGCCCCGGGGAGAAGTAGCCGAGGTTCTCCCAGTTGCGCACGGGCACCGGCAGCTTCACGGCGAGCGCAAAGCCCGTCTCCCACCCGTAGCCGCCGTCGCGATCATCGATCGGGAGCGTCGTGCGCCACGCGAACGAGACGATCCCGAGCGAGACGTACGGGGCCACGTGTAGCCCGTGCTGCGCAGGGTGCGCGCCGTCGGACCGACGGAGGGCCCAACCGAGCTCGAGGCCGAGGAGCTCATAGACGACCTCGGCCGCGAGGGCGGTGCGCAGATGACTGCCGCCGTACGACTGGAGCTGGCCCACCACTCCGAAGCCGGCGTACTTCGTCACGTTGGGGATGTGGACGACGCTCAGCTCGACGCCATGGCCGCGGACCGGAACGGGCCCCGCCATCGTGCTGAACAGGTAGCCGGGGCTCACCAGCGTGATGGATTCATCCCGCGCCGCCGGCTCGCGCGCCGCTGCCGGAGACGTCGCGGCAAAGGCCGCTGCGGCGAGCGCCGAGGCGCGGATGGCTCCGCTCATCAGCGAGAGCGTACCCTCAACGGAGGACTTGAAGCCCGCCCTTCTCGGGCGCGTACCATGGCGCGGTGAAGCACTTCATCAACGAACGCACCGCGATCGTCACCGAGGCCCTCGACGCCGCGGTGATGCTGGGAGACGGCAAGCTCGCGCGACTCGACGGCTATCCGTCGATCAAGGTCATTGTGCGCGCCGACTGGGACAAGTCGCGCGTCGCGGTCATCTCGGGCGGAGGCGCCGGCCACGAGCCCGCGCACGCAGGGTTCGTCGGCGAGGGCATGCTCACGGCCGCGGTGTGTGGAGAGATCTTCGCGTCTCCCAGCGTCGACGCGGTGCTCGCCGCGATCCTCGCCGTCACCGGCGACGCGGGCTGTCTCTTGATCGTGAAGAACTACACCGGCGATCGCCTGAACTTCGGGCTGGCGGCGGAGCGAGCGCGCGCGATGGGCCTCGCGGTGGAGGTCGTCGTGGTCGGCGACGACATCGCGCTCCCCGATTCGCCGCGCCCGCGCGGCGTCGCCGGCACCCTGTTCGTTCACAAGGTCGCCGGGCACCTCGCGCGCGCCGGGGCGTCGCTGCAGGCGGTGACGGCAGCCGCAGAGCGCGTCGCATCGGCGGTCCGATCGATCGGCGTCTCGCTCTCGTCGTGCACCATCCCCGGCCAAGCGGCAGAGGCGCGCATGGCTCCCAACGAGCTCGAGCTCGGACTCGGGATTCACGGCGAGCCCGGCGCCGAGAAGCTCGAATATCAGCCTGTCGCCGCGCTCGCGGAGATCCTCGCGGCACGGCTCGATCAGGCGCTCGGCGCGACGCGGGCGCCGCTCGCGCTCCTCGTCAACGACCTCGGCGGCGTCCCGCCGATCGAGATGGCCGTCGCGACGCGCTCGCTGCTCGGCGCGATCTCGCGTGACGTTCGCCTGGTGTTCGGGCCGGCGCGGCTGATGACTTCGCTCGACATGAAGGGGCTCTCGGTGTCCGCGCTGCCGCTCGACGCGGAGCTCGAGCTCGCGCTGCTCTCGGAGGTCGCCCCCTCGGCGTGGGCGGTCGCGCGCCGCGTGACGCGCGTCGCGCCGGTGCCGCTCCCCGCGCAGCTCTCGCGTCCGGCGATCTCGCCGTCGGCGCACGCCGAGCGGCGGCGGTTGCTCGAGGTGGTGTGCGACGCGTTGCTGGCGTCCGAGAGCGAGCTCAACGCCCTGGACGCGAGGGTCGGAGACGGGGATACCGGCTCGACGTTCGCTTCGGCAGCACGCGCCATCCGCGCCGATCTCGAGCGCCTCCCGCTCGCCGAGCCCGCAGCGCTGTGCGGCGCGATCGCCGACCGGCTGTCGACGGTGATGGGGGGCTCGAGCGGGATCCTGCTCTCGATCGGCGTCGCGGCGATGGGCGTCGCGGTGGGCGCGCCGCCGAACTGGTCGCGCGCCCTGAGCGAGGGCATCGACCGCATCCGGCACTACGGCGGTGCGAGCGAGGGCGATCGGACGATGCTCGACGCGCTGATCCCGGCGGTCGCTGCGCTCTCCACCGAGGGTGTGGTGGCAGCGGCGGCGGCGGCCCGCGCGGGCGCCGAGAAGACGGCGACGATGACTCGGGCGCGCGCCGGGCGATCGGGCTACGTGCCGGCAGACTCCCTGCGCGGCGTACCGGATCCCGGCGCGGTAGCGATGGCGCGTGTGTTCGAGGCGTTGGCGCGCCAGGTGAACGCGCCCTGAAAGCGGAGCGGCGGTCTCACAGCGAGGGACATCGATCGGCGTCGACGCAGATCGCCGACGATCCCGACGAGAGCGGATCGCAGCATCGGTCGCCGCATCCCGCGCACGGACACTTGGTGCAGAACGGAAGCGGCTTGTACGACTCGCAATTGCCGTCGACGCACAGCTCCGTTGCGCTGCACGAACGACCGCACTCGCCGCAGTGCAGGTTGCTCGTGCGCGTGTTCACGCACCCGCCGGCGCACATCCGCGTCCCGCTCGGACACATCGTCGACGTCGGCTGGCAGGCTCCCGCGGCGCACGCCTGGCCGGCCACGCAGGGTTTGCCGCATCCGCCGCAGTTCGCGGGATCGCTCGAGGTGTCGACGCAGTTCGCGCCACACGCGGCGAGACCGGGCTTGCAGCCGCAACTTCCGGCGGCGCACACCTGCGCTGCGGCGCACGTCTTCCCGCAGTCGCCACAGTTGACCGGATCGGTCGTGACATCGGTGCAGCGCATGCCACAGGTCTTGGCGGTGCTCGGACAGCTGCAGGTTCCACCGACGCAAGCGAGCGTCCCGCAGTCGGTCCCGCACGTCCCGCAGTTCCGCGGATCGTTCGTCGTGTCCACGCAGCGGCCCCCGCAGGTGGTGCCGGTGCACGCGCACTTGCCAGAGATGCAGGCGCTCGCTGCGCCGCACCCGTCCCCGCACGCGCCGCAGTTGTTCGGATCTTTCGAGAGATCCTTGCAACCGCCGTTGCAGTTGACGAGGCCGGCCGGACAGGTCGCACCGCAAACGCCGGCACCGCATACCTGGCCCGCGGCGCAGCGGGTCCCACAGCCTCCGCAGTTGTTCGGGTCGGATGCGGTATCCGTGCACCGCCCTCCGCAAGTCGCCGGGCAAGCGCCAGCATCGGCGTTCGCTGACGTGTCGGCCGAGGCATCGCCGAACTCCTCGAGCGCGGAGCGATCGCCGGAGCCGCAGGACGCGAGGAGAAGCCCGGAGAGCACGAGGGTGCAGGCGCCAAGGACCTTCATTCCCCTCTGGTACCGGGAGAGGCCTCGGATCAGGCTGCCTGATTCCGGGTGGCACGCGGCACCGAGCCGGCGCGGGTCGCGTCGACCGTTGACCGTTGGAAACACACCCGAATAGGCGCGCGCGTAAGCGAGCGCCTACCGGCGCGAATCACCGAGGCGCTCGCTGACGCGCGCGCCCATGGGTCCGCACGGTCGACGGTCGACGGCGGCGTAAGGGCAGCGCCCGCGTCGATCATCGAAAGCGGAAAGTGCTCCAGGTGCGCGCCACGCTCACGTAGCGCTCACCACCGCAGCTTCACGACGCAGTTCTCGTGCCCCCAGCTCACGCACTTGTCGCGGCGGCACTCCAGCACCTTGCGGCCGCTCCGCTCGATGAGCCGGCGGCGCACCTCCATCGAGATGCGGCACACCGCGGGGTCGTGGTTCGTCCAATCGGTGATGGTCGTGATGTACTCGTGGTCGGTGCACACCACGTGCACGCGGCCGGCGTCGTGGAAGAGGTTCCACGCCTCCTGTCCGCGCTCCGCGAGAGACTGCGGCGTGGCCGCATAGCGAAGCAGGATCCGCGCGACCGTGCCGATGCTCGCGTCGATGCCGGCCGCGGCGAACTCGCGGATGAACTTGTCCTCGTCGCCGATGCGCAGAACCGCCATCGCGGTGCGGACCATGTCGCCGCAGAACGCGTAGGGGTACTTCTTGGCGCCGAGGACTCCGAGCGCGGGCGCGTTGGGGCGCAGCCAGCCGCGCCACCGCTCCGGCATCTTCGCCACGAGCTCGTGACCGGCCGCGTTGCCGTACTTCTTGAGATACCACTCGAGCGCGCCGACCATCGGCGTCCCCGAGAGGTTGCCCACCGTCAGCGCAGGCTCGACGCGCAACGTCGAGGGAGACGGTGGGAACTCCGAGGGCACGCCTCGATACTAGTAGCGCGGCACCTGCGGGTCGATCGCGGACCAAGCATCGATGCCACCGACCAGGTTCCATACATTGGTGAACCCACGGTCGAGGAAGCGCTGCGCAGCCGCCTGGCTACGCATGCCGTGGTGGCACATGAACACCAGCTTCTCACCCTTCGGGAGCGCGTTGAGCTCGTCCTCGTAGGCGCTGTCGAGCAAACGCGACCCGGGGACGTTGGCGAGCGCGCGCTCGCCCTCGGTGCGCACGTCGATGAAGTGGAGCTTCTCGCCGCGGGCAAGCTGGTCCTTGAGCTCGGACGGCGGCAACGCGCGCACGCGGGGCGGCTCGTTGGGGTTGTCGATCTTGAATCCTGCCCCGCCGGGCCCCTGGACGAAGTCGATCTTCAGGCCGTTCGCTCGGCGCGCCGTGGCCGCGTCCATGGCGACCGTGATCCCGTTGACGGTGAGGACGATGTCGCCCGGCGCCTTGGGGCCGAAGAAGAGATCGTTCTGGAAGCGCGCGTCGATCGAGAGTCGCAGCGCGTCGTCCGGCTCGGCCTCGCCGGACGCACCACGAAACGCGGTGACCGCCATGTCGGTGATGGTGATCGTCGGCGCGTCGACCGGCTCGTCCTTGACGCCGAGGAGCTTCTGCAGCTCGCCGCTCGCGTGCATCTCACGGACGATGTCGCTCCCGCCGACGAACTCGCCCTTGATGTAGAGCTGGGGGATCGTCGGCCAGTCGGAGTAGGCCTTGATGCCGTCGCGGATGGCCGGGTCGGCGAGGACGTTGACCGTCTCGAACGGGACCTTCAGCTCCTTGAGGATGGAGACCACGGCCGACGAGAAGCCGCATTGGGGGAAGCTCTTGTTCCCCTTCATGAACAGCACCACGTCGTTCTTCTTGACCGTCTCCTCGATGCGCGCGCGCACGGCTTCGTCCATGCAACGGAGTTAGCGCTGGCGGAGACGCACGTCGAGGCCGGGACCAAACGTCGCGCTCAAGCGCGGCCCGTCCGCAACAAAGCCCCCCTCGAACGGGTCCTCGGCGAGGAGGAACGCCGTGTCGAGATCGACGTAGTCGGCCCCGCCGATGGCGGCGACGACGTGCGCCATGGCGGTCAGCCCGAGCCGCGTCTCGACCATCGCGCCGCACATGACCTGCATGCCGAGCTCGCGCGCCCGCTTGCCGATGCGATGGGCGCCGATCGGTCCGCCGTGCTTCACGAGCTTGAGGTTGACCCCGGTGGCGGCGCCCATGGCGTGCACGCGCTCGAGGTCGTCGAGCGAGCGCACCGCCTCGTCCGCCACGACCGGCACCCCGCCCTCGCGCGTCACCCGGGCCATGCCCTCGAGGTCCACGCGCCGGCACGGCTGCTCGAAGCACTCGACGATCGCGCCCTCGGCCGCGACCGCGCGGAGCAGCGCGAGGGCCTCGTCTGCGGTGAAGCCCTCGTTGGCGTCGAGCCGGAACCGCGCGTCGGGGACCGCGCCGAGCACGCCGACGATCGCTTGCCGGTCGTGCTCGAGCTCCTTGCCAACCTTGACCTTGAAGGTGCGGAAGCCCTTGGCGCGCCACTCGCGCGAGAGCTCGATCATCCGCGCCGGGTCGGCGATGGGCAGGGTGACGTCGGTCTCGAGCGGCGCGCGCGACGGCGCGCCGAACAGCGCCGCCATGGGCTGACCGACGGCGCGGCTGAGCGCGTCGAGGATCGCCGTCTCGATCCCCGCGCGCGCCACCGGCGTGGCCGAGAACGGCTCGAGGAGCGCGTCGATGGCGTGCTCCGACGCCTCGACCGAGGCGCCGACCAGCGCGGCGGCACGGATGGTGGCCTCGACGTCCGCGTAATCCTCGCGCGTGACCGGTGGGAGCGTGGCCGCCTCGCCGAGCCCCTCGACCCCGTTGTCGAGCGTGATCCGCACGAGCCCCGCGCGCGTGGTGTCCATCCGCGCGCTGGCGATGACGAACGGCTCGCGCAGCGCGACGAACAGAGGCTCGACCGCGAGCGACCGCAGGATCATCGGGACTATTGAAGCAGGTTCTCGGCGAACGAGCGGGCGAGCGCCATGATGGTGTGCTGCGGGTTCACGCCGAGGTTGGTGGGGATGACCGACGCGTCGGCCACCACCAGCCCCTGGTAGCCGTGCACGCGGCCCTGCTCGTCGGTGACCGAGCGCGCCGGATCGGCGCCCATCACGCAGCCGCCGAACAGGTGCGACAGGATCGCGACGTAGGCCCGCGGGTCGAGCGGCGCGTCCTTGATGCGGTCGATCTCGTTGGGCGCGAGCCTGTAGGGCATGCCGTAGACCGAGGGCAGGATCGCGCGCGCGCCGGCTGCCACGTGCATCCGCGCGACGAGGTGCATCGCGTCGCGGAACCGCGCCATGTCGGCCCGCGACGCGGTGTAGTGGACCGCCGGGCGGCCCGAGAGCGTGGAGCGGATCTCGCCGACGCTCTCGGCGCGACACGCCTGCACCCACATCGCGATGTGACGAAACTCGGTGAGGCGGTCCATCAGCTGCGCGCCGGTGCCGGAGAGCCGGCCGGCGAGCATGTCGAGCGGCAGCGAGAGCGTCTCGAGCTTGAAGCCGGGCTCGCTGCGGAACGCGGTGGACGCCCAGCCCTGCGTCGCGCCGGTGTTCATGTCGACCGGATCGTCGTAGACGCCGAGCACCGGCGTGCCGGGGTGCGCGCGGAAGTTCTTGCCGAGGGCTCGGCTGCGCACGCCGGACTTCTGCAGGAGCAGCGCAGAGCGGGTGACCGACGCGGCGACGACGACGCCCTTCTTCGCGCGCACGGTGAAGCGCGCGCCCTTGTCGCGCGTCTGCGGGTGCTTGAACCGGCCCTCGACGCCGACCGCGCGGGTGCCGTTCAGCAGCACGCGCTCGACCGGCGCGCACGAGAGGAGCTGCCCGCCCTTGGCGAGCGTCTCCGGAACGTAGTTTCGGTTGAGGCTCTGCTTGCGGTCCTCGCGGCAGCCCTGCAGGCACTGCCCGTGCCCGAGGCAGCCCTTGATGTACCGAAGCATATAGTGATTATCGAACCCGAGCTTGTCGGCCGCCTGCTTGGCGAGGAGGTTCGAGCGACCGCGCGCGTCGACCGGGACCTCCTCGACGCACAGCTCCTGCTCGATCACGTCTTGCGCGCGCGCGACCCGCTCGGCCATCGCTGCGCCGCCGACGCCGTGCTCGCGCTCCCACTGCTCGAAGATGTCGGCCGGCGTGCGCACCGCGATCGCCGAGTTGATGACCGTGGTTCCGCCGACGAGCGCGCCCTGCACGATGGGCCAATACGCGCGCCCGCGGGTGAAGTTCGACCCCCACGCGTCGAGCATGTCGCGCATGGCGCCGTAGACCGACGACGGGTAGTCCCCCGGATCGCGGTAGGGGCCCGCCTCGACGAGCGCGACCCGCTCGCCGCCACGCGCGAGGGTGACCGCCGCCGTCGCGCCGCCCGCGCCGCTGCCGACGACGATCCAGTCGGCCTCGAGCTCCACATCCTCGCCGCGCGGCGTGAAGGCAACGTGGGTCATGTGGTGCGGAAGGTCCCCGGGTCGGGCGCGTAGGGCTTCATCGCGAACTTCGCGCGCACCGCCGGATCGGCGCCCCAGCACATACCGGCGGAGAGGCGCACGAGGAAGACCGCGTTGCGCAGCAGGTAGAGGTTGGTGACGGCGATCTTCTCCGCGTGGCGCTGGAGCAGCTTCTTCGGCAGGAGGAACGCCGGCAGGGGGAGGTAGACGGTGAGGATCGGCGTGATTGCGAAGACGAGCGCGCCGACCACGAGGCCGAGCCAGTACAGCCCGTCGGAGTCACGGCGCATGCGCCGGAGGAACCCGTCGAGATCGCAGTCCTCGATGCCCGGCAGCTCCGCGCTGCGAGGCATCATGGTTCGCATCGCGAATTTGATCAGCCAGAGCACCGACCGCGCAGGTTAGCAGCCGTCGACCTTGCCTGCGTCGGGCTTATCGCAGATGCACTTCATCTCGGCTGCGTCGGCGCAATAACCAAGCGAGCTGCCGCTGGCTCGGCGGCGAGCGCGGCCGCCGTGTCACGCTTCATGCTGAAGCCGCCGCACTTGGGGCTCGGGCTCGGCCGAGGCCGTGGCGGTCGACGGGTCCATGGATGAGCTGTCGTCGACCGGGCGCTGCGTGGTCTCGGGATCGCTGCTGCAGCCGACGAGGAGAACCGGCAAAAGCCAACGGGACGCCGCCGGGGCCCGGTAGGGCGCCGATCACTCGAGGGAAAGCCCCGTGGTGGACCCGAAGAAGAACAGCAGCGCCGCGACCAGATGACGGAGTGAGGGCGAATACCCCTCGACGCGGCCGACGCTGGAGTTCGAGCTGTTGCGGATGGTGCCGTCGGACTCCACGCGGCCGATGGAGGAGTTGGACGAGTTGCGGACGGTGCCGTCGGACTCCACGCGGCCGATCGAGGAGTTGGACGAGTTGCGCACCACTCCGTCTTTCTCGATGCGACCGGCGCTGGAGTTGCTCGAGTTGCGGACAGTGCCGTCGGAATCGACGCGGCCGACCGTGGAGTTGGACGCGTTGCGGATGGTGATCGACTCGATGGTGAGCGCGCGCGCGGGCCGCGCCAGCAACACGAGAGGAACGGCGAGAAACACTCGGCGATGCACGCCACGCGCTCTTGCGACATACGGGCCAGGTCGATGGGCGCGAGCCCCCGGGCGGTATTGGCGCGCCTTGACGCTGCGCGCGTGCGGCATTCGATCGCACCCGGCGGTTTCCTGTCTCAGTACACTGGGCGCGTGAACCCTCTCATCCGCGACCGCGACGTCGATTTCCTCCTCTACGAGGTGCTGCACGCCGAGGAGCTCTGCGCCCTGCCCGCCTTCGCGAGCCACGGCCGCGAGACGTTCGATCCGTTCATCCGCGAGGCGCGAAGGCTCGCGCGCGAGGTGCTGTTCCCCGCCTACCGCCCGATGGACGAGACGCCCCCGCGGCTGAAGGACGGCGGCGTCGTCGTCCACGAGCGGATGAGGGCGATGTACCCGCAGCTCGTCGCGCTCGGGCTCATCGCGGCGACCCGCCCCGAGGCGGTCGGCGGGCAGCAGCTCCCGCTCACGGTGTCGACGTTCGCCAACGCCTACCTGATGGCGGCGAACCTATCGGCCTACGGCTACGTCGGGCTCACCACCGGCGCGGGACATCTCATCGAAGCGTTCGGCGACGCGTTCCTCCGCGAGACCTTCCTCCCCAAGCTCTACGACGGACAGTGGACGGGCACGATGGCGCTCACCGAACCGCACGCGGGTTCCAGCCTGGCCGACGTCACCACGGTGGCCACGCCCGCGGGCGACGGCACCTATCGCATCCGCGGCGCGAAGATCTTCATCTCGGGCGGCGACCACGACCTCACCGAGAACATCGTCCACATGACGCTCGCGCGCATCGAGGGCGCGCCGGCAGGCATCAAGGGCGTGTCGCTGTTCGCGGTCCCAAAGCACCGTCCCGAGGGTTCCGCGCTCGTCCCCAACGACGTCGCCGTGGCCGGCGTGATCCACAAGATCGGCTGGCGCGGGCTCCCGAGCCTCGCGATGGCGTACGGCGATCGCAACGACTGCCACGGGTGGCTCGTCGGACAGGAGCACCGCGGCATCTCGTACATGTTCCAGATGATGAACGAGGCGCGGCTGATGGTCGGGCTCAACGCCGTCGCCACCGCGTCGGTCGCGTACCACGAGGCGCTCGAATACGCGCGCACGCGCCCGCAGGGTCGCGCGCTCAACGCCAAGGATCCTCGCACGCCGCAGGTGCCGATCGTCGCGCACGCCGATGTCCGCCGGATGCTCCTCCGGCAGAAGGCCATCGTCGAGGGCGGGCTCGCGCTGATCGCCACGTGCGCGCGCTACGCCGATCTCGCGGCCAACGGGGACGCCAAGAGCCAGCAGCTCCTCGACCTACTCACGCCGGTCGCCAAGAGCTTCCCCGCCGAGAAGGGCTTCGAGTCCAACGCGCTCGCGCTGCAGATCCACGGCGGCTACGGCTACTCCAGCGAGTACCTGCTCGAGGCCTGGCTGCGCGATCAGAAGCTGAACACCATCCACGAGGGCACGACCGGCATCCAGGGCCTCGATCTCCTCGGCCGCAAGGTCGTCGCGGGCGGCGGTGCTCCGCTGCAGCTGCTGCGCGAGGAGATCGAGCGCGTGTGCAGCTCCCCCGGGCTCGACCCGGCGTGGACGAGCGCGACGCGACGAGCGTTCGACCGCGTGGTCTCCCTGACGATGGAGCTCGGCGCGCGCGGCCTCAGCGGCGACGTCGAGGGCATGCTCCTCCACAGCGCCGACTACCTCGAGCTGTTCTCGATCGTCGTCATCGCGTGGATGTGGCTCGCGCAGGCGGCGTGCGCGCTCGGCAAGACCGACCCGTTCTACGAGGGCAAGCTGAGCGCCGCGCAGTATTGGATCCACACCGAGCTGCCGCGCGTCGAGCAGCTCGCCGCGCTGTGCGCGTCGGCCGAGGACAGCTACGCCCGCGTCTCGCCCGACGCGTTGTAGCTACTCCGCCGCGCCCCGCTCGATCGCGTCGCGCGTCGCCGAAGCCTTTTGCGCGTCGTACATGTCCCCCACCTGCTCGTCGGTCGCGCTCAGGGCCGCGACGTCGAGATCGGCGAAGTGCATCACGCCCATGTCCTCGAAGCACTTCTTCACCTTGGGACCGAAGAGGCCGATGTCCTTGAGGGTGGGGACGATCCGCATGAACAGCATCTTGCGAAACTCGGCCATCGTCGGTGACCTGTCGACGAACTCGAGGCACTCCTTGGTGTCGACGTCGAGCTGCTCCCACACCTCGTGGCCCTGGAATCGGTCGCGCATCAGCCAGCACGCGTCGACCACGAACTCCTCGCGCCACGCGCGCTCCGCGTCGGTGAGCTGCGGGTAGTAGTCGCGGAGCGCCATTCGCCCGAAGGCAACGTGCCGCGCCTCGTCCTGCATGACGTAGGCGGTGAGCGACTTGGCGAGCGGGTCTCCGGCGAGGTCGCGCACGACCTGGAACGCCGCGAGCGCGAGCCCCTCGATGATGATCTGCATCCCGAGGCAGGTCATGTCCCAGTGCTTGTCCTGCACGACCTGATCGAGGAGCGACTTGAGGTCTTTGTTGATCGGATACGCGAGCTCGAGCTTCTCGTTGAGGTAGCGCGAGTACACCTCGACGTGACGCGCCTCGTCGACGACCTGCGTCGCGGCGTAGAACTTCGCGTCCATCGAGGGCACGCACTGCACGATCTTCGCGGTGCACACCAGCGCGCCCTGCTCGCCGTGGAGGAACTGCGAGAACTGCCACGCGGCCATGTGCCTCCGCGTGGTCGCCCGCATCTTCTCGTCCATCCTCTCCCACACGCGCGAGCCGAAGATCGGGATGTACTCCTCCGGCGCGCCGAGCGGGTTGTCCGGATCGATCTGCGCCGACCAGTCGAGCCGGTGCGTCGCGTTCCACTGCTTGTCCTTGCCCTTCTCGTAGAGGCTGAGCAGCTTGTCGCGCCCTTCGTCGTACTCCCAGGTGAACACCGTCTCGGCGCCGCCGCCGGGCACGGTCCACTGGGTCTGCTCGATGGGCATCACATAGCGACGCGTGCTCATGGCGTCCGAGCGTACCTGTCGTCGCGCGCGAAGCCATGGCATCCACTGCGTATGCCCGTTCCCCACCCCGCCCCACTGAGCGGCGCGAGCTACTCGGCCGTCGAGCTCTCGCCCGCGGGCGACGTCGTGCTGATGCTCGACCAACGGCGCCTGCCGCACGAAGAGCTCTACGTCGAGCTGCGTGACGCGGCGGCCGTCGCCGAGGCGATCCGCGCGATGGTGGTCCGCGGCGCGCCGGCGATCGGCATCGCCGCGGCGTACGGCCTCGCGGTCGAGGCGCGACGGGGGGGCGACCTTAACGCGGCCGGGGCGCTGCTCGCGCGCGCGCGGCCGACGGCGGTCAACCTGAAGTGGGCGGTCGATCGCATGCTGTCGTTCGTCCCGGCCTCGCCCGAGGAGCTCGCCGAGCACGCGCGCACGCTCCACCGCGAGGACGTCGCCGCGTGTCGCGCGATGGGCCGCATCGGCGCTGCGCTCCTCCCCGAGCGCGGCACCGTGCTCACCCACTGCAACGCCGGCGCGCTCGCTACCGGCGGCTACGGCACCGCGCTCGGCGTCATCCGCGCGGCGCGCGAGCTGGGCAAGGACATCCGCGTGCTGTCGTGCGAGACGCGCCCCTATCTCCAGGGCGCGCGCCTCACCTGCTGGGAGCTCGATCGCGACGGGGTGCCGGTGGAGCTGATCACCGACGGCATGGCCGCCCACTTCTTCGGCCGCGGCGAGATCGACGCGGTGATCGTCGGCGCCGACCGCGTCGCCCTCAACGGCGACGTCGCGAACAAGATCGGCACCTACGGCCACGCGTGCGTGGCCCGCATGCACGAGCGCCCGTTCTACGTCGCGGCTCCCCGCTCGACCCTCGACCCCAACACCCCCACCGGCGCCGCGATCGTGATCGAGGAGCGCTCGAGCGACGAGGTGGTGCGCATCGGAGAGCAGGTCATCGCACCCGCCAACGTCCGGGCGCGTCATCCGGGCTTCGACGTGACGCCCGCGCGGCTGGTCTCGCGATTGATCACCGAGCTCGGAGACGTGCCCGGCGAGCGCGCGCGCGATCTGATGTGAGCGGGGGTACGACCGAAGATTGATAACGACTGAATGCTTGGGTGAAGTGTACCGTCAGGGGTGAGTCTGCTCGGCACTCGTGCCGATAGGAGGGAGCCACTCATGCGACTTATTCGAACGCTCGCAAGCTTCGCGGCCGTCAGCGCCATCGCGTCCACCGCTGGTGCCCAGCCGGCCGCGGACGAGACGCCGGCCCAAAACACGATCTACGCCGAGGGTCTCGGCGCCGGCCTGCTCTACTCGATCAACTACGAGCGTCGCGTGATCGATGAGCTCGGTATCCGCGCCGGCTTCGGCTACACGAGCTTCAGCGCGAGTGCGGGCACGGCGAGCTCGAAGTCGACGTGGCTGACCGTCCCGATCACGGTGAGCTACCTCGGCCTCCACAGCAAGAAGGCCACCTTCGAGGCCGGCGGCGGCACCACGCTCTCCTACTGGAGCGGCGCCGCGAGCAGCGGATTGTCGCGAGCGGAGGGCTCGGGCCTCACGCCGTACGTCGTAGCGTTCGTCGGCTACCGACTCCACCCGGTGAAGGCAGGCTTCAACTTCCGCATCGGCGCGATGGCGATTGGAGGCAAGGGCGTCAGCTTCTCGGGAGACAAGCCGCCGAACGAGTTCGGCTTCATCCCCTGGGGCTACATCAGCCTCGGCGGCTCGTTCTAGATCGGGGCCCACGAGCGCGACGGCGGCTATGCTCCGCACATGCGGAGGGTGGTCGTCGTCGGGCTGGCGTTCGCCCTTTTCGGCTTCGTCCCGCCGAAGCTCAAGACGACGACGCGCGCGAGCGGCGCGGCGATCAAGATCACGAGCTCCGGTCAGATGTTCGATCTGATCCACTCCACCGACTGCATCCCCTGGCCGAGCGAAGAGGCGAAGAAGCTCGGGGGCAAGAGCGGCTGGGCCAGCTGGGTGCCGCACGACGGCGACCGCGGCGTCGCGTTCGCGCGCTCGAAGCACTGCTTCCAGGACGTCAACGTGGTGTACGTGAAGATCGACGCCTACTACGTCGCGATCGGCGAGAGCGGCATCGAGTTCACGAGCGGCCGCCTCGAGGATCTGCCGTTGCTCGTGAAGTAGCGCTCAGAACAGCTTCGAGAGCACGCTGCCGACGGCCCCGAACCCCGACTGGTGGGGGCCGACGCCCATCACCTGCTTGCCGAGATCGGTGTGGCTCGCGACGTACGCGACGCCGGCCACCGCCGCGAGCCCGCCGCCGACCGCGAGCGCGGTCTTGCCGGTGCTCCAGCCGCCCGGCTGCTCGCCCTGACCGGGTACCGGCTGCGCACCCGGGGCCATCGGCGCACCCATCTGCGGCATTCCGCCGAAGGGCTTCTGCGCGCTCTGATCGAACCAACCCGGCGCGACGTACTGGCCCGCAGCCATCCCCGGCGCGAGCTGTTGCTGCGGCGGCGGCGCCTGCATCGCAGGAGGTTGCATCGCAGGAGCTTGCACGGGAAGAGGAGGAGGAGGAGGAGGCGCCGCGGGTTGCGCGCCGACCGCTTGCACGACCCGCTGCAGCTCGTCGCGGTCGAACCACACGCCGTGCTCGCGACACACGTCGACGGTGACGCTCGCCGCGGGGATCGGCATGCGATCGGTCGGCTTCTCACACACGGGACAGGGCGCGGCGGCGTCGGTCGCGACGGGGCCCTTCGCGTGCTGCGAGACCTGGTGCGCGGCGGCGATCGCTTGGGGGTCGACCGCGTCGACCACGCGCTTGCTCGCGGCGCCGTCGAGGAACAAGCCGCCGCACTGGTAGCAGCAGTTCATGACCAGGTTGGAGACCTGCTGAGGGTTGAGCGGCGTACGGCAGCGCGGACAGTTCATCGCGGTCCTCCCCTACTTGATGACCGGCATCTTGAGCTTCGCGGCTTCGAGCGCGAGGTTGAGCGTGTTCTCCTCGCTGCGCGCCGCGGCCATGCGTTGGGCGGCCTTCTTGCCGTCGCCACGCACCGTCGCGTCGAAGGACGCGGCCGTGTTCTCGAGCGCCAGGAGCAGGTGCATGTGCGCCTGCTTCGCCTGCGCCGGCGCGGCGATCTTCACCGCGAGCTGGCTGCGCGCGTCGGCGAGCTCGTAGGCCATCGACGCGAGCCCGAGATCTCCCGGGTGACCGCCGACCCAGTCCTGCGAGCGCTTGGTCTCGTCGAGGAGGAGCGCCGCGCGGTTGAGGTACTCGGGCACCGTGAGGATGCCGGCCCCCGGCTTGGGCGTGGACTCGGCCGCCGCCGCGCGCGCCGTGACCGCGACCGCGGTGGCGACCGTCGCGCGCAGGACATCACGTCGATCCATCGTTCTGCTCCTCCATCTCCTCTACGGGACGCTGGAGCGCGTCGATCGCTTCCTCGGCGGCGTGCATCTCGGCCTCGCGGCGCGAGCGACCGTCGCCGCGACCGAGCTCGCGACCGTTGGCGACCACCCGCGCGTGGAAGACTCGGTCGTGCACCGGCCCGCTCGGATCCTCGTGCTGATACACCGGCGGCGGGCCGCCCTCGCGCTGGACGATCTCCTGCAGCACGCTCTTCGCGTCCTTCACGCGCGCGTCGACGAGCCCCGACGCGGCGCCGGTGGCCCCGCGCACCGCCGCGGCGATCGCCTCGCCGAGCGCGGCGTCGAGGAGCTCTTCGGCGAGCGGTAACCCGCCCGCGAGATAAGCGGCCGCGACCAACGCCTCGAACGCGTCTGCCAGCGTGCGCGCGCGCTCGCGACCTCCGCTCGCCGCCTCGCCGCGGCCGAGTCGGATCGCCGAGCCGAGATCGATGGTGCGCGCCGCGCGCGCGAGCGCGGCCTCGTTGACGGCGGTCGCCCGCGCTCGGGACAAGAGCCCCTCGTCCGCGGTCGGGAGCTGCTCGAACAGGCGGTGGGTGACGATCAGCTCGAGGACGGCGTCCCCCAGGAGCTCGAGGCGCTGATTGTCGCGGCCACGCGCCGACGGGTGCTCGTTAACCCAGGTGCGGTGGGTCAGCGCCTCGGTCAGGAGCACGCGCGCGCTCACGGGATCGGCAGCGTGCTCGATCAACCGCGCGAGCGCAGGGGGCAGGACCTCTTCCGTCACGAGGGGGCGATTGTAATGCAGGGTCGAGGTTTCTCGCGCCCCGACGCGTGCACATTGGGTGCTCGGCCGTTGAAATTGTGGGCAATGCCCGAGCGGAACGCGACGGCCGGCAGCTTGCTTGGGTTCTGGTCGTGGCGTTCTCCGAGCTCCCCTCCCCCCCGCGTCCGAGCGGTATGCAAGGCAGGGCCGACGGCGCGAAGCCGCCGAGCATGTTCCGCCTGCTCGTGGGGACGTACCTGCCCTTCGTGCTCTCCGCGCTCTGGGCCGCGGTGGTCATCCGGCTCATCGCGCGCGATCCGCGGTACGCGATCCCGATCGCGATCGCCGCGCTGATCTGGATCGTGCCCCTCGCGATCTCACGGATGCGCCAGCGCCGCCTACTGCTCCGCGGCAACGTGCCCGAGGTGCTCGAGGCCTGGGCGCCGATGCTCGCCACGACGCCCTACCCCGAGACGCTGCAGCCGCTCTTGATCGCCACCGCGTACGCCGCGAACGGTTGGGTCGAACAGGCCCGCGAGGCCGCGCGACGCGCCCACAAGGGCGAGGCATGGATGGCGGCCGAGGAGCAGCGACGCATCGTCGAGACGTTGCTCGAGTCGTTCGACGGCGATCGCGAGCGCGCGGTGCGCCTGGCGACCGAGCTCTCCGACGTTCCGCTCCCGCCGGTCGGTGTGTTTCTCAGGCGGCGCATCTCGGCCCTTCGCGCGGGCCTGGGCGCGCTCGCGCGAGCCTTCGCGCGGACTCCGAACCCCGGCGACCGCCGCATCCTCATGGCCGCCGCGAAGTCGAGCCCGCTCTTCCACTGGGCGTTCTCCTACGCCGCGGCCGTCGTCGCCGTCGACGAGGGCGACGCGAGGTCGGCGCGGCGGGCGATCCTCGGCGCGCCGAACTGGCCCTCGACGAGCGTGTTCCACGGCTTCCACCGCGAGATCGAGCAGCAGCTCGAGCGAATCGAGGCGATCAAGCGCGCGTCAGCGCACTGACCGCGCCGTCGATCCCGAGCGCGTCGGTGTCCAGCGTGACGTCGGCGCGCGCGTACTTCGGCTTGCGGCGTTCGAGGAGCGCGGCCAGCTCCGCCTTGGCGTTCTGCCGGTTCGCCATCGGCCGACGATCGCCCTGAGCGACGACGCGCGACCAGTGCGAGTCGGGGGACGCCTGCAACCACACGGTCGTCGCGCTGGAGCGGAGCAGGCCGAAGGTCTCGTCGTCCATGACGATCGAGCCGCCGGTCGCGATGACGCACGGCTCGTCGAGCACCCTCCGCAACGCCGCGCGCTCGAGCTCGCGGTAGCGCGCCTCGCCGTGCATCTCGAAGATCTCGCGCAGCGAGAGGCCCGCCGCGCGCTCGACCTCGGCGTCGAGCTCGACGAACGGGACGCGGAGGCGCTTCGCGAGCTTCTTGCCGATCGTGCTCTTGCCGGCGCCGCGGAGGCCGAGGAGCGCGATCGGCCGGCCCGCGTCGCGCGCGCGTCGCGCCTCGTCGTCGAGCAGCGACGAGGCCGTGGTCCCGAGCGCGACGGCCACGTCGTGCAGCCGCAGCACCGAGATGTTGCCGCGTCCGGCCTCGAGGTCGGCGAGGAAGCGCGTGCTCACGCCCGCTCGCTTGGAGAGGTCCGCGAGCGTCAGCCCGCGCTCGGAGCGACGCTCACGCACCGCACGCCCGAGCTCTTCCAGCAGGTGTTCGCGCACGGATCGGCAGTATACTGCATGCCCTGAAGCCGGACCAGCACTATAGTGCTTGCTCCCTGGCCGGCCCCGATCCAATGATCGATGTCATGGACCCCGTCGCCTTCGAGACCCATCCCGATCGCTACAAGCACTGGAAGCTCGACCTCACCGACGCCTCGTCGGGCATCGCGCGCTTGATCATGGACGTGCAAGAGGACCATGGCCTCCGCAGCGACTACGTGCTCAAGCAGAACAGCTACGACCTCGGCGTCGACGTCGAGCTGGCCGATGCGGTGCAGCGCATCCGCTTCGAGCACCCCGAGGTGCGCGCGATCGTGTTCTCGAGCGCCAAGGACCGCATCTTCTGCTCCGGCGCCAACATCTACATGCTCGGCTCCTCGTCCCACGCGTTCAAGGTGAACTTCTGCAAGTTCACCAACGAGACGCGGCTGTACCTCGAGGACGCGTCGAGCGAGAGCGGAATCAAGTCGATCGCCGCCCTCAACGGCGTCGCGGCCGGCGGCGGCTACGAGCTCGCGCTCGCGTGCGACGAGATCTACCTGCAGGAGGACGGCAACAGCGCGGTCTCGCTCCCCGAGTGCCCGCTGCTCGCGGTGCTCCCCGGCACCGGCGGCCTCACCCGCCTGGTCGACAAGCGCAAGGTCCGCCGCGACCACGCCGACGTGTTCTCCACCGTCGCCGAGGGCATCAAGGGCAAGCGCGCCAAGGAGTGGCGCCTCGTCGACGACGTCATCCCCCGCAGCAAGTTCAACGACACGATGACCAAGCGCGCCAAAGAGCTCGCCGACGCGTCGCCGCGCGCCAAAGCCAAGGGCCCCGGCATGCCCCTCCCCCCCCTCGCCGGGAGCCGCGACCGTCAGGGAGCGGGTTGGATCATCAACTTCAAGTACATCACCCTCAAGATCGACGAGAAGAAGCGCGTCGCCGAGCTCGAGGTCCGCGGCCCCGACCACGACCCGCCGAAGTCGGCCGACGAGATGCGCAAGCTCGGCCCCTCGTGGTGGGCGGTCCAGGCCTTCCGCGAGCTCGACGCGGCGATGCTCGATCTCCGCTTCAACTTCCTCGACGTCGGCCTCCTCGTCATCCGCAGCAAGGGCGAGCTCGAGAAGGTCGTCGCGCACGACAAGGCGCTCGCCTCGCTCTCGGGCAGCGACTGGCTCGCCAAGGAGATCGCGCTCTTCCAGCGCCGCGTCCTCAAGCGCATCGACGTCACCTCGCGCTCGCTCTTCACGCTGATCGAGGAGGGCTCGTGCTTCGCCGGCTCGCTCCTCGAGATCGCGCTCGCGAGCGACCGCGTCTACATGAAGGACGACGAGGACAACGAGAGCGGGATCCGCGTCCAGCTGTCGCCGGCGAACTTCGGCCCGCTGCCGATGGGCAACGGGCTCACCCGACTCCAGTCGCGCTTCCTCTTCGAGCCCAAGCGCGCCGAGGAGCTCCGCGGGCGCGAGGGCCCGATGACGACACAGGACGCGGTGAAGGCCGGCATCGTCACCATCGCGCCCGACGCGATCGACTGGGACGACGAGGTCCGCGTCGCGATCGAGGAGCGCGCGGCGATGTCGCCCGACGCGATGACCGGCATGGAAGCGTCGCTCCGCTACGGCGGCCCCGAGACGCTCGAGACGAAGATCTTCGGTCGTCTCTCCGCTTGGCAGAACTGGATCTTCACGCGTCCGAACGCCACTGGGGCGAAGGGCGCGCTCACGATGTACGGCAAACCGGAACGTCCGGAGTTTGACTGGAGGCGCGCATGAGCGACGTGGTTAACGACACCAAGATCCCCAACAACGTCGACCTCTCCAGCGACAAGAAGCTGCAGCGCGCCCTCGAGGCGTGGCAGCCCAACTTCATCAACTGGTGGCTCGAGATGGGGCCCGAGGGGTTCCAGCAGGACCAGGTGTGGCTCCGCACCGCGATCAGCGTCGACTCCGACGGCTGGGCGCACTTCGACTACGTGAAGATGCCCGACTACCGCTGGGGCATCTTCCTCGCGGACAAGGTCCCCGATCGCAAGATCCACTTCGGCGACAACATCGGCCAGCCGGTGTGGAACGAAGTGCCCGGTGAGCACCGCAACACGCTCCGCCGCCTCATCGTCACCCAGGGCGACACCGAGCCGGCCTCGGTCGAGCAGCAGCGGTTGCTCGGCCAGACGTGCCCCTCGCTCTACGACCTCCGCAACCTCTTCCAGGTCAACGTCGAAGAGGGTCGCCACCTGTGGGCGATGGTCTACCTCCTCCACAGCTACTTCGGCCGCGATGGCCGCGAAGAGGCCGAGGCGCTCCTCCAGCGTCGCTCGGGCGATCCCGACAAGCCCCGCATCCTCGGGGCGTTCAACGCGCCCTGCGAGAACTGGCTCTCGTTCTTCATGTTCACGTACTTCACCGACCGCGACGGCAAGTACCAGCTGCTCGCGCTCGCCGAGTCCGGCTTCGACCCGCTGTCGCGCACCACGCGCTTCATGCTGACCGAAGAGGCCCACCACATGTTCGTCGGCGAGAGCGGCGTGCAGCGCATCATCGAGCGCACCGCGCAGCTGATGAAGCAGGCCGGCATGAGCGAGGACGTGCGCAAGCTCGGCGGCATCGACCTGCCCACCATCCAGAAGTACCTGAACCTCTGGTACACGCTCTCGCTCGACCTGTTCGGCGGCGAGGTCTCGTCCAACGCGGCGTCGTTCTTCGCCGCGGGCCTCAAGGGCCGCGCCTTCGAGGAGAAGAACTACACCGAGCACACCGCGCTCAACCAGAGCTACACCCTGGACAAGTACGAGGCGGGCAAGCTCTCGAGGGAGGAGATCGCCCTCCGCAACGCGATGAACGAGGTCCTCCGCGACAACTACGTCGAGGACAGCCAGCGCGGCCTCGATAAGTGGAACCGCGTCCTCGAGAAGGAGGGCATCGACTTCCGCTTCAAGCTGCCGTCGCGCCGCTTCCACCGCCACATCGGCATGTGGGCCGACGTCCCGGTCACGCCCGCGGGCGAGATCATCTCGCGCGAGGAGTTCGAGAAGCGCAAGAGCGAGTGGCTCCCCACCGCCGAGGACGAGGCCTACGTGAAGTCGCTGATGACGACGCCCGTCTACGAGAAGGGCAAGATGGCCAACTGGATCGCGCCCCCCGCGCGCGGCATCAAGGGCCAGCCCGTCGACTACGAGTACGTCCGCCACAACGTCTGAGCGAACCACGGGGCCGCGGGCATAAGCCCGCGGTCGCCCGAGGCCAGAGCCGCGCGCGTCAGCGAGCGGGCGTCGCAGGTGCTCGAGCACGCCGAGAACGACAGTCCTCGTGCCCGCGGCGCGCCGATATGCCATTGTCGTACGCAATGGAGCTTCGCCTCGCGCTCGTGCTCGTAGTGATCTCGGGTTGCTCGGACCCTGCGACCGACCAGGGGGCGAGCCAGGCAGACACCGGGGCGACCCTCGACTCCGCGCCCGCCGCGCCCGACTGGCCGGCGGACTACGCGACGCTCGAGCAACAGATCCTCGAAGAGACGAATCGGCGACGCGCCGCCGGCGCGAGCTGTGGCACCAAGGGCACCTTCGGCCCCGCCCCGCCGCTCGTGATGCATCCCCTGCTCACGGCGGCCGCGCGCAAGCACAGCGAGGACATGGCGACGCGCAACTTCTTCTCTCACAACACGCCCGAGGGCACGACGCCGTTCGATCGGATGAAGGCTGCGGGCTACGCGGGGTCGACGATGGGAGAGAACATCGCGGCGGGGAACGCGACCGCGGCGAAGACGATGGAGCAGTGGATGTCGAGCGACGGCCACTGCGCGAACATCATGAGCCCGAAGTACACGCAGCTCGGCGTCGGGTACTTCCCGAACCCGAGCTCGAAGCTGCGGCACTACTGGACGCAGAACTTCGGCGCAGGCGGCTGAGTCGCGAGCGTAGGTGGGTAACCGCAGCGCGCCGCGCGACTTCGTCGGGTTTGGTGATCGCGTGCCCCGTTTCGAATGCGACCCGATAGAGCTGGTCATTTCTCGTGGTCGGCGGCCAGGGCCTGGACGATCCACTCGTGCAAGCGTGCTACCGCGTCGGGACGCCGAGGGACACGTGGAGTCAGAAACCAGTACGTGAGGCGCGAAGGCAGAGGGGAGCCGAACGGTGTCACCAGCAGACCGGACCGCCGCGCTGCGACCGTCAGTGCGCGCCTTCCCAGCGCCACCCCATGCCCGGCGGTAGCCGCGTCGAGCGCTAGGTGAGCGTGGCTGAAGCGAGTTCCCCGAGTTGGCTCCGGATGTTCGATCCCCGCGTGCGCGAACCACTCCGCCCAGCCCACGTGGGCAGGATGGTCGACCAGCACGTCATTGTGGAGCAGGTCGCACCGGCGCAGGTCGGCGGGCTCCCGTAGCCGGAGCCGCTCGGCGTAGCTCGGGCTGCACACCGGCGTGACCGCTTCGGCGAGCAGCTGCTCGGCCCGCAGTCCCGAGTACCCTCCGGGACCGAAGCGGATGCAGACATCGATCGCGCCCGAGCCGGGGTTCACCAGCTCGTCCAGGGCCGCGATGTGCACGTCGAGCTCGGGCGCCACCTCGCGCAAGGACCTGAGGTGAGGGACGAGCCACCGGATGGCGTGTTGCTCGTCGGCGGCCATGACGCCCCGATGGCGTTCCTCGGCGACGTCGTCGCGCGCGCGCCTGCACGGCGTCGATAGCAGGTGGGACTCAGCGGGTGACGAGGTCCAGTAAAGCGCGCACGCGACGATGGCGTTCCACCGGATGGCGGAGGGGCAGATCAGCGCGCACGCGGTAGCGATTGCGCCGGCCCTCGCGGGTTCTCTCGAGATAGCCCGCAACCTCGAGGTCGGCGACAATGCGCTGGACGGCGCGCTCGGTGATCCCGACCAGGGTCGCCACATCGCGCATTCGGGCCTCGGGCTCCTTCGCGATGCACAGCAGCACGTGCGCGTGGTTCGTGAGAAAGGTCCAAGGCGGCGATGGCTCGACCACGGCGGGCGCACGGGCAACCCCGTCGCGGACCAGCCGTTTTCGGGAGGGCGTGGCCCTTAGAGCCCGAACCATCCGAGAACCTCCTTCAGAGACTGCGCGCCGACGGCCGGATCGCGGCTGCGAACCGCGAGGTGAACTGGAGCGGAGGTGAGCCCAGTGATCGCCCGCGCGTTGGACCCCGTCGAAGCGTCCGGGTGCTCGGGCGGGATGAGCACGACGCCGGTCGCGCGGACATCGTGCCACGAGAGCAGCTTCAACGCGGACACGGTATGGCTGATGGTGCCCAACCGATCCTGAGCGACGACGAGCACGCGCGCGCCGAGATCACGGGCGAGATCGATGACGGTTTGGTTCCATGTTAGCGGCGATAGAACCCCGCCGGCGCCCTCGATGAGCGCGAGGTCCGAGCCGATCACGAGCGCGCGAAGCTCTCTCACGACGCCATTGTAGTCGAGAACCACTCCCTCGCGTTCGGCCGCTTCGGGTGGAGCCACCGGCTCTCTCAACCGGACGAGCGCCTCCGCCGGGGCTTGCTGACCCGAGGCCTCGGCAAGGACAACGCCGTCTTCCTGCGCTGCTCTCTGGCTGGAGCAGCCGGTCTCGAACGGTTTGATCGCGACGACCCTTCGGCCGGCCGCTCTCGCCGCTCGAGCGAGCGACGCCGTCGCCCATGTCTTTCCCACTCCCGTGTCCGTGCCTGTCACGACAACGACCGTCGGAGAACTCCAAGCGGACTGCGCACTGAAGTTCACGGGCTGCTCTCCGCCCATGCGAATCGGTGCGCCGACTGAAACATGCGAAGCGCGGCGAAGGCGGCCCCGAAGCCGTTATCGATGTTGCACACGCTCACTCCCGATGCGCAGCTCGTCAGCATGCCGAGCAAGGCCGCGACACCGCCGGCGCCCGCGCCATACCCTACCGAGGTCGGAACGGCGATGACGGGGATCGAGACGAGCCCGCCCACCACACTCGGGAGAGCGCCCTCCATCCCGGCGATCACGATCGCGAGCGATGCGCGGTCGAACACGTCACGCCGCGCCCAGAGCCGATGCAATCCGGCGACGCCCACGTCGTACATCCGCTCGTACGGGACGCCGAAGGCACGCAATGACTCGGCGCATTCTTCCGCCACACAGTGATCAGCAGTCCCCGCCGAAACCAGAGCGACCGGCCTCCCGCGGAGGCGGACGATCGGCGTAACCTCCACTGTCGCCACGCGCGCTGCGGCGACGTGGCGCGTCTCGGGTACTTCGCGTGAGAGAAAGGCGGCTTGCTCCTCGTTGATACGCGTTACGAGCACATTCTGGCCGGTCCGGGTCAGCTCGCGAACGACGCCGGCGATCTGTTCGGCGGTCTTGCCGGGCGCGAAGACCACTTCCGACGCGCCCTGTCGGAGGGCGCGGTGATGATCGACGGTCGCGTAGCCGAGGTCGGCGAGGGGAAGGTCCCGGAGGAAAGCGAGCACTTGTTCGTTGTCGGCGCGACCTTCGCGCACGTCATCGAGCAGGGCGCGAAGCCGAGCTATGTCCATGCAGTCACCCGTGCGCCGTTGGCGCATGATGCAGCTCTTGCAACGAGCGTACGGTTGTATCGTTTCGTGCCTCGATCGATCGAAGCAGTGCGAGCGCCCCGGGGATCGTGGTCGAGCACGTCACCCGGCGCTGCAGGGCCTCGCGCCGGATCGAGAACGAGTCAAGGATGGCTTGCCGGCCTTCCGTGGTATTGACGATGTACGAGATCTCTCTCGCCCAGATGAGATCGACGATATGGGGGTGTCCCTCGGCTACCTTGTTGACTTCGCCGCACGGAACGCCGCCGCGGCGCAGAAACGCGGCAGTGCCTCTCGTCGCCACCAGCGTGAAGCCGCGCTCACGAAGCTCGCGAGCGACCGGGAGAAGTCGGACCTTGTCCGCATCGCGCACCGACAAGAAGGCTGCGCCGGCAAGCGGCGATCGGATGGTTGCCCCCTCCTGGGCTCTGGAGAATGCCTCGAGGAAGGTACTGCCAAGGCCCATCGCCTCACCCGTGGACCGCATCTCCGGCCCGAGGATCGGATCGACGTTGCCGAACTTGTCGAAGGGAAAGACGGCTTCCTTCACCGCGTAGTGACGTGAGCTGCTCTCCGCGGGAAGCGCCTGCTCGGCCAGCGTCTTCCCCGCCATGCAGCGTGCCGCGACCTTCGCGAGAGCGACGCCCGTCGCTTTGGACACGAACGGGACAGTGCGCGAGGCCCGCGGATTGACCTCGAGGATGTAGATCGCACCCTCCTGGATGGCAAACTGCGCGTTCATGAGACCGACGACACCGAGTGCCTTCGCCAGTTGCCGGACCTGCTCGCGCAAGCGCGTCTGTACGTCTGCCGGCAACGAGTACGGCGGTAGCGAACACGCGGAGTCTCCCGAATGCACGCCGGCTTCCTCGATGTGCTCCAGGATCCCCCCGATGAATACGCTGCCCTCGCGGTCGCCGACGGCATCGACGTCGACCTCGATCGCGTGGTCGAGGAAGCGTTCGAGCAAGACCGGGGAGTCCTCGGCCACGCGCACCGCCTCACGGATGTAGCGTGCCAGGTCGTCGTCCCCGTGGACGACTTCCATCGCGCGACCTCCGAGAACGTAGCTCGGGCGGACGACGATCGGGTAGCCAAGCTCGCGGGCCAGCACAAGGGCGTGTTCGGCGTCTCGCGCCGTACGATTCGGCGGCTGCTGCAAGCCCAGCTCGGCGACCAGCCGCTGAAACCGCTCGCGATCCTCGGCGACATCGATCGACGTCGGTGAGGTGCCGAGGATCGGCACGCCCGCGGCTTCGAGCGCGCGAGCCAGCTTGAGGGGCGTCTGGCCGCCGTACTGAACCACGACGCCCCTCGGCCGCTCCAGCTCAACAATCTCCAGAACGTCCTCGAGCGTGACCGGCTCGAAGTACAGCCGATCCGAGGTGTCGTAGTCGGTCGACACGGTCTCCGGATTGCAGTTGACCATGATGGTCTCGAAGCCCGCTTCGCGTAGCGCGATTGACGCATGCACGCAGCAGTAGTCGAACTCGATCCCCTGACCGATGCGGTTGGGTCCACCTCCCAGAATAACAATTTTGTCTCGCAGCGTCGGCGCCGCTTCGCACTCGTCCTCGTAAGTTGAATAGAGGTAGGGTGTTGCGCTAGCGAACTCTGCCGCACAGCTATCGACGCGCTTGTACACCGGCCGCACGCCCAGCGCTCGCCGCCGCTCGCGGATGTCCGCCTCGTGGCAAGCCGTGAGTACGGCGAGGCGCGCGTCGGAGAACCCACTTCGCTTGCACTCGCGTAAGCAGGCGCGATCCAGGCTGGCAACTCCGCCGGCTCGGACTCGGGCCTCGACGGCGACGAGCTCGTCTATCTGATCCAGGAACCAGGGGTCGATGGCGCTCAGCCCGTGCACATCGCTCACCGACAGTCCCGCACGGAACGCCTCAGCCACATGAAAGAGTCGGTCCGCGCCAGGCTTCGCGAGCTCTTCTCGGATCCGTACGAGGCCTTGCTCACCGCGCTCCGCGTCCCCGGTGGGGTCGAATCCGCTCTTGCCGATCTCGAGCCCGCGAATGGCCTTCTGGATCGACTCCTTGAACGTACGTCCAATCGCCATCACTTCGCCGACCGACTTCATCTGCGTCGTGAGCCTCGCGTTCGTCGTTGGGAACTTCTCGAAGGCGAAGCGCGGGATCTTGGTGACCACATAGTCGATGGTCGGCTCGAACGACGCGGGAACTGCGCCGCCGGTGATCTCGTTGGCTAGCTCATCCAGCGTGTAGCCAATCGCTAGCTTGGCGGCGATCTTCGCGATGGGGAACCCCGTGGCCTTGGAGGCCAGCGCCGAGGAGCGCGACACACGCGGGTTCATCTCGATCACGACGAGCCGGCCATCGCCTGGATGGACGCCGAACTGGACGTTCGCCCCGCCCGTCGCGACGCCGATCTTGCGGAGCACGGCGATCGAGGCGTCGCGAAGGCGCTGGTACTCCTTGTCGGAGAGCGTCTGCGCAGGGGCGACCGTGATCGAGTCGCCGGTGTGGACGCCCATCGCATCGACGTTCTCGATGGCGCAAACGATGATGCAGTTGTCGGACGCGTCGCGGACCACCTCCAGCTCGAACTCCTTCCAGCCGAGCAACGACTCCTCGACCAGCACCTCCCGCACCGGTGAGAGGTCGAGGCCGCGCGTGACGATCGCCTCGAGCTCGGCGTCGTCGTTCGCAATCCCGCCGCCGGTTCCACCGAGGGTGAAGCTCGGGCGAATAACGGTCGGATACCCGACGGCACGCTGGATGTCTCTTGCGTCCCCCAGGCATCGGGCGATCGCGGCTCGAGGGCACGGAAGACCGATCTCGTGCATCGCCCGGCGAAAGAGCTCTCGGTCCTCCGCCATGCGTATCGAATCACGGGTCGCTCCGATCAGCTCGACACCGTACTTCTCGAAAACCCCCGCGTCGGCGAGCGCAAGCGCACAGTTGAGTGCCGTCTGGCCGCCCATCGTCGGCAGCAGCGCATCGGGCCTCTCCTTGGCGATGATCTGCTCGACCCTCGTAAGGTTTATGGGTTCGACGTAGGTGGCGTCCGCGACGTCCGGATCCGTCATGATCGTGGCGGGGTTGGAGTTGACCAGAATGATCCGATAGCCCTCCTCGCGGAGCGCCCGGCACGCTTGGACGCCCGAGTAGTCGAACTCGCAGGCCTGGCCGATGGCGATCGGACCGGCGCCGATGATAAGGATGGATTGAAGGTCGTTTCGCCGGGGCATTCAGCGCGCTCCCATCAGGGCAACGAAGCGGTCGAAGAGGGGTGCGAGGTCATGGGGGCCCGGCGCAGCTTCTGGATGGCCCTGGAAGCCGAAGGCGGGGGCATCGCGGAGGGCGATCCCCTGGTTGGAGCCGTCGAAAAGCGAGCGATGGGTGACGCGGACGCGGGCGGGAAGGGTGGCCTCATCGACCGCGAACCCATGGTTCTGCGATGTGAGCATGACGCGGCCGGTGTCGAGGTCCTGGACGGGGTGGTTCGTGCCGTGATGACCGAACTTCATCTTCAACGTCCGGCCCCCAATGGCGAGCGCGAGCAGTTGATGACCAAGACAGACCCCGAAGGTCGGTATCCGGGCGTCGACGAGCGCGCGGACAGCCGCAATGGCGGAACCGCATGCCGAAGGATCGCCTGGTCCGTTGGAAAGGAGCACGCCATCGGGAGCGAGCGCCATCACATCGCTTGCCGACGTGCCGGCCGGCACCACGGTCACCCTACAGCCCTGATCTACCAAGCGACGAAGGATCGTTCGCTTTACGCCGAAGTCATACGCAACGACGTGGTGCTTCGGCTCGGCGCGCGCATTCGCGGCGCCCGCGACGTCGAGCGACCCCTCGCGCCAAACGTACGGCGAACGGGTGGAGACGCCTTTGGCCAGATCGACTCCGGATAGCCCCGGGAACGAGCGGGCGAAGGCCAAGACCGCATCGAGATCTGGAGCATCCTTCTCGCTTGCCCCTGCCCACAGCGCTCCCCCCTGCGAGCCACGCTCGCGGAGCCGCCGTGTGAGCTTTCGCGTATCGACGTCGGCGATAGCGATCACCCCTCGCGCTCTGAGCCAGTTGGGCAGATTGAACTTGCTACGCCAATTGCTTGCCCGCCCTGGGACGTCGCGGACGATCAGCCCAGCGGCGGCGACCCCCGTCGATTCATCGTCCTCATCGGTGCAGCCCGTGTTGCCGACGTGCGGCTGGGTCAGCACGACCAATTGTCGCGCGTAAGACGGATCTGTCACGACCTCCTGGTAGCCCGTCATGGCAGTGTTGAAGACAGCCTCGCCACTCGACATGCCAGCAGCGCCGACCGATATGCCTCCGAACACGGAGCCGTCGGCGAGGACCAGGACTGCGGGAAGCACCTTCCTCACCGCGACGTGCCCCGCGGCCGGCCCGAACACGACGCGTTCTGATAGTTCATTCGCGCGTTCTCGAGCCAACGGTGCGACATGCGCCATACAATACGCGACACCGGTGTCGTACGTCAAGCGCGCCGCGCGGAGAGCGCTCGCAGTGCCGTCGCGCCAGTACCCGGCGAAGATCCCCGCACTAAATTAGCCTTCGGATGTCGGCGCCGCGGCGGACTCCCGGAGCGCATCAACCACCCAGTTAACGTGACGGCGGTCGACCTCTTCCCCGCGAGCGTGGCGGCGCATGATCGCGTGCTCCAAAATCCAGCGGTGCGCAGACAGGTTGTTTTGGAACCGGCTTCCCTCGATAACGCTGCCGTCGGAGCGGACCTGCCGGCCCTCGATACGCATTTCTGCGAGCACGAGCAAGCTGGCCTCGCGCAAGACCTCATAGGGCTCGGGTTGATCTGCCGGGACCGCGACGACGAGCTTGCCAAAGGTCGGATCCTTGTTGACGAGGACATCGCCACTCGAAAATCCAACGTCGAAGCGAACTCTGACGCCACGCGCGCCATTCCTACGCTTGCCCGACGGCGAGGCGCTTGCCCCAGTCGGCACGTTCAGCGTGTCGAAGATCCCGGCGTTCGGCAGAAACATCCCGCGCTTTCCATCGCGTGCGTCCTTGAGCATCGGATTCCACGCTTCCGCGTTGATACGGAACTCGCGTGCAACGTGCGTTTGAACAACATCGTCTTGCGTGAAGTCGATTGGCTGCCCATCAGCAAGGCGTATTTGCCAAGCAACGAGATTGAGCGCCTCGACGCGACCGTTTTTGCGCCGTAATCCATGCGAAGCCTCGGTTACCGGATGCTCGACCTGGATGCGTGTGTTCATCTCGAGGAAGTAGACCTTGCCATTCTTGTACATGAGCTCGATCGTTCCCGCGCCGACGTAGCCCACTCGATCGGCAATCTCGACCGCCGCCTTTTCGATCCAGGACCGCAGGTCGGGGCGGTGATGGAGCAGCGCGGGCGGTGCCTCCTCCTGAATTTTCTGGCTGGCGCGTTGTTCCGTGCAGTCGCGCATACCGAAGTGGCGGGTATTACCAAACCGATCCCGCAGCACCTGAACCTCGAGATGCACCGTCTCCGGAATGTTTTGCTCGAACATCACGCCAGGTTCCCAGCCGTTGCTTTCGATCGCCCCGAGCACCTTGAGAAGCGCCGAATCGAGATCGTCGGGCGAGGCCACGATGGCTTGGCCGCGGCCACCACCACCGTTCGCTGCCTTGATGCGTCCCGGGAACGCGATCGTCCCGAGCGCCTCGGCCCGGCGAATCTGCTCGAGAATGGCCGCGGGATCGCGATCGCCAATCACGATTCCCGGTGTGACCGCTTCGGGCGCCAATGCTTCGACGATCGCGCGAAATTGCCGCTTGTCTCCCGCCTGCTCGACAACATCCTGCATGGGCCCAACGAACACGATGCCGCTCCGGCGAAAGTGGCCGATGGCTGCAGCGTTCTCCGCAAGCGGACCGTAGCCGGGGTAGATCGCTGCTCGACCGAGCTCGTCGTGCCAGTCGGTCGCGAATCGCTCGCGAAAGACCTCCTCGACGCGCGCGGTCATCTGCGCGAAGCCCGCGTAGCTTTCGCGAAAAGCCCCCTCGAGACCGATGGCGAAACCACCGTGTTCATGGGCGAGACGCACCTGAAGAGCGTTCCTGTCGTCCGCAAGGCTATGCAGCACGACGGGAACCTTCCCGAGGTCCAGCGCCTCGCGCACTGCGCGAACGCCCATTTCTCCTTTGTCCGCGACCAAGACGTAGCGGAGCGTTCCGGCGGAGACCGAGGTCGCGGGGTAGCGATCCAGCTCGATCGACGCCAAGTAGACGCGATCAAGGAGCAACGGGTCGTCGCGGAACAGCTTTCCGGCTCGCTCACGCAGACACGAACGTAGCGCCACGCGCGACTGTTGGTGGCGCGAGAGCGTCACCAGTACCTCCAACACCTCCGTCTCGAGCGGTGCGGATGACAGCGGTCCTGCAGAATGAAGCAGTCGTTCCACCCAGCGCGCGTCTGGCTTCACGACCCGTGCGCGCAAGGTACCAATAGTGCTCCAGAGCGTGCGGATTCTATCTTCGATGTCCTCGTTCGCGCGCGCGTCCGCGGTTTCGCGAGTTCGCTGGCGGAGGGCGTTCTGCCATGCAAAGTGGTGCAGCCAGACGTTGCCGTTTTCGATGAAGTAGCGCAGAGCGAGCAGCTTCTGACCCGTGCGCCCTTGCGGCACTCGACCGAGATCCGCCATTCCCGATGCATCGAGATCAAAGAGCGTCGAGAGCGTTTCGCGAACGCCGACGAAGCTTAGCTGAGGGCGTACCGAATCCCCGCACTCACTGGCCTCGTTCTGCCAGGGCGGAGATGCGGTCTCGGGGTGAATGGCGCGCGCAACAAGGCGGCGGACCCAAAGCCGAGTCTCTTTTTCTTCCTCGCGTCCCATCATTCGTTCGCGCTCCGGTGGTGGCCTCACGGGTTGTGCTGGGATCTTTGCCCGGCTCTCGGCTCTGTGGCGAGAGCGTTTCGTCCGCCCACGCGCGGTGCACATGTCTGGCAGGTGCACTGCGCATGCACGACCGTCCCGCGGGGGCAAGCATATGCGACACCCAAGTCGTGAGTCCAGCGTCGTGTGTTTTGGCCGCGCATCGCGATAGCCCTCCGAGAACCTACGACGCCCGGACGCCGACGCGCTCGACCAGCACGAGGAAGTGCACGTTGATCGGCAAGTCGACGTCGCAGGTCGGGAGCCGCGGTCGCGGGGGCTGTATCGGAGAGCCGGGCTAAGAGCTCTTGGCATGCGCGGAGGACGCGCAGAGCGACGACGCTGCCAACGGCAACGTCGCGTGGGATCCCAACAGCGGCGCGCGGAAGATCGGCGACGGTTGGGCGGACATCAAGAAGGCGTTCTCCGGCGGCGACGGCGTCATCTACGTGCAGCTGAACGACGGCCACCTCCGCTACTACCGGCACACGGGACGCGCCACGGGCACCTACGAGTGGGCCGGCAACTCCGGAGCCCCGATCGCGTGGAACTGGGGCAACATGAAGCACGCCTTCACGTGCCAGGACGGCAACATCTACGCGGTGCGCGAGAACGGCGATCTCGTGTGGTACCGAGATCCAAACCGCAACGGCACTCCGATCAACGCGTCGCCGGTGCTGCTCAAGACCGGCTGGGGCAACAAGCAGCACGTGTGGTGCGGCGGCTCCGGGATGATCTACGCCGTCGAGGCCGACGGCTCGCTCCGCTGGTACCGCCACACGCCGCAGTTCAACGACCACTCGTGGGCGGCGATGAGCGGCGTCAACGCCATCGGAACCGGCTGGCTCGGGATCAGCGCCCGCAGCACCGCGGAGTATCCGTCGTGCGGCTCGAGCAACGAATGCCCGGTCCGCCAGGAGTGCCTCGCCGGTCAGTGCCGCGTCGTCGACGAGGCGCGCTGGTGCGAGGACCAGCACACCGCGCGGAACGCGCGCGGTGATCGCGTCGACTGCGGGGCCTACGCCTGCGAAAACGGGATGTGCAAGACGACCTGCACCGCCGCCGCGACAGACTGCTCGACCGTGCCGCATCATTCGGGCGAACACTACTCCTGCGCCAACAACGCCTGCTCGTACCTGGGCGCGGAAGACCCCGATGGCTCGAGGCCGGTCTATGCCGGCCCCGGTGAGAACTTCCTCCCGAACGGCGTTCCCTACCGCGAGACGATCAGCGCACGCGGCTGCAGCCTCGACTCGCACTGTCCGAGCGGCAGCACCTGCGTGAACAACGCCTGCTTCGCCTCCGTCGCGATCCGCTGCAACGCCAGCCGCACCTCGACGATCACCTGGGGCGTCTCGAACACCTGCGAGAAGTTCAACTGCGAGCCGATCGGCGGTGCGTGCTTCACCCACTGCTTCGACTCGGCCCAGTGCCAGAGCGGAAGCTGCGACCCCGCAACGAACACCTGCCGGTAGTCCCTCGAGCCGGTCACGCCCGGAAGTCGTTGACGTCGATCTCGTAGCGCTTCATCCACCGATGGACCTGCATCGTCGCCTTGCCCATCGCGCGCGCAACCGCCGCGACGTTCCCCCGCTGCTCACGCAGATGGCGGATCAGGGCGACCCGCAAGCGCGCGTCCTCGTCGTCGAACGGCTTCGCGGGCTCGCTGGGCGATGCAGCCCGCGGCGCCCTCAAGAGCTCCTGCAGCGACGGCGGCAGGAGCTCGCGCCGCAGCACGTCGGAGTCCGCGAGCGCGAGGGCGGACGCGATCAGCTGGTGGAGCTCGCGGATGTTGTGCGGCCACTCGTGGAGGAACAGGGCCCGCGCGAACTCGGGCGCGAGGGAGACGTCGCGCCGCTCGGGCGCGAGGCGCGCGAGCTGCGCGGCGACGAGGATGCCGAGATCTTCCTTGCGACGGCGGAGCGCCGGCAGCTCGACGAGGAAGCCCGAGAGCCTCGCGAGGAGGTCGTCGCGAAAGGAGCCCTCGGCGACGGCGTCGCGCAGGGACTGGTGCGTCGCCGCAACGACGCGGAGGTCGACGCGCACGGGACGCGTGCTGCCCACCGGCATGACCTCGCGCTCCTGCAGCATGCGAAGCAACGCGGCCTGCGCGGGCAGCGGGAGATCGAACACCTCGTCGAGGAACAACGTGCCGCCGTCGGACGCGCGGGCGAGACCGGGCTCGTCGCGGAGCGCGCCGGAGAAGGCGCCGCGCACGTGGCCAAAGAGCTGACTCTCGACGAGCGTCTCCGGGAGAGCGCCGCAGTTGACCGCGACGAACGCGCCGGAGCGTCCGGAGTGCGCGTGAAGCGCGCGCGCGAGCAGCTCCTTGCCGGTGCCGGTCTCGCCATGCAGCAGCACCGGCACGCTGGACCGCGCGATCTTCCGCACCGCGGCGAGCTGCTCGATCAAGGTCGGGACGAGCGTGGCGAGGCCATCGTCGACCGGCGACTCGACGTCGAGCTCGGGCGGCACGTGCGGCGACATGAGCGAGCTGCGCAACAGGAAGAACGTGCGCCCGAGCTCGAGCACGTCTTCTTCGCCCAGGACCGCGCGCTGCACGCGCGCGCCGTTGATCGAGGTGCCGTTGCGCGACCCGGCGTCCTCGACGATCCACTCGCCGCCGGCGGGCACGAGGCGCGCATGGAGCGCCGACGCCGAACGAGCAGGGATCGAGATGGCCAACGTGGTGTAGCCGTCGGCGGTGGTCCGTGTCGCGCGACGTCTCTCGCCGCGGCCGATCGTTACCTCATTAACTCCGACGAGCGAATACGAGGCGCCGCCCTGCCTCGGGCGATCCGCTTCCATCGACAAAACAAGCCGCCGTTCGGGGCACCGGCTGCGCATGCTGCCGCGGGCGTCTTCCTCGGTAACGGTGTCGAGCGATCCAGCCACGAGCGGGCGGGCAGTCTAGCGCACGAGCGCCTTGCCGCCGGTTGGCGGTTTGGTCCATCGATTGGCCGATGGACGCCGAAACCTCGCCCGTCGAACCGGGCGCGCGGCTCGGCCCCTATCGAATCACGAGCGAGCTCGGGCGAGGCGGCATGGCCACGGTGTTCGCCGCGGAGCATACCGCGCTCGGAAAGCGGGTCGCGATCAAGGTGCTGCACCGGTCGCTGGCGCGCACCCCCGTCGCCGCCGCGCGGTTCGAGCGCGAGGGTCGCGCCATCGCGCGAATCCGCCATCCACACGTGATCGACGTCATCGACGTCGGGGCTGCCGGCGGCGTCCCCTATCTCGTGATGCAGCTCGTCGAGGGGCCGACGCTCGCCGCGCTGTTGCACGAAAGCGCGCCGAT
This sequence comes from Deltaproteobacteria bacterium, assembly GCA_022843175.1. Lineage (GTDB taxonomy): Bacteria > Myxococcota_A > Polyangia > Polyangiales > JADJMO01 > JALHOE01. Next base: position 94,563 of record JALHOE010000004.1, read on the forward strand.
GCCGGTCGACCGCGTCGCCGCACTGCTCCTCCCGGTCGTCGCCGGTGCGAGCGCCGCGCACGACGCCGGCGTCATCCACCGGGACCTCAAGCCCTCCAACGTGTTGATCGCGGTGGGACTGCACGGAGAAGAGTCGCCGGTCGTCGTCGACTTCGGGATCAGCAAGGTCGCCGGTCCGAACGAAGCCGAGATCACGCGCGAGCAGGTCGCTGTCGGCACGCTCTCGTACATGGCGCCCGAGCAGATCCGCTCGTCCACGCACGTCGATGCGCGCGCCGATCAGTGGGCGCTCGGCGTGATGCTCTACCAGGCCGCGACCGGCCAGCTCCCGTTCCTCGGCGAGAGCGCGCCCGAGATCATGAGCGCGATCCTCGACGGCGATGTCCGGCCGCCGAGCCAGGTGAAGAAGGGCCTCCCCGCTGCCTTCGACGCGTTGGTGCTGCGCGCTCTGTCGCGCGATCCGCGGAGCCGCTTCTCCGATCTGCGCGCGCTCGGCGCGGCGCTCGTCCCCTTCGCGAGAGGGCGGGCTTGGACCACCTGGGCCACGGTCTTCGAGGCGCGCGCTGCGGAGACCACGATGGACGACTCCCAGCGGAGCGAATCCGATCCCCCGCCGACCGAGGGCGCCCTCGCGCGAACGACGAATCAACGCTTCGACCGTCGCGGCCTCGCGACCATGCTGGTGTTGGCCGCTGCGGCGTTGTTGGGCATCGGCGGCTACCTGGCGCGCGGCTCACGTGCGGCGATCGCCACGCCGGTCACCGCGGCACCACCGCCCGTCGCGAGCCCCGAGCCCGCCGCGCCGCCCCCGCCGGCGGCGCCCGTGCCCTCGGTCTCGGCGAGCGTCACCCCCGTCGTCGCGAAGAAGCCGTGGATGCCACGCGCCGTGACGGCGACGGCGAGCGCCTCGGCGCCCGCTCCCGCGGTCGTCCCTCCCAAGCCGCAGATCGGTTCGAACGGTGCACCGATCCTCGAGTAGAGCGGCCTGCGTCCTCGCGATCGCAATGTCGTTGACCGCGAGCGCCGCGCGCGCGTCCGAGGTCGACGATCTCGTGAAGCAGGGCGTCGAGCTGCGCCGCGACGGGCACGACGCCGAAGCGCTCGCGGTGTTTCGCCGCGCGTACGCCATCGAGGCGACCCCGCGGGTCATCGCGCAGATCGGGCTCGCCGAGCAGGCGTTGTCGCGGTGGGTCGACGCCGAGCGCGATCTGCTGCTGGCGCTCGCGAGGGACGAGGACCCATGGATCGCGAAGAACGCCGAGCCGCTGCGCACGGCGCTGGCCGCTGTCCAGGCCCACCTCGGGTGGCTGGAGGTCACGTGCAGCGTCGCGGGAGCGAGCCTGCGCGTCGGCGGCGCCGAGCTCGGTGAAGCGCCGCTCTCTCCGCTGCGCGTCGTCGCCGAGTCGGTGTCTGTCGAGGCGCGCAGGGCGGGTTACGCGCCCGTGCTGATCGTGGTCTCGGTGGCGAGCGGTCAGCACGCGAAGGTGGAGCTAACGATGACGCCGCAGCCAGTGGTGACAGCGCCGCCCAAGCCCGCGGTGGAGACGCCGGCGCGCACGGCCCTGTCGCCGCGAGTGGGCGCAGGGTTGATCGGCGTGGCCGTCGCCGGCGTCGTGGCCGGCAGCTTCTTGGAAAGCGTGTCCTCGGAACGGTCGAAGCCTCGCGGCGTCTCTCCCTGACGCCGCTGCCGAGCACCGGTGGTTGGTCGCGCGCCATCGCGATCGCGCCCGGTCGCGTGCTCTGGTACCGCAGGGCCGACGGCGCCGTCCACGTCGACGACCTCGTCTCCGGTGCGTTCTCCACGGTGTACGACCGGCCTCTCGGGGGCGCCGACGATGCCCAGTTCGTCGGTCACGACCTCGTGTTCTCGACGCGCGGCGGAAGGATCACGCTGTACACCGCCAACGGCGGTATCTGGACGGGCCGGCTCTCGTCCGCCTCGAACACGCTCGTCGGAAAGCACAGCAACGGCGCCACGTGGGGCTGGACGCACTTCGCGGCCTACGCGACGTCGAACATGTTCGTGTACATGGCGCACGGCGCCGAGCCGGGGCTGCTCATCCTCGAGCGCGACGCCGATGCCATCACGAACGTCGGCGTGTGGCGCAGCCAACCCTGGCCGGAGCGCAACTTCGACGCGTTCGTCAGCACGAGGGCGACGATGGTCTGGTATCGGCGCGTCGATGGACGAACGCGGATCGCGCGCCTGCAGCCCGACGACGACTTGAATCTGCAGCTCCTCGAGCTCACGGCGAACACGGTGCCTCTCGGCGCGGGTTGGACGTCGGTGGCCGTTTTGGAGTGAGTCGACCGCCTCATACCGCTACGGGGTCACTCCTCTGGATACGTCGCAGCTCGGCCCCCACGGATTTCGTCGATCCCTACGCGGGCGGGCGTCCGTGCTCGTCGAGCCAACGCAAGCACCGACGCACGCTGCCCGTCGCGAGGGCGATGCAGCTGTCGGCGCCGCCGTAATACATGTGGATGGTGTCCCCGTCGTCGCCGAGCGTCGTTCCGCAGGGGAAGGCCACGTTGGCGACGTCCCCCTTGCACTCGTACGGCGCCTCGGGACCGAACATCCATTCGTCGCCTCGAAGCAAGCACACGTCGGGCTGGCGGAGGTCGAAGAGCGCGAGGCCGAGTCGATAGAGACTGCCGCCCGCGGTGTGGCGGACGCCGTGGTAGATCATCAACCAACCGCGCTCGGTCTCGATGAGCGGCGGCGACAGACCGACCTTGTTCGCGTCCCACCACGCGCCCTTCCGCGCGAGCAACATCGGCTTGTGGTTGCCCCAGTTGCGGAGGTCGGGCGAGAACGAGATCCAGATGTGGGCCGCAGCGTCGGTCACCGGCCGATGAATGAGCGCGAAGTTGCCGTCGATGCGCCGCGGCAGGAGGGCTGCGTCCTTGTCGTCGGGCTGCATGACGAGCCCACACCGCTCGAAGGACTTGAAGTCCTCCGTGAGCGCGAGCGCGACGCCGGGGCCCCCCTTGCTGAACGCGGTGTAGGCGACGACGTACTTCTTCAGCTCCTCGACCCAGGTGATCCGCGGATCCTCGACGCCCCACAGCTCCTCGGGGTGTTTGTCGGGCTCGGGCCGTAGCGTCGGCTGGGAGTCTACGACGAACCCGTCTACGCCGTTCTTCGAGCGCGCCGCGCAGAGGTGGGAGTGGCCGCGGCGATCTTCGACACGACAGAGGAGCAATGTCGTCCCGTCGCGCAATCGTGTCGCGCCGGGGTTGAAGACGGTGTGCGCCGGGTACGGCCAATCGGCCGCGGTGAGGATGGGGTTCTTCGGGTGCCGGTCGAACAACACATCGTAGGTGCGCTTCACGAGGCGGTCTCCGCGAGCGGAAGGGACTGCCCTACCCGCGTCTTGACCACCGGCGGCGCGACCCTCGCAGCCAACCGATCGGCGGCGCGCAGCTCGGCGAGCGCGATGTGGAACGAAAGCGTCGACTCGGCGCCCTGGTTCTCGTTCATGCGGTCCTGGTGGATGCCATCGCGGCAGCCTCCGGTCCGCGCGTCGTAGACCGGCAGCTCGAGGCAGTTCTGGCCGAGAAACCACTGAAAGGCGCGGCGCGCATGCTCCATCCAGCGCGCCTGACCGGTCACTCGGTGCGCGTCGATGCAGGCCGAGACCATCGCTGCGGCCTCGACGGGCTGCTGATCGAACCCGGCGCGCGGTGAGCCGCGCACGTGGAACCCGTTGGTTCCCACCGGCGCGAACGAGCCGTCGGCGGCGACGTGTTGGCTCGCGAGCCAACCGAGCGACTGCTCGGCGATCGCCATCATCTTCTCGTCGCCCATGCGCGCCGCGGACACGAGCAACGCCTGCGGCAGCCGCGCGTTGCAGTAGGTCAAGCGATCCTCGAACCAGGGCCAGCCCTCGACCCGCGAGTGCTCGAAGCGCTCGACCAACTTCGCGGTGAGCTCCGAGCGCACCGCCTCGACGTTGCTGTCGCCCGCGAGGGCGCGCAGGTACTCGTCGATGCCGAGCAGCGTATACGCCCATGCGCGCGGGCTCGTGAGCGACCGAGAGGCCGGAAGCCCGTCGAGAAACAACCGCACGCCGAGGCTGCGTCGCCCGGCGTCGGAGGAGCGTCCGACCACTGCGCCCAACGCCCAGAGCGCGCGACCGTGGCTGTCGTCCGACGCAACCTCGTTGCGCCAGCTGCGGTCGTAGGTGAGGAAGTTCTTGAAGCGACCGGTGGCCTCGTCGAACGCGTCGGTTACGAAGGCGAGGTAGCGCGTAGCGAGGGTGCGCACCAGCGGGGCGGGCTCGGTTCGCGCTTCGTCGACGAGGGTCATCAAGAGCAGCGCCCGCGCGTTGTCGTCGAGGCAATACCCATCGCGGTAGCGAGGCACATCGAAACACGCGTGTTGGAGCATGCCGGTGTCGTCGGTCATCAGGCCGACGTGGGCGAGGTTCGGGTCGGGGAGCTCGGCGCGGCGGCGCGAGGGCGACTTGGCCGCGAGGCCGATGCGACGTCGCTCCGCGTGCGAAGCGCGCGCCCGCTCGAAGCTGTCTAGGTAGCGACGTGCCACGATCGGCCAGCTCATCGAGCTCCCGTAGCGCGCGGCGCGCGCTTGCATCATCGCGCGTGCCGCCGGGTTGTCGAGGAGCGCGATGACCTCGCGACCGATGGCCGCCGCATCGCGCCACGGAACGAGCACCCCGCGCCCATCTCCGAGCAGCTCGCGCGCGTACCGATAGGGCGTCGAGATGACTGCCTTCCCGCTCCCCACCGCGTAGGCCAAAGTGCCCGACGTGCTCTGCTCCTCTTTGAGGTACGGCGTCACGTACAGCTCGGCGGCGCCGAGGAACTCGAGGAGCTCCTCGTGGCTGACGAACCGGTTGTGAAACACGACGCTCCCCTCGACGCCGAGACGCTCGGCGCGCGCCTGCAACATGTGACGATAAGCCTCGCCGTGGTGTTGTTTGACGTGCGGGTGGGTCGCGCCGAGGACGACGTACACGGTGTTCGGGTGACGCTCGAGGATCGCTGGCATCGCGTCGATCACGTATTCGATGCCCTTGTCGGGCGAGAGCAGTCCGAACGTGAGGATGACCGAGCGCGCATCGACCGAATCAAGGCTCCGGCGATCGGGCGCGATCGGGATTCCGTGGTGAATGACGTCGATCTTGGCTGCGTCGACCCCGTGCACCTTGCGGAGCAACGCGGCCCCGTCGTCACTCATCACGACGACGCGCTCCGAAAGCGAGACGACCGAATCCATCACGGTGCGTTGCGCCGGGCTCGGGCTCTCGAGGATCGTGTGAAGCGTCGTGACGACCGGCCGCCGCAGCTCGCGCAGCAGCTCGAGGAGGTGCTCGCCGGCGCTTCCGCCGAAGATGCCGTATTCGTGCTGCACCGACAGCACGTCCACCGAGTTGATGTTCAAATAGTCCGCTGCCCGGCGATACGCAGAGAGATCGCCCTCGGCGATCTCGAACCGAACGCGCGCCGGGTATTCGTGCCGCTCGCCGGCATCGTTCATCGCAAGGACGAAGCACTGCAGATCGTCGGCTTCACTCGCGATCGCGTCGATGAGGTCGGTCGTGAAGGTTGCGATTCCGCACTGCCGCGGCAGGTGATTGCCGAGCATTGCGATCGTGCGGATAGACCTGTGCCCACGGCTGTGTTCGCCCATGATCGCCTCGAATGACCGCGGATCAGGGCCGAAGTCTGTTTGCGCGCTCGCCCGGCTGACGACGCTCTTGGGACGACCATGCGCCCCGCGAGTGGGGAACGCAATGCCACGCAAGCATCCAATTTCGCGGCAGCACGCTACTGGAGCATGGGATCCTCGCCTCGATCGAGCGCGGCCTTGGCACAGCGACTCGGCGCTCGGGTACGCTGCGTCGATGCGATTGGCGCCCGTTCTCCTCTGTTGTGGCATCGTTTCGATCTCGGCCTGCGCAGGCAGCGAGCCTCAACCCGCCGCGCCGTGTCCCGCTCCCGCGGTCGCGTCCGCAACCGCTGCGCCCACCGCCGCGCCGTCACCGTCCGCTGTGGCGTCGGCACCTCCTCCGCCCTCCTCCGAGCCAGCAGACCCGAGCATCTCGCGCGGCGTGATCGGCGACGCGCAATGTCTCCGCTACGAGCCCGGATATCCCGAGTACCTCGCGCTGCACTGCGTCCTCGCGAAGAACCCAGCAGGACACCCCGAGTATGTCTTCGCGAGCCTCACGCGGCCCGACAGCTACGTGCGCGTCGACACCGCCGACTCCAAGGCCGAGGGAATCGACAAGGACCTCGCCCTCCGCGCGCCGCGCGCGTTCCTCTCGCGCGTCGCCGCTTGCTACGACGACGCGCTCGCCAAGACCCCCAACCTCAACGGGACGATCGTCGTCGACTACGAGATCGACGCCAAGGGTAACCCGCAGAAGATCAAGCCGGGCGATGGGACGATGAAGGCGCCGGACGTGATCGCGTGCACCACGAAGCTCATCGCGAAGCTGCATTACCCCGAGATGGCCGCGAGCAAGAGCTCAGCAAAGATCACCTTCAGCGCGGCGATCCGAACTGCGAGCACAGCGACGAATGAGGGCAAGTGACGTGATCCCTCGTGGTATCCGCGAGCTGGGTCCAGGCTCGCTCCATGCGCGTCCTCGTTCTTGCGTTCTTGGTCGGCTGCTCGAAGGCGGCTGAAGCCGGGAGCGCAGCCGACGCAGCAGTGGAGGCGCCTCCCGCCGAGTCGACGGCGTCGTTGGTCCTCCTGTCGACGACCGACCTGCACGCGCGCATCTACCCGTTCAACTACTACAGCGGCGTCGACGATCCCTCGGTGGGCCTCGCCAAGGTCGCGACGCTCGCCCGCGAGGTGCGCAAGTCGAATCCCTGCACGCTCCTCATCGACAGCGGCGACACCATCCAGGGCACGCCGCTCGGAACGTTGTACGCGACGCTCGACGGCCCGACGCACCCGATGGCGGCCGCGATGAACGCGATCGGATACGACGCGATGGCGCTCGGGAACCACGAGTTCAACTTCGGCACGAAGGTGCTCGAGAAGTTCGTCAAAGATGCGAAGTTTCCGGTGCTCGCAGCCAACGTGCGTAAGAGCGATGGCTCCGAGGCGTTCGGCTCGTTCGTGATCAAGGAGGTCTGCGGCGTACGCGTCGGCATCCTCGGCGTGCTCACCACCGTGCCCCGGCTGGTCGAACCCGCAGCGAACATCGCCGGCCTGCGCTTCGACCCCATCCTCGCGACGGTGCAGACGTACGTGCCACAGATGCGCGCCGCCGGCGCCGATCTGGTCGTGGTGGCGATGCACAGCGGCCCGGATCGCGTTCCCGCGGATTGGAAAGAACCGATCGGGGAGTGGGGCGCGCCCACGTCCAATAAGGACAGCAACGACGCGATGCTCCTCGTCGCCGAGCAAGTCGCCGGCGTCGACGTCGTGCTCGGCGGCCATTCACACCTCGAGGTACCACCCACGAAGGTCGGCTCGGCGTTGGTGCTCGAAGCTGGTTTTTGGGGCTCGAAGTTGGGAAGGGTGAACGTGAGCCTGCGAGGCCGACCGGGCGCGTTCGCGATCGAGAGCAATCGACGGCGCGCTGATGGAGCCCGCTTCCGCGCCCGACCCGGCGGTGAGCGAAGCCACGAAGGCCGCGCACGCCGCGACGGTCGCGTGGGTGGAGGAGGTCGTGGGATCGACGACCGGACCGTTCTTCGGCGCGAGCTCCGGTGCGCGTCTCGTCGACTCCGCGCTCGCAGACCTGATCAACGCGGTTCAAATCGAAGTAAGCAAGGAGGCCGGCTTCGAGGTCGACATCTCCGCGTCTGCCGTGCTCTCCAACGACGGGCTGCCCGTCGGGAATCTGAGGCGCAAAGACATATTCACGATTTACCCGTTCGAGAATTCGCTCTGCGTGGTTGAGATTTCGAGCGAGACACTCACCGAGGCGCTGGTCATCAACGCGCGGTACTTCCCGACGCTCGACGCCGCGGCGTTACCCGCGAGCCCGAGTGGCTACAAAACGACGGTCCAGGGATACAACTACGACTTCTACACGCGAGTCGCCTATTCGTACGACGTGACGAAGGAGAACCCCGCCCGTCTGGTGAGCCTCACGCTCGACGGCGCGCCGCTCGCCACACGCACCTTCAAGGTCGCGGTGAACAGCTTCCGATGTAAGGGGCAGGGCAACGCAGCGTTCGCGAAGGGCAAGGTGGTGTGGGACCCCAAGACCATGCGCGAGTACCTGCTCGAATACGTGGCGACGCACAAGTCGCTCTCCCCCGACGCGATCAACACGTGCAACTTCTCGATGACGCCCGATCTCTACGGCCTCTGGTACAAGGCCACGCAGCCGACGAAGTGCGCGCCGTAGCGCGCGGTCGTCCGCCTCGCCGGGCGAGCCAAGCGGTGCAAGCGAGCGCGCGGTCGGTCACGTGGGTGGGCATGCGCGGAGCGCAACGTCAGCCACGCTCGCAGCACGAACGGTCGTGATCGGCCGTGGTACGTTCGGCTCATGTCGCGCGAGGAGATACTCAAGCGCCGCGCGCGCTTCGTCAGCGCGGCGTTGTTGCTCGCGACCGGGTGCACGCGCGCCAAGGACGGCGCGTCCGCGCTGCCCGACACCGAAGCGGTCAAACCGGTGCCGCCGCCGCCGTCGACCGCACCGCCCGCGAAGGTTAGACCAGGCGAGCCGAGGCCGATCCTCGACGCCAAGGTCTCCGCGGCCGGAGAGCCGAAGCTCAAGGTCGCGAAGGACGAGATCGAAAAGTCGTTCGCCGCGATCGACAAGCTCGCCGGCTCGGTGCCCGTGGCGTGCGAGCTCGGCGAGAAGAGCTGCAAAGAGCGCTTCCGTGCGTTCGCCGACGAGGCCGCCAGGATTCGCGACGACTTGATCGGCATGCACATGCGGTGTCCTCCGAAGGCGCCCGACGACAAGGCGATCGAGAACCTGCGCGAGGAGCATCGGCAGTTCATGCTCCGCTGGCTCATCGCGATCGAGAAGGTCGCCGGCGAGACCTCCGACGCGGGCGCCGAGTGGGAGAAGCTGAAGCACGAAGCCGCCGAGGCGCACCCGCAACCCTGTCTGAAGTTCGCCTGTCCATGAGCTTCGACGCCCTCGAGTGGATCGACGCCTGGAATCGCCACGACATCGAGGCGATCATGGGGCACTACGCCGATCCGCCGCACCACACCTCGCCGTTGATCGTCGAACGGCTCGGCCGCGCAGACGGGACGATCCGCACCACGAGCGAGCTGCGCGACTACTTCCAGCGCGGGCTCGCGAGCTCGCCCCCGCTGCACTTCGAGCTGCTCGGCGCGTACCCCGGCGTGTCGAGCGTCGCTGTCCACTACAGGAACCACCGCGGGCGCACGGTGATCGAGGTGATGCACTTCAACCCGGCGGGCAAGATCACGGCGAGCGTCGTTCACTAAGCGTAGAAGAGCTTCGCGGCGGCGTTGTCGCCGCGACGAGCCGTGCGGCGTGGGGCATCGGATAACACGCTGCCGTCCGATCGCGAGGATCGAACGGCAGCGCATCACGCGATCAACCGCTCAGGGGCAGATGCTGCCCTCCACGCAGATCGGCGATTTCATGGTGCCGTACGCCGGGCAGAACATGGATCCACCGAAGCTCGCCGCGCAGGTCGCGCACGGGCTCGTGGTGCATCCGACGGCGGGGCGATACGCGCGGCAGTTGCCCGCCACGCACAGCTCGTCGTTGTTGCAGAGGTTCCCGCATCCGCCGCAGTTGAGCGGATCGGTCTTGGTGTCGACGCAGCCCTGGAGCCCACCGATGGTGCAGCGGTTCATCCCCGGGCCACACGAGGTGGACGAGGCGACGCACGCGCCGGCCTTGCACTCCTGGCCGGAGGCGCAGACCTTGCCGCAGCCGCCGCAGGCGTAGGGGTTGCTCGAGGTGTCCACGCACGTGGTGATGGTGCCGCCGCCCCCTCCGGGGATCGTGCACTGGGTGAGGCCCGGACGGCAGGTGCAGGTGCCGCTGCCGTCGCAGTATTGGCGATCGTTGCACTGCGTGAAGCAGCTGCCACAAGCGCGTGGATCATCGGTGGTGTCGGTGCAGGTGCCCGGCGTGCCGCCGCAGACGCTGGTGCCGGTCGGGCACGAGCAGCTGCCCGTGGTGCAGGTGCCGAAGCGCGCGCACTGCGTGGTGCAAGAGCCGCAGTGCAGCGGATCGGTGCTGGTGTTGACGCAGCCTGCGCCGGTGCAGGTGACGGCGGGCGCCGTGCAGGAGCAGGCGCCGGCAGTGCACGTACCGCCGGTACCGCAGCTGTTGCCGCAGGTGCCGCAGCTCCTCGGGTCGGTCGTGAGATCGACACAGCGACCGCCACAGAGCGTCTGGCCAATGGGGCAGACGCAGACGCCGCTGGTGCAGGTCGCGCCGGTGCCGCACCTACGACCGCACATGCCGCAGTTGTTGGTGTCCGTGGAGAGATCGGCGCAGCCGATGCCCGCGCACAACACCTTGCCGGTGCCGCACATGCATGCGCCCGCGGAGCAGGTCGCGCCCGCACCGCACTTGACGCCGCAGGTACCGCAGTTGTTCACGTCGGTGGTCATGTCGACGCAAGCGCCGCCGCAGCCGGTGGGAGTCGCCGTCGGGCAGGTGCAAGCGCCGCTGGTGCAGGTCGCGCCGGTCGCGCACTTGGTGGTGCAGGAGCCGCACGCGGCGGGATCGCTCGACACGTCGTTGCACGTGGTGCCGCAGTTGATCTTGCCGGTCGGGCACACGCAGGCGCCCGCCGTGCAGGTCGAACCCGTCGGACAGGAGTTGCCGCACGTGCCGCAGTTCTTCGGATCGCTCTGACGATTGACGCAGGCGCCGCCGCACACGTCCGGCGTGGCAGTCGGGCACGCGCTACACGTCCCGCTGACGCAGGTCTGACCCGCCGCGCACGCCTTTCCGCACGCGCCGCAGTTGGCGGGATCGCTGCTGATGTCGGCGCAAGTGGTGCCGCAGGTGACCTTCCCGGTCGGACACGCGCAGACGCCCAGGGTGCAGACCTGGCCCGAACCGCAGACCTTGCCGCACGAGCCGCAGTTGTCGTTATCGATCATCGTGTCGGAGCAGGTGCCCGGAGAGGTCGCGCTCGCTCCGCAGATGGTGGTCTTGCCGGCGGGGCACGCGCAGGCACCGGCGGTACACGCGGCGCCGGCCGCACACGCCTTGCCGCACATGCCGCAGTTCGCGGCATCGCTCGAGACATCGACGCAGGCAGTCCCGCAGGTCACCTTGCCGGTCGGGCAGGCGCAGACACCGGCGGTACACACTTGGTCGATCGCACACGCGTTGCCGCATGTTCCGCAGTTCGCGTTGTCGTGTGCGGCGGCACGCTGCGCCTATGGGGCGAGGACTACGCGATCACCTGCGCGCAGATCCCGAAGGACCGCTGGGATGGCGTTCCCTCCACCGACTTCGCGCTCGAAAGGGGCTCCGTGAAGATCCCGCTCTTCCGCCGCTCGAACGCGGACGACGGGTGGTGGGCCACCGTGCGCATGATCGGCGAGGACGCGTTCATCACGTTCCGCTTTCACAAGCTGGACTGAGGCCGCGCGGTCACTGGTGCGTGACCGTCACCTCGTACTGCTGCTCGGCGCCCCCGTTGGCCACGCGCAATGCGATGACCGCGATTCGAGTCAGCGGCGGAACGTGGTGAGCACCTCGGTGCGTCCGGTGACGTAGACCCTTTTCACCGTTCCAACGCCCTTACTCAGCCAGACCCGCCCCTCGTACACCTGCTCCGGCCACACCTCGCGCTGATCCAATCGCAAACACTCGAAGGTGCCGGCGGGGACCGTCACGGTCTCGGGACCGACGACCGTGGTCTCGAGCTTCTTGCCACCGAGGAGGGTGGTCGTCGCTCCGTGCTCGATCGGAAACGCGACGGCCAACTGCAACGCAGTAATCTTCGTCATTTCATCGAGGAAGTAGGCATCGGCGGTCTCGATTCCCTTGGACGTCACCCGATACGCGCCGAGGCCGAAGTTGTTCGAGCCGATGCTGGGGTTGTCGTCCGCAACCTCTGGCGACTCCACGAAGTAGAACAGCCGACCGACCGGCGTCTCCTTCGTGCGCACCACTCGCACGACGTGGCTGCTCTTCCCGCTGAAGGTTGCGTCGTATTCGTAGACCGCGCCGGGCACGAGAGGGAGGAGTGCCGCGTCATCGCTCGGGATCGCGGCCACCGCCAGCGCCGGGCGCGGCGAGAGCGCCGGGGCGGGCGGCGCGGATCGCGAGCCCCCGCATGCGACGAGCACACAGACCGCAACGACACGCGGCATCGCCATGCGACGAGTCTAGGGTAGCCTCGCGCGGGTGCGGGGGAGCCGCGGCAAAACGCGGTCCCTCGACCTAGTTTTGCGACCGCGGCCCCGCGACGTCATCCGATCGTCCCGATGAACATCTCGGGCAAGACCATCCTCGTCACGGGCGCCAACACCGGCATCGGCCGCATCACCGCCGAGGAGCTCGCACGCCGAGGGGCGCACGTCGTCCTCGCCGCGCGCTCGCGCGAGCGCACCCAACCGGTGCTCGATGCGATCGCGGCCGCGGGCGGCTCCGCGGAGTTCCTCGAGCTCGACCTCGGCGACCTCGGCGCCGTGCGCGCGAGCGCCGAGCGGTATCTCCAAAGCGGCAAGCCGCTCCACGTCCTCGTTAACAACGCCGGACAGGCCGGTGCGCGAGGGTTGACCAAGGACGGTTTCGAGCTCGCCTTCGGCGTGAATCACCTCGGCCACTACCTGTTCACGCGGCTCCTGCTGCCGCTCCTCGAGAAGGAGCCGGGCGCGCGCATCGTCAACGTGTCGAGCAAGTCGCACTACCGCGCGAAGGGCATCGACTACGAGGCCGTCCGGAGGTCAACGCCGAACGTGACGGGCCTGCCCGAGTACGAGGTGTCGAAGCTCGCCAACGTGCTCTTCACGAAGGAGCTCGCACGCCGTTACCCGAAGATCCTCTCCAGCTCGCTGCACCCCGGCGTGGTCGCGTCCGACGCGTGGCGACAGGTGCCGTGGGGCGTACGCCACGTGATGAAGCTGTTCATGATCAGCAACGAGGAGGGCGCGCGCACCACCCTCCACTGCGCGACGGCCGAGGGCCTGACGAACGGCGCGTACTACGATAAGTGCGAAGCGCGACGGCCGAGCCGTTTCGCCGACGACGAAGCGGCGGCGCGCACGCTCTGGGACAAGAGCGCCGAGTGGGTCGGCCTCCCGCGCGACAGCGCGCGCAACAGCCGCGAATTATCGCCGGCCGCCTCGAACGCGGCGTCGGCGACGTGACTCTCACTCCGTTCACTCCGTGACGAGCGAGACGAGACCGAGGTCGAAGGTCTGGCCCTTCGCCTCCTCCGACAGCACGTAGATCGCGAGCCGCTCTTCGTCCTGCTCTAGCGGCACCGCCAGCTCGACGAGGTGCCAGTCCTTGTTGTTGAGCGCTTGGACGACGAGCGTCTGCGTATAGACCTCGTCGCCCTTGGCGTCGCGGTGGAAGAAGCGCGCGATGACGCCGGGTTGCAGGCCTGCGTCGCGGCCCGGGTTGCGGAACAGCGCGCGGAGGTGATAGCGGGTGCCCTTCTTCAGGGGAGGGGCGCCGACGAGCTGTCTCAGCTCGGAATAGGCCGCGAGATTCGTGAGCCGGAGCGCCTTTCCGCACGGCCCCGGGATCGGCGCGATGTCGAACGCCTCGTTGGTCCAGCCGCTCCCGCCCATGGAGAAGTCACCGTTCACGACCAGGCTGCCCTTCCCCGCGCATGCCGCCGCGAGCTCGCCGGCGTCGCTGGTCGCCGCATCGCTCGACGACGCATCGCTCAACGACGCATCGCTCGACGACGCATCGCTCGACGACGCATCGCTCGACGCCGCATCGTTCGTCGACGCATCGTTCGACGACGCATCGTTCGTCGACGACACGGGCTCGCCCTGACAACCGCACAACATGCCGACCAGGACCACCCGAGAGAGCATGGGGTGAATCGTAGCCGGTGTGGCGGGTGATCCCATGCACGATCGCAAACACCCGGCGGGGCGCGACGATGGTGCGCGAGATGGGCGAGCGTAGAATGCTGGGCCCCGTGATCCTCCCCTCGCTCTGGCAGGCGAGGCAGAGCATCCTCGGCGCGCTGAATTTCGTCCTCCAGCGCGCGCTCGGGCGGTGAGCCCACCGCACGCATACCGGCCGGCGATGGGCGCACTACTACGACGGCTGGCTCGAGCGCTCTGCCGATCGTCTCGGTGGCGTCGATCGATCGTTGCGTCCGGAGCCATGAGCCTCGATCGCGCCCATCGTCGATTCGTCGCTCCGGCTACTTCTTCCTCGCGAGCAGCTTCACGAGATCGGCGATGCTCTCGAGCTTCGCCACGTCGACCGTCGTCACGAGCTTGCCGCAGTCGATCGTCAACTTCTCACTGTTCTTCTTGGTCGCGGCCTTGCACTCGCCGGTGTGGTAGCTCTCGAGCAGGCTCTCGAACGACGCGTCCTCCCAACGAGCGGTGAACGCGCGGTCGCGCTTCCAGTCTGCGGCGATCGATTCGATGCGCGCGTCGGCGATGAGCGGGATGCTCGCGCGGATCTCGCCCCGCTCGATCGCGAACGCGTCGAGCCGCACTCGGCTCGGGGTGTTCTTCGCCGAGAGCCCCTCGCCCATTCGCCGCCCCTCGCGCACGATGTTGCCGATCGGAAGGCTGCCCTTGAATTTGGGCGCGAGCACGCGCAGCGCGATGCCCTGCTTCTCGCCGACGATGAGCGGCCACCACGCGAAGCGCACCTCGATTGCCTCGATGTCGCCGCTCGCGAGCCCGAGCTTCGCCTCGAGGTGAATCCCGTGCGCCGCCGCGCCGTCGGCCGAGACGGAGAGGTTGTCGATCGTACACGTGCCCTGCAGCGCCACCGAGCACTGCTCCTCAATCGCGAGGCGCACCTCGCGCCTGATCGCGAAGAAGGCGATCGCCACGAGCACGACGATTGCGACCGGCACGCCCACCAGCCACCGCGCGATGCTCTTCTTGGCCACGGACGCGAAGACTCGCACGACCGCGACGTGCGCGTCGACGAGGTCGCGAGTTCGGCGACGCCGCGCGGCGATGGGGCGCTCGGTTGGTGTAGCCTTGCCCCGCGGCATGACCCCCGACGTTCGGATTGATCGAGTGAACATGGCTGTGGATCGCCCCGTCATGCTCGATCTGAATGTCGAATACATGACGTGGGTCGCCGACGAGATGGACGCGCACTTCTCGATCGACACACGCGCGATGATGGGCGGCTCGGTGCGCGAATACGTCGAGAGCACCCTCGACAAGGTGTGCGCGGAGGGAACGTTCTTCATCGCGCGCGACGCGAATGGATTGGTCGGCATGGGCGCGTTCCGCCTCCTGCGCGACGGCGTCGGCGAGCTCAAGCGCATGTACGTAAAGCCGGCGCATCGCGGCCGCCGGTTGGGCGAGACCCTGCTACGCCGCCTGATGGACGAAGCAAAGCGGGTCGGAGCCCGATCGATCTACCTCGACTCCGCGCCATTCATGGCCGCCGCACACCGTCTCTACCGAGCGCACGGTTTCGTCGATCGCGGCCCCTATCCGGAGACCGAAGTACCGCCGGCGCTCCACGGTGCGTGGTTGTTCATGGAGAGTCGGTGAGCGCGCGTCCTCCGTGGACGCGTCTCCAGATACTTATTGCTATCCATACGCGCGATGATCAACCGAACGAGGCTCGCGCAAAGTGGGCCGAAGCACGCCCCACCATACGCCGAAATCTGTGCGTCCTCCGCGCAATCACTTCTGTGGGGGGCAACAAGAGGCCACCACATTCTTGATCGTCTGATGGATGCGCTCGAACGTCTGTAGGAGGGCTGGACCATCGATCCGATACAGCCTCCTCCTGCCCTCGCGCTCGCTGATGAGGACGCCGGCATCCTCGAGCTGTTGAAGATGCCGGGAGATGACCGAGCGGTCTTGCGGGAGCTCTGCTGCGATCGTCTCGACGTCGCAGGGACCATGAATCATCACCGTCCTGAGCACGTCGATCCGCGCCGGCTCGGCGAGCGCGCGGAAGACGCGCGTGTCGAGGACCTCGCTGAGCTGCTTGCCCAAGCTTCGGGTTGACATGTGCATCAGTGTGCACATATACACGAGATGCGCAAGGCCTTCTTTCCGCTCGCGGTCGCCCTCCTGCCCTGGCTCTCGTACCTGTTGCATCAGCGTGGACTGCCGGTTGGTCTCGCGGTGTCCGGTCCGCTGATCGCGCTGCTCCTCGGTGTCCTCGCGCTCGAACGGGTGTGGGCGCACGACCCTGGATGGAACGAGAACCACGGCGACCTACGCGCCGATCTCGGCTTCGCGGCGATCGTACGCGCACCCGACATGCTTGCCTCCGCCCTCGGCCACGCGCTCGCCGCCGCGCTCGCGAGCCTGTCGCCGCGGGTGTCCACGCTCCCGCTCGCCGCGCAGTTCTTCGGCGTGCTGCTCGCCGCCGACTTCGGCAAGTACCTGATGCATCGGCTGTCGCACCATCACCCGACGTTGTGGCGCTTCCACGCCGTCCATCACGCAGCCGAGCGTCTCTACGTGCTCAACGGGCTCCGCATCCATCCAGTCAATCTCCTGTGGTACGCCGCATTCGACGTCACGCTGCCTCTCGTGTTGGGGATCGATCCGCGCGTCCTCGTCGTGCTCGCCACGCTGCGCGGGGTCGTATCGATCGTGCAGCACGCGAACCTCCGGCTCGCGTTCGGACCGCTCGGGTACGTGTTCAGCACCAACGAGCTCCACCGCTTCCACCACTCGGCGATCCTCGAGGAGAGCCGCAGCAACTACGGCTCGACGTTCATCGTGTGGGATCTGTTGTTTGGCTCGTATCGCTCGGGCGGGGCGCCGCGCGCGGTGGGGCTCGGAGAGCACGCGCCACTGCCCCGATCGCTGCTCGGTCAGCTGCTCTGGCCCTTCTGTGGCCGGTGCGGCGCGCACTTCGGGTGAAGGGTTCGACTGCAGCCCGGGGTTGTACGACGTGAAGAGCGGCGGCGATCCGCGCTGTTCTCGTCTTCGCATCGGTGTGCAGTATCCTGAGCGCGATGACCTCGATCGAGCAGCTGCCGCCCGAGGCGCAGCGCGCGATTCGGAGCGCGAACGTTCCGGCGGACTTGCGCGAGCTCTTCGCGCGTCTGCCGTCCGTGATCGAGCTGCGCGTCGACCTCCCCGCCGACGTCTCCCTGATGCCGACGTCGGCGCTGCAGCTGATGAAGCTCGCCACCCTCGGCGCGCGGCTCGAAATCACCGACATCGCGCGCGCAACGGTCGTGAGCCTCGAGCTCGCGCGCGGTCGGCGTAGCCTCGCCCTCGGCGCCGCCGAGCTCGCCCTCGATCTGCGCGTCCTCTGCCGCCGCGCGCTCGAGTCGCTGTTCGACGCGAACGCGCTGACGCGCGCGCTCGAGGCGTTCGCGGCCGAGTCGGCGAGCTTCTCGGCGGTGCAGACGCTGACCAAGCAGATGCTCGTCGCCGCCGATCCGGACCAGGCCCTGTACACGATGCTCACCGGGCTGACCTCGGGCTACGGACTCGCGTTCAATCGCGCGGCGCTCTTCCTCTACGACGAGCCGACGCGCACCTTCGTGGGGTCGAAGGCCATCGGCCCGCACGACGCAGCCGAGGCGCACCGCATCTGGGAAGCCATCGAGTACCAGGACAAGAACCTGATCGACCTGATGGTCGACCACGCGGCGAAGAACGTCGACAGCCGCCTCGAAGCGTTCGTGCGCACGCTCGCCCTCGCGCCCGGTGACGATCCCGACGATGAGGTGTCGGCCGCGGTCGCGTCGACTGCGCCGGTGCTCTTCGAACGGCGGGAGCCGCCGAGGAATGCCGGCCTCGCGCGTCTCGGTCCTGCGCCCGAGTTCGTGCTGCTCGCGATCACCGCGCAAGACGAGCAGCGCGCCCTCGTCTTCGCCGACAACGTCTACTCGCGCGAGGCCATCCCGAAAGAGCGCGTCGAGTTCCTCGGCTCGTTCGTCGATCGCCTCGCGCTGGTATGGCAAAACTTGTCGCTCCTGCGCAAGGTCGAGCAACTCGCGCGCTTCGACGCGCTCACCGGCGTGTTCAACCGTCGCGCGTTCGAAGAGAAGCTCCGCGAGGAGTCTTCCCGCAGCCAGCGAATGGGCACGCCGCTTTCGCTGATGCTCATCGACGTCGATCGCTTCAAGGAGGTGAACGATCTGCACGGTCACCCCGCGGGCGATCGGCTCTTGCAGACGCTCGGTCAGCATCTGCGCCGCGATTTGCGCGATCACGACGTCGTCGCGCGCCTCGGCGGCGACGAGTTCGCGGCGCTGTTGCCGGGCACCGCCAAGGGCGAAGCGGCCCTCGTGGCCCGGCGCATCTGCGCCGACGTGAAGGCGCACGACATCTCGATCAGCGTCGGGGTCGCGACGTGGCCCGACAACTGCGCGAGCGTGAACGACCTCGTGAAGTGCGCCGACGAGCAACTCTACGAGGCCAAACGGCAGGGGCGCGGTCGCGCGAGCATGCCTGCGTGATCACGCTCCGCGGAAGCGATCGCCTCCGCGGGTCCGAGCGGAATCCTTGCTGGGACGGTCATCGAGGCCCTTCGAGCGCTTTTCGCGCGGCGTCGACCGCCGCGCCGGCCGCGACCAGGTGCGCGAGATAGAGCACGCTCGAGACGTAGGTCACAAACCCTTTGCCCACTGCGTAGAGACCCTTCATGTCATCCTCCGACGGGCCAATGGCGCCCGATCGAGCGTGTTTTCAAGGGACTTTCTCGGTCTGTTGCGTAACTCATCTCTGAGTTACGCTCACAAGCATACGACCCGCGGGGGCGACGTGCAACCTCACGTCACGAGATCAGCACCAGCTCGCTTGGCGCGTGACTCCGGCGAGGGGAACAAGAGTTCTCGTGACAGGGAGAGGGCGCCGTGAGCCCAGTCGATGCGCGCGTGCAGTCGACGCCCTGATGTCGATTCTCAGAACCATTGCCCCCCTCGGTGGTGGGTTTCTCAGAACCATTGCCCCCCACCGGTGAGCGTTTTCTCAGAAGCATGACCCCCTTCGCGTGACCTTCCCGCTACGAGCC
>JALHOE010000005.1 GCA_022843175.1 Deltaproteobacteria bacterium
GCGGCCTCGTCGGCCAGCACGCCCGTGCCCGTGGCGGCGAGCGATCCCGGGTTCAAGGCGCAGGCGTATCAGGGAGCGCTCGCTTCGGCGAAGCTCGGCGGCGCGGCGATGGCGCCGTACACGCCCGAAGAGGTCCGCGAGAAGGTCGCCGAGGGGCAAGAGGCGCTCGCCGCCGGCCGCGTCGGGGACGTCATCTCGTCGATGACCACGCTCGTCGAGAGCCAACGGTTCTCGCTCGTCGCGCGCGAGCCCGAGGGGCGCGCCGCCTACCGCCTGCTCGGCGAGGCCCACGCGCTCGGCGGCGCCCACCTCGTCGCGCGCCACTACCTCCGCAAGGCCGCGAGCGGACCGCCCAAAGAGGCGACCACGCGCTCGGCGGCCCGCCGGCTGACCGATCTCGCGCTCGAGGACGAAGCCTACGAGCAGGGCATCTCCGACCTCGCGCCGATCATCGGGGCCAACACGGGGGCGCAGGAGCTGCGCGGCGAGCTCGACTACCTCGTCGGCCGCCTCGCGGAGTCCACGGGCGACGTCGACGGCGCGATGAAGGCGTACGCGTCGATCGTGCCGCTCTCGCGCTTCTGGTCCTCCGCCACCTATCGCCGCGGCGTGCTCGAGGTCAACGCGGGGCGCTACGTCGAGGCCGAGAAGCTCTTCTGCCAGGTCGCCGATCCGAAGCGACAGGACAGCTCGGCGCCGGTGTTCGCCGACGACCGGTTCTTCGCGGTCCGCGATCTCGCGCGTCTCGCGCTCGGTCGTCTCGCCCACGAGGGCGGTCGTCACGACGACGCGCGCTACTACTACTACCTGGTTCCCCAGGACTCGCGGCGCCTCTCCGAGAGCCTCTACGAGTCGGCGACGTCGCGCTACGAGGCGCACGATTACGACGGCGCGCGCGAGCTGCTCGACGAGCTGATGACGCTCGGCGAGGGGCACGTCTACGACGACGAGTCCCACGTGCTCGACGCCTACGTCGACATCGCCCAGTGCCGCTTCGAGAGCGCGGGCAAGAAGCTCGACAAGTTCCTCGGCAGCTACACCGCGGTCCGCGAACGCGCGCACTCGCTCGCCGCCGGGCCCGACGTCGAGATTCGCGCGTTCCTCGAGCGCGGCGATCGCGCCGCGGCCGAGACGGGGAAGCCGGGCGACGTCGACGCGCGCATCTGGCGAAGGCTCGAGGCCGACCCGGCGTTGCTCATGATCCTCCGCGCGCGCCGCCGGCTCGCGGCGCAGCTCGGCGGCCTGCAGAGCACCAAGACGGAGCTCGAGGGGATCGCCGCCGTCGTGGGCCCCACGGCCGGCAAGGGCTCCACCAAGCCGGCGATCGATCCGGCGAAGCTCGGTCCCACCAACGAGGACAAGGCGCTCGACGCGCGCGCCGCCGTCGACGCAATCCGCAAGGAGCTCGCCGCGCTCGAAGCCGCGGGCGCGCCCAAGGACAAGATCGCCAAGCTTCGCGCCGAGCTCGACACCCTCAGCGAGAAGGTCGGGGCCGCCGAGGGCGAGGTCCTCGCCGTCGTCGACGAGGGCTCCGCGATGACGGGCACCGGCCTGCCCGCGATGATCGCCGCCGATCAGAGCCACGCCAAGGCGCTCGAGGCGAAGGGTAAGCTCGTCCTTGCCGACCTCGACGCGGCGGCGATCGCGCTCACCCGCGACGCGCTCAAGCGCCTGGACAAGCGCTCGTCTCGCCTGGTCGCGCGCGCTCGCCTCGCGAAGATCGACGTGGTGCTCGGCCGCAAGAAGGGCCTCGAGGTCGAGGTCGACGCGATCCGCCAGGGCATCCTCCCGAAGTCGGCGATCGATTCCATCGACGCCGCGCGCTACCTCGAGGACGGCGAGGAGTACTGGCCCTTCGAGGGCGACGAGTGGCTCGACGAGGTGATCGGCGTGGAGCAGGGCGAGAAGTAGTCGCGTTGAGCGGGCAGGCCCCGCGCATGCATCCACTCCCCTCGTGGACGCCATCGACTTCTTGCAGACTCAGCACGATCTCATCGAAGAGCATCTCGCAGTCGCGCTCCGCGCCAGAGGCCCAGAGCGCCGCGCCGCGTTCGAGAAGGGCGCCGACATCCTTCTCGCGCACATGACGGTGGAGGAGGAGATCTTCTTCCCCGCGGTGCGCGACCCAAAGACCGAGAGCAAGCTCCTCGAGAACCTCGAAGAGCACCTCTCGCTCAAGCGCCTCGTCGTCGACATGCTGTCGATGGATCCCGACGACAAGGTCTTCGAGGCCAAGCTACGCGTCGTGAGCGAGCAATCCGATCACCACCACGACGAAGAGGAGAAGGATCTGTTCCCCGTGGTGAAGAAGCAGGTGCCCGAACACCGCCGCGTCGAGCTCGGTCGCGCGATGGTGTCCCGCGAGGCCACGCTGCTCGCCGACGGTTCGCCGCGAAAGCTCGCCTACGGCCACACCGCCGCAGCGGCCCGCCTGTCGTCGCCGTCCTCGCCGTCCTGAAACGCCCGAGCCCCCACTCCTCCAGCGCTCCAGCGCTCCAGCGCTCGTCGCTCCAGCGCTCCAGCGCTCCGGCCCCCCGGCCCCGGGAGGGACCCCTCCTCCCAAGTTCGCATCTACTCGCTATTCGCGTTAGTTGCGGGAGTCGCGGCCGTGGCAGCGCTCGTGTTCAGTTGGGTCTTCCGCAACTAACGCAACTAACGCGAATAGCGAGTAGATCGGAATCTGGATCGGTCAGCCCCCCAGCCCGAGGGGCCGAGGCGATCGAGCTCGCGGCCGTCGCGCGGGCCGCCCTTTGGGGGCGGGCCGTGCGTGAAACTACCGAGAAAACCCGCGGTGCGTGAAATGTGTTGACGTGTAGGACAAGGGTGCTACCTGTAGGCGCACCTCGGCCGTCGAAAAGTTGGCCAGAGGAAAACAGGAGCCCCTCACCATGTCGTTCCTCCGCAGCCTCGTCGCCCCGTCGCTTCTCGCCCTGGCCCTCAGCACCGGTTGCGCGATGAACACAGCCGACCGCGAGGAGGACGTCACCGAGGGCGCCTCGGAGGACGCGATCTCCGACGTGCCGCAGTCGGTCGTCGAGCGGCAGTCGATCGGCAACTGCTGGATCTACGCGCACGCGAGCTGGTTCGAGTCGATGTACCTCACCGCCACGGGCAACCAGTACGACTCGTCGCAGTCGTACGTGACCTACTGGCACTGGTTCGAGCAGATCGCCAACGGCGAGATCGACGGCGAGAAGGAGATCTCGACGGGCGGCTGGTTCCGCACCGCGAACTACCTGGTGAAGACGTACGGCGTCGCCGCGGAGAAGGATTTCATCCCGACCGACGCGAACAACGAGATGTCGAACGCGCAGAGCAGCGCGCTCTCCAAGGTGAACCAGGAGCTCGCCACCGGCCGTCTCTCGACGACGACCGCGCGCCGTAACCGCCAGCTCGTTCGCCAGGTGCTCGACGAGGCGTTCGGTCTCTCGACGAGCGTCCGCGGCCAGCTCGACAAGGTCTTCGGCAAGACCGTCGCCCGCAACCTCACGACCCGCAGCAAGACCACCGGCAAGCTCCTCGCGTCGACGGCCAACACGTTCGTCGTCCGCGCCTCGGCCTTCCCCGCGGCCTACAAGAAGTGGGACGCGACGCAGAAGAAGAGCGTCGCGGTGAAGACCAACCTCGAGGTCGCCGCCAACGAGTGGCGCGAGGTGAGCTACTCGTCGTGGAACCGCCGCGACACGCAGATCCGCGTGCAGCGCGCGATGCACGACGCGCAGCCGGTGCCGCTCTCGTGGTTCGTCGACTTCAACGCGCTCGCCAACAGCGGCGACCTGCAGGGCTCGTTCAGCAAGGTCACCCTCGACAAGATGGGCCCCGGCCGCCAGGGCGGTCACATGACCGTGATGGAGGACTACGAGGTCACGCTGCCGAGCGGTGAGATCCTCAAGGCCGGCACCACGCTCGACCCGGTCGCCGACAAGGCCAAGCTCGACGCGGCGCTCTCGCCGAGCGCGACGATCAAGTTCTTCCGCATCAAGAACTCGTGGGGCAGCTCGCGCCTCGACCGCGGCTTCGTGCCCGGCATGGGCGGCTACCACGATCTGTACATGGACTACCTGAACGGCCCGCTCAAGCAGTGCGACGAGACCGAGAACGCGAAGCCGCTCGCCGAGCGCGGCTGCGACTCCTCGACCGCCGGCCTCCGCGCGGTGTACCTGCCCCCGGGCTACTGATCACTTCACGCAGCGAAAACCGAGCGTGATGTCCGCGTTCGTCGGGGACTGCTCCAGGCGCGACTCGATCGTCACGCCGGTCTCGGAGCAGTCCCACGCGCCGCCCCGCATGACCGGGAGGCCGCGCGCCGAGACGTCCGTCGTCCACTCCCACAGCGAGCCGCCCATGTCGACCGCGCCGTAGAACGACGCGGTCTTCGGGTGCGCGTCCGCCGGCTGCGTGCCGACCGGCTGCTTGTTGCAGCCGGGGTTGTCGGGGCCGTAGCGCGCGAAGCCGACCTCTTTGCAGCGGGGCGGCAGATCGCCCCACGGATACTTGCGGGTGTCGTCGCCGCGCGCGGCGCGCGTCCATTCGGCGCCGGTCGGCACGCGCTTGCCCGCGAAGGTGCAGTACGCGATGGCCTGCGGCAGGCTGATGCAGTTGATCGGGTGGTCGTCGCGCCCGGGGCGGTGGTAGTTGCAGAGCCACTCCTTGCGGACCGGATCGCTCTCGCTCCAGCCGCTCGCGCGCTTGTGGGTCTCCTTGCAGGCGCCCGCTTCGACGCAGGCGCGGTAGCTCTTCACGGTCACCTCGGTGCGGTCGACGAGCAGCGACTCGCCGGCGGCGACCATGTCCGGTGGGCGCGCCGGCGGCGGCGCGGAGGGCGCCTCCACGGGTGCGGGTGAGGGGGGAGGCGCGGGCGGGGGCGCGGCACTTGCCACGAGGGATGGAGTCGGGGGCGCGGGCCGGCGCAGCGCCCGCACGAGCGCCTCGATCCCGAAGGCGGCGCTGATCAACAAGACGCTCGCGCCGATCACGATCGACGGCTGCGCGCTCGGAGGTCGCGTGCGCGGCTCGACGATGGGCTCGAGCACGCGCGGGCGCGGCGGCTCGGGTTCGGTGCCGGGGGCGGCGAGCACCGCCGAACGCAGCTCGGCCCACAGCGCGCTCGCGCTCGCGAAGCGCAGCTCGGCGTCGACGGCGAGGGCGCGCTCGAGGACGCGATCGATCTCGGGCGCGGCGGCGACGTCGAGCGCCGCGAGGGAGGGACGCCGCTGTCGATCGAGCGCGCGCACGTAGAGCTCGCGCTCGTCGGTCCATGGCGAGCGCCCGCTGACCGCAGCGAGGAACAGCAGCGCGAGCGCGTACACGTCGGCGCGCGCGGCCACGGTCGGGCGCTCGTCGAGCTGCTCGGGCGCGGAGTAGGCCGGCGTGCGCGGAAGACCGAGCGTCGCCGCGATCACGAGATCGATCACGACCGTCTGGCCGGCGACGAGGCCGATTCGCTGCGGGGAGAGCGCGCCGTGCCCGACGCCTCGAGCGTGGGCCACCGAGA
The DNA here is from genome assembly GCA_022843175.1 of Deltaproteobacteria bacterium. Classification (GTDB taxonomy): domain Bacteria; phylum Myxococcota_A; class Polyangia; order Polyangiales; family JADJMO01; genus JALHOE01. Next base: position 5,495 of record JALHOE010000005.1, read on the forward strand.
GCACCGCCGCGACCGGCTCGAGGAACGACAGCGCATCGAGCAGCGAGCGCCGCTCGCGAAAGGACGCCGCTCGGACGGCGGGGCGCGCGATCACCCGAGCGCCCTCGACCGAGACACCCACGATCGGGAGGTGTCCCGGGCCGGCGAGCGCTGCGTCGAGCGCGCGCACCTCGTCGCGGAAGCGCACGTCGGCGTCGCGGTCGACCGACGCGGAGACCGCGACGACGCGCTCGTCGGTGACGCGATGGACCTCGACCCGGTCGGTGTGCTCGATCACCTCGATCGAGATCCAGGGACCGGGAAGAGCCGCCACGCGCGGCAGCTTAACTCACGCAAGACGGGGCCACGGGTGACGGGGTCAGGCGAGGCTCGGGGACGTGGTTCGCCCCTCGCTCTGCGGCGGGACGATGTCGACGGGCTCGGCGCCGCTCGGCGGCGAGGCGAGCTCGGTGTACTCGCGTTCGAGGAGACCGAGGTACGCGCGAACGAACGCGGGGAGATCCTCCGGTTTGCGGCTCGTCACCAGGCCGCGATCGACGACGACCTCCTGGTCGACCCAGCGCGCTCCGGCGGCCTCGAGCTCGGCGCGGCAGTCGGGGTGCGAGGTGACGATGCGCCCCGCGACCGTGTTGGCCGCGGAGAGCAGCCATGGTCCGTGACAGATCGCGGCCACCGGCTTTCCCCGCTCGAACATCCGCCGCACCCACGAGAGGTGTGCGCCCGACGCGCGCATCCACGCGGGGCTCTCCACGCCGCCGGGGATGACCAAGCCGTCGTAGGTCTCGGGGTTGGCGTCGTGCAGGAGCCGATCGGGACGAACGCCCGCGGTCTCCCTGCCCTTCACCTCGCCCTTGATGTGGTCGTGATGGGCCTCGTTCGGAGCGAGCACGTCCACGCTGACGCCCGCGTCACGGAGCGCCTTCACCGGAACGTCGAGCTCCGATTGCTCGAATCCATCCGCCACGATGACTGCGACGCGCATCCTGCCGAGCTTGCCCATGGTGTGCACCTCCTACCGGTGAAGAGACGGTTCGGCTTTCTCGATGCACGGTGCATGCACGGCACGCCGGATGCTGAGCTCTTGTGCATGCGACAGCGATCACTGTCGCGATAGCCGGAAGGGAAAGACGCCATGACTCCGCGTAAGGGAATCGTTCGACGCGTCGCGGATCGGATCCGAAAACGGAAGGCAACGACGATCGAGCGTGGTCCGGAACAGCATCCGGACGACGATCGGATGTACATCAGCAGCGGCAGGGTCGACCGGATCAGTCACGGCGAGGATGCGAGCGCCCGTCGCGATCGCGCTGGCGCAGACATCGAACGCGGGAGCTTCGACGGCTCGCTATAGCCCCGGCACGCCCTTGGGCGGGGGGGCCCCGTAGGCGGGCACGTTCATGCTCGGCGGCTTGGGCGGCGGCGGCTTGGGCGGCGGCGGCGCGCCGTACTTCGTGACCATGCCGCCGTGATCGTCGACGAGGCCCGCGTCGGCGTGGCTCGGCGGCGGCGGCTTGGGGTGCGGCGGCGAGGGCGCGCCGTACTCCGCGACCGGCGAGCCGGGATCGTCGACGAGGCCGGGAGGCGTCGTCGTGGGTGACGGCGCGGGCGTGGGCGTGGGCTTGGCGGCGGCAGGGTCCTTGGCGATGGGGGTCGGCTGCGGCTCGCTCTGACACGCGGCAAGCGCGAGGCTCGCGGCGACCACCGCCGCGCGCGACATACGGACGACCGGTCCGTACTCGACCACCGCGGCCTCACGCGCCGCGCCGCAAAAGGGGCAGGCGGGCTCGATGGTGCGGACGTGACGACGACAACCGGCGCAGGGCGAAAGGGGCTGGTACATGCTCGTGCTCCATCAGACGGACAGCCTGTCCCGAAGTTCTAACCGAGATTGCGCGGCTCGCTGCGCAAAGCGCGCAGCGCACCCTCCGGAAGACGCACCGTGGCTGGAATCGCCGTTCGGGCGACGCATTTCCGGCTCCTCGCACGGTGCGTGCAGCAGTGGCCCGCATGCGCACCCTCGTCTCCGGCCTCGAAGAGTTGCGCGACGCCCTCTCGCGCGAGGCGCGTCGCTCGGTGGTTGTGTTGTCCACGCTCGTCGCCGCGCTCTGGTTATGCGTCGCCGGCGGGGTGTCGGCGGCGACGCGCGAACCGGCGCCCGCCGCGTACCTCCTCGCGTTCGTGAGCGAGGCGCCGGAGCCGCCGCGCGTGGTCGGTCCGATCGAGTGGCCGACGATCGCGATGGCGCCCCGCGAGGATCCGTTCCGCAAGAAACAAAAGCCGGTGCGCCCACCGCGCGGGCACAAGTAACCAGCGGTGGATTAACGCGCGGCTCCCTGACATTCTTCGCCTGTGCGGGCGAGCGCGTTGATCCTCACCCTCCTCCTGCCGCTGCCGGCGGTGGCGGCGCCGATCAAGGGGGCCCAGGAGAAGGGGCTGCCCACCACGGCGACCCCGGCGAAGAAGGCCTCCTCCGCCGCGGCCGACGTCCCGACGCCGACCAAGGGCGTCGACAAGCTCCCCCCGCACCTCCGCGCGCAGGCCAAGGCGCTGATGGCCAAGCGCCTCCAGGAAGACCTCGTCACGATCGGCAAGCTCCGCGACGAGGCCGAGAAGCTGCTCGAGGCGTTCGTCCGCGACGAGCCGCAGGACTCGCCCGATCTCCCCGAGGCGCTGCTCAAACTCGCCGAGATCAAATGGGAGAAGGCGCGCGACCGCCACCTCGCGGAGTTCGCCGTGTGGGAGAAGAAGTCGATCGGCAGCAAGGGCCCGGCGCCGAAGATGGACCTCACCGAGGCGCGCGGGCTCGTGAAGCGCGTCATCGACAAGTTCCCCGGCTACCACCAGTACGACCTCGCGCTCTATGTCGACGGCGCGCTCGCCGGCGAAGAGGGCAAGGACAAAGAGGCGCTGGCCTCGTTCGAGACGATCCTCGCCAAGTACCCGAAGAGCCGCTTCGCACCCGACGCGCACATGGCCAAGGGCGAGGCGTACTTCAACGCCACGAGCGGCGGCTCCCCGGACTGGCAGAAGGCGTCCGACGAATACGAAGAGGTCCTCAAGCACCCCGAGTCCGAGCTGTATGGCCTCGCGCTGTTCAAGAGCGCGTGGTGTCTGTGGAAGCTCGGCAAAGAAGAAGAGGCGGCCAAGCGCTTCACGAAGGTGCTCGAGGTCACGGCGCAGAAGTCCGGTGGCAACCTCGCCAAGCGTCAAGCGCTCGAGTCGCTCGAGGACGAAGCGATCAAGGCGCTGGTCGACGTCTTCATCGCCGACGAGAAGACGAGCGCCGAGGACGTCTACAAGTTCCTCCAGAAGATCGGCGGCGAGCGGTTCGCCGGCAAGATCGTGCGCAAGCTCGCCGCGGCGTACGAGGAGAACGGCCGCTACAAGCGCGCGGTCGAGGCCTACGAGCTCCTCCGCAAGCTGGAGCCCACGTCGCCCGAGGGCACGACCCACGTGCTCGCGATCGCCAAGGCGTGGGTCATCGAGCGCGAGGACGCGAAAATCATCGCGACCTATCAGCGCCTCCTCGACGACCACCTCCCGAGCGCCGTCCCCACGCTGCCCGCCGGCGACAAGACCAAGCCGGTGGCCACGTCGGCCACGTGGGCCAAGACCCAGCTCGATCCCAAGGTGGTCGAGGCCTCGCAGAAGGCGATCGAGCTCGATCTGCGCACCCGCGCGTTCGAGATCCACGCGCACGCGCAGGCCACCAAGAACCCCGAGGAGTTCCGCCTCGCGAAGCGGCTCTATCACCTCTACCTCACGCGCTTCATGTCGAATGGCAACGCGTACGAGGTGCTCTTCTACGTCGCCGAGATCGAGTACCACCGCCTCGGCGAGGACTCCGAGGCCGCGCGCGACTACCTCGCGTGCGCGAAGCTCAACCCCAAGGGCGGGCTCTCGCGCGACGCGCTGTTCAACGCGTTGAGCGCGCTCGAGCGCCTGCGCACCAAGGAGATCGAGGCGGGCAAGGCCAAGGCAGGCGAGGAGACCGAGACCGACAAGCGCTTCGCCGAGGCGCTGTCGTTCTACGCCGCGTCGTACCCGAACGATCCCGAGATCCCCGGCTTCCTCCTCAACCAGGGCATCACCTACTACGACCACAAGATCTACGACCCGGCGATCAAGATCTTCGGCGAGCTGCTCACCCGCTACCCCAACAGCAAGGAAGCGCAGGCCGCGGGCGATCGCATGGTCGACTCGCTCGTGCACGCCAAGGACTTCGGCAACGTCGAGACCTGGTGCCGCAAGCTCAAGTCGCTCCCCGCGTATGCGTCGGACGCGCAGCAGAAGAAGCTCGACGGCCTGATCGTGCAGGCCGTGTTCAAGCAGGGCGAGTCGCTCGCGGCCAAGGGCGAGCACGTCGCCGCGGCCAACGCCTACCTGCGCGCCGCCAGGGAGTTCCCCAAGGACGAGCGCGCCGCCAAGGCGTGCGTCAACGCGGTCGTCGAGGCGCGCTCGGCCGGTGAGCTCGGCGTCGCGCAGCAGGCGGCAGACCTCGCGATCAAGGACCACGGCGGCAAGCCCGAGGCCGCGCAGGCAATTTGGGCGATCGCCGAGTCGTTGCGCAACGCGGGCCTGCTCGCCGAGGCCGCGTCGTACGACGAGAAGCTCGTCGAGAAGTATCCCAAGGACTCCCACGCGCGCGACGCGGCGTTCAACGCGGTCACCGCGCGGGTCGCGCTCGGCCACTACAACGAGGCGATCAAGGACGCGACGAAGTACCTCGAGTCCTACGGCTCGGCCGATCCCGACGACGCCGACGAGGTCACCTTCATGCTCGGGCAGGCGCACGAGAAGGCGAAGAAGTGGAACGAGGCCGCGAAGCTCTATAGCAACTACGTCGCTCGCGCGAAGAACCTCGACCACAAGATCGAGGCCTACGTCCGGCTCGCGCAGGTGAAGATGGAGCTCAAGGAGGGCAAGGCGGCGGACGCCGCCCTCGAGCAAGCGGTGAAGCTCGGCAAGGGCAAGGGCAAGGCCCTCAAAGAGGGCAGGGTGCACGCCGCGCACGCGCGCTACCTGCAGGGCGAGCGCCTCGTTTCGGAGTACGACGCGATCACGCTCGACGCGTCGGGGCCCGAGCTCAAGAAGCGCCTCGACAAGAAGAAAGATCTCCTCAAGCAGGCCGGCTCCGTGTTCGCCGACTGCGCCACGATGGGCGCCGGCGAGTGGACGACCGCGGCGCTCTACCGCATCGGCTACATCTTCGAGGGCTTCGCCACGTCGCTCAAGGGCGCCAAGCCGGCATCGAACGCGTCGCAGGCCGAACAAGACGCCTTCCACGACATCGTCGATCCGATCGCCACTCAGTTCACCGAGAAGGCGATCGACAGCTACGAGAGCGGGTGGAAGAAGGCCATCGAGCTGAAGATCTTCAACAAGTGGACGGCCGAGATGCGCACCGCCCTCGCGCGCCTCAACGACGTCGAGTACCCGGCGCTCAAGGAGCAGGGCCTGGAGATTCGCAGCGTCGGTCCCGCGGCGCTGCCCGAGGTGATGGACGCGCCGGCGGTGAAGAAGAAGTAGGCGCCCGCAGTCGGCTGCAACCGCCGCGGTCGCGAGGGCATCCGTGGGTCCATGACCGCGATCGTGGCGTACGAGCGAGCGGAGCAGCGCCGCGAGCGCATGCTCGCCGCGCCCAACTACCGCGAGGGCCGGTTCTTCAACCCCACCGGCAAGAAGCCCGGCCTCAAGTCGGGCGAGCGCTGGAACGTGATGCGCGAGTACGCGCGGCAGAAGCCGCGCACGCCGCCCGGCCCGCTGCCCATGGTCGATCCCATCGGCGCGTGGCGCGAGCGCTCGCGCACCCAGCTGCGGAGCACGTGGCTCGGGCACTCCACCGTGCTCCTCGAGCTCGACGGCGCGCGCATCCTCACCGATCCGGTGTGGTCGGAGCGCGCCTCGCCGTTCGAGTCGATCGGACCGAGGCGCTTCCACCGCCCGCCGGTCGCGCTCGACCGGCTGCCGCCGCTCGACGCCATTCTGGTCAGCCACGATCACTACGACCACCTCGACGGAGCGACGATCCGCGCGCTCGCCCACACCGCGCCCTTCTTCACCGCGCTCGGCGTCGGGGCGCACCTCGAGCGGCTCGGCGTCCCGGCCGAGCGGATCACCGAGCTCGCGTGGTGGGAAGAGGCCGAGATCCCCGGCACCGCGGTCACCATCGCGGCCACCCCGGCGCAGCACTTCTCCGGGCGCGGCGCGCTCGACCGCAACAAGACGCTGTGGGCGAGCTACGCCCTCAAGGGCCCGCGACACCGGGTGTTCTTCTCCGGCGACACCGGCCTCGAGCCGGAGCTCGCGCGCATCGGCCAGGTCCACGGCCCGTTCGATCTGATCATGCTCGAGGTCGGGGCGTATCACCCGGCGTGGGGCGACATCCACCTCGGGCCCGACCAGGCCATGCAAGCGCACGCGCGGCTCGGCGGTGCTCCCTTGCTGCCGGTGCACTGGAGCACCTTCGATCTCGCCCTCCACGCGTGGGACGAGCCGATCCTCGCCCTCGAGTCGGCCACGCACGACCGCGCGTTGCCGCTCCTGTGTCCGCGGCTCGGCGAGGCGCGCGACGTGATGGACCTCGACGACGTGCAGAAGGCGCTCGTTCACCTCGACCCGTGGTGGCGATCGGTGCGCTGAGCGAGTCCTCCGGACTTCACCGATTCCCAGCGCCGGCGGAACTCGCCGCTGCTCGGACAGGGCGTAGAGTCGAACGAAGGTGTGGAGCCAGCACGGGCCTCTCGCGGCACAGCCCGGAGGGCTTTGCCTTTGCGGTCGGTGCCCCGGACTTCCAGTCCGGGGGACCTCTGATGACAGCTCCGGAGCCGCTGGCCGGGAGCCTTTTCGATCGAAATTAGACCGGCTTTCGGTACTCCGCGGCCAGTCTCCCCGTCTACACGCAGCGCACCACACATCAACCGTGGGCGCGTACGGAGGGATGGAAGATGTCGAACGTGATGATGAAGACGCTGGGGCTCGGCGCGTTGTTCGCGGTGGTCGGTTTGGTGAGCGCGCGCTCGGACGCGCAGTCGTGCTCGAGCGACACGACCTGTGCGCGGACCCTGGCGTGTCCGGTGGGCTACACGCTCACGAGCACCGGCTCCGCGTGGACCTGCAAGGACGACGTGCCGGGAGCGAGCGTCAACCCCACCTGCGGCTCGCACAACCTGGCGAACGACTGGACGTGGGACAGCGCGATGAAGCAGTGCCGCCGCACCAAGAGCAACGGCGACAAGGTGTACTCGTCGGAGAACCGCGAGTGCGCGAGCGGCTACACCTACTCGGCGAGCAGCGGCAAGTGCGAGAAGCCCGCGCAGACCAAGTACACGCTCCCGATCCTCTCGACGACGAGCGGCGCGGTCGGGATTCCGCCGGTCGCCACCTACTCGAGCGCGACCGCCGCCGACCGGACCCTCGCGTGCCCCTCGGGCTACGACAAGGTCAACATGACGCCGGGCCCGAAGGCCTACTGCAAGAAGGTCACGAGCGGCGCGACCGCCACGCCGACCTGCGGGTCGCACAACCTCGCCAACGACTGGGTGTGGGACGCGGGCCAGAAGAAGTGCCGCCGCACCAGGGACAACGGCGACAAGGTGTATTCCACCGAGAACATCAAGTGCGCTTCGGACTTCGATTACAAGTCCTCCTCGGGGCTATGTGAGAAGCCGGGCGGCACGTACTATTCGACGCCGGTGCTTCAGTAGGTTGGGGAGGAAACATGTCGAAGGTATGGACGTGCGTCGCGCTGTTGGTGGTCTCTGCGTTCGCGATGGGCTGTAGGGACAAGAAGGTCCACGCCTGCGCGCACGTGCTGGTGGAGGTCGCCGAATCCGAGGTGACGATCCAGAAGGCGCGCGACGACAAGGACAACAAGCTCGCCGACATCGGCAAGGTCATGGCGAAGGAGTCGAAGGCCCTCCGCGAGGAGAAGGTCGAGGACGAGAAGCTCGCCAAGATCAAGGACAAGTACGCCGACTCGCTCGACGAGTACGCCGACTTGTACAAGGACAAGGACACGAAGTTCGACGAGTGGCTCAAGAAGGCCGGGAAGCTCAGCGAAAAGCGCTACGCCCTGACCGAGGACATCGTCGAGTACTGCAAGGGCGAGAAGAAGGAGTAGGGGTAGCGCGACGGGGCGGCCGCCGCGTACCCTTGCTGGGCATGCGTCGGCTGCTCCTCTGCTGCGCTCTCGCGCTCGCTGCGTGTGGCGGGGGCAAGCTCAAGGTCACGAGCTCGGATTCGGCCAAGAAGGCCGACCGCACGGACGTCGCGCCGCCGGCGATCAAGGCGATGGTCGAGGGCGCCGCGTTCGCGAAGATCTACCTCAAGGAGGGAGACGCGACGGGCGCGCGGGCCAAGGCGGTCGCGAAGCTCGAAGAGGCCCTGGTGCTCGACGAGCGCCTGTGGGAGGCGCACTACGATCTCGGCCTCGTGCACGCCAAGGCCGGCGAGCTGGGCAGGGCCGAGGAGCACCTGGCGAAAGCAGCCGCGGCGTCGCCGGACAGCGAGCCCGTCGCGGTGGCGCTCTGCGAGGTGCGCCGCCGTCGGAGCGAAACGAAGAGCGCAGCCGAGGGGCTCGAAGCGTTCTGCAAGTCCCACCCGCAAGCGCTCGACGCGCGGGCGCGGCTCGTCGTCGTGCTGCGCGAGGCCGGCCGCCACGACGACTCGATCGGACACGCGCGCTTCATCCTCGCGAGGCGGCCGCTCGACGACAACACGCGCGCCGAGCTCGCGCTGTCTCACCTCGCCAAGGGCGAGCGCGACACGGCCGAGCTGTTGGTCGCGCAGGCGCTCAAGGCCAACCCGAAGAGCGCACCCGCCCACCGCGCGCATGGCCTCGTCGCGCTGCAGAAGGGCGACGACGCAGAGGCCTTCCGCGCGTTCGAGCGCGCCGCCGAGCTCGATCCCAACGACACCACCGCGCGCGTGAACATGGGCAACGTGTTCCTCCGCGCCGGCGCGTTCAAAGAGGCCGAGGCGGCCTTCCGCGAGGTCCTCAAGCACACCGCCAACGACGAGGGCGCGATGCTCGGCCTCGCGATCGCGCAGCGTGGCCAGAAGAAGCTCGACGAGGCGCGCAGCACCTACGAGAAGCTGCTCGACAAGTCCCCGAAGCACCTCGCCGCCACCTTCGGCCTCGCGGTGCTCTTCGCCGACCACCTCAAGGACACCGGCAGGGCGCGCACGTTGTTCAAGCAGGTCGCCTCCGACGCGCCGAGCGGCAGCGCGATGCGGGCCGAGGCCGAGAAGTATTTGAAGGAGCTCCCCGACAGCGGAGGCCCGCCCCCCAAGCCGGCCGCCCCGCCCGCGAAGAAGGGCAAGTCATGACGATCGGCTTCTCTCGGGCAATTCAGCACACGCTCCGCCTCATGGTCGTCGGGTTGCCGCCGCTGCTGCTGGTGAGCGCGCTGTATGCGGCGCCCAAGAAGGGCGCGCCGCCGCCGAAGAAGCCGCCGGTCTCCAAGGTGAAGGACGCGGGCGCCGACGCCGACGCGGCGAAGGCACCGGCCGAGAAGGACGCGGCCGTCGCGCCGAAAGCCGCGAAGGGCGAGGGCGGCGATCTCCTGAAGGAGACCGAGAAGAAAGAGGGCGACGCCGCGGTGAAGGTCTTCGAGTTCGGCACCACCGAGATCGAGGGCCGCGCGCGCTGGCCGGCGGTCACCTATTTCGTTCGCCGCATGCGCGCCGAGTTCGAATCGCAGAGGTTGCCGCACCGCCCGTTCCTGCCGGAGCTCGAGTCCACGAAGGGCGATCCCGCAGTCAAGTAGTCCCCTTAACCCGGTTCACAGAATGGCCGTATCGAAGTTCGTCCAAGGGAGGATTCGCCAATGACCCGTGATGTCGTCCTTGCTCTGTCGGTGCTCTCGATCGCTCTCCTCGCGTGCGGAGGCGGCAACAACCGACCGGCGAACAGCGAGGGCAGCTCGGTCACCGTCCTCGCCGTCAAGGACATGGGCAGTAAGGCCTACAACATGCCGCACTACTTCGCGCTCCTCTCGCGCAAGCACGGCTGTCAGGTCAACGAGAAGGTCGACTCCACGATCTCCCTCTGCAACGAGGGCAACATCGGGCTCATCCTTTCGGGCACCACGGTCACGGTCGCCTGCAAGAAGACGATGTCGGTCGACGAGTGCCGCAACCTGTTCGACGCCATCACGGCCGAGGGCAAGTGATAACGCGCCCCCCGGGCTGGCGAGTGCGACGGGTGCGATACCCACGCCTGGCCGTCGGCCCGTGACGTGCTTTGCTTCGACCTGACATGAGCACGAGCCCCGGGGTCGCACGGTCGCTGCGCGTCGCTGCTGTTTGGGGGGACACGGTCCTCGGCTCGACGATCCTTCGTCCGGGCGAGGCCTTCGACTGGAAGTCGACGCTCCGAATCACCCCGCCCGAGGGCGTGCCCGAAGAGCCGGTTCGCTCGTCGGCCGGCACCTGGGAGCTCGACCCGCGCGGCGCCGTGAAGGGTTTCCTCCGCATGCGCGGCCGCGACGAGGACGTGGCCGAGATCGCGCGCATCGGCGCGCCGGTCGGGCTCATGCCGGGCGACGTCGCGCTCCTGCAATACGGCGCCTTCGCGCTCTTCGTGCAGCCCGTGGCCGACGCGCCCGCGGTGCCGGGCGGCTTTCGTCTCGAGCCGTGGTTCGTCATGGCAGCGGCCCTGTCGCTGATCGGGCACGGCGGCCTGCTCTACGCGCTGATGCTGCTCTCGACGCCGATCCCGGTGCCCGAGCCCCTCGAGCTCTTGTCCGATCGCAAGCTGCAGGACCAACTCGGCGTCCGCACCCTCGAGGACGAGGAGAAAGAGAAGCCGAAGAGCGGCGACGGCGCGAGCAGCGGCGTCAAGGACCCCGGCCTCAAGGACAAGAAGGACGCGGGCGGCGGCAAGAAGATCGCCGGCGCCGAGGGAAAGCTCGGAAAGCACGATTCCAAGGGGCCGACGCAGCTCCCCGGCGAGACCCCCGGCGTGCCGGTGGGCTCGATCAGCGACGTCATCGGCAACGGCGCGGGCGCCGCGCTCACCGACACCCTCAACAGCATGAAGTCGGTCTCCGCGATCGCGGGCGGTCTCAATGCCAAGGACCTCCAGTGGGGCGACGGCAGCGGCTTCGCGTTCAAGGGCGGCGGCTCCGGCGGCGGTGGCAAGGACGGCAACGGCGTCCCGTACGGCTCGGGCGGCTTCAACACCGGCGTCGGCCCCGGGAGCGGCGGCGGCGGTGGCAAGGGCTCGGGCGGCCCCGGCGGCAAGGGCTCGGGCGGCCCCGGGTCGGGCGGCAGCGGCGGTCCCGGCGAGAAGAAGGTCGCCATGGTCTCGAGCGGCGGCGGCGGCGGAAAGGGCTTCTCGGCCGACGAGATTCGCCGCGTGGTCATGAGCCACCTCGGCCAGGTCCGCGCCTGTTACGAGTCCGCGCTCGACGCGTCGCCCGGCCTCAAGGGGTCGGTCACCATCGCCTGGCACATTTCGGCTTCGGGCGCCGTTCCGCGCGCGACCGTCGCGTCTTCCACCTTGAACAACGGACGGGTCGAGGGTTGCATCACCCGCGTCGTGAAGGGCTGGACCTTCAAGAACCCAGAGGGCGTCGAGGCGGATGCTTCCTGGGGTTTCGGGCTCACACCGCCGGGCTAGGGGCTGATGACAAAAGAGGGCGGTACCCCCCGATCGAAGGGGGCGATTCCCCGCAGGGCGATGCTCCTCGGCGCGCTCGCCGTGGCCGCGGTGGCCGCGTGCGCGGGCGGGGCCAAGGACGCGCGGACGTTCGGGCCCTACGTGGTCGCGATCAAGGCCGACACACCGGCGGCCTTCGCGAGCGACGAGGCGCAGGTCTTCCAGGTCCGCCGCTCGATCCCGCTGCCGCTCAAGGAGCGTCCGCCGTCGTTGCCCGCGACCCCACCCTACCCGGGCGGCGTGTGGTTCACGCCCGAGCAGCTGCGCGTGCAGCTCTCCTATGTGATCACCAACCTCGAGGACAAGCCCGTGCAGGTCGAGCTCCTCGTCGACGGTTGGAACGAGTTCCGCGCCTACACGCCGCAGCTGCAGGTCGTCGACGACGAGCTGGTCGCCGATCGTTCGTGCGTGCAGCGCCTGCTGATCCTGCCGCCCAAGAGCCGCACCGAGGGCCGCGTCTCGTTCGACGATTTCGAGCGCATGGCGATCGCGCTCGCCGCCATGATGAACAAGGCGCCCAACCCGTTCCACCTCCTCGACCCCAGCGTCGACCTCGATCAGAGCCCGCTCGCCAAGCCGTTCGTGCCCAAGGTGATCAGCGGCATCACTGGGTTCGATCTCTCGCTGCGCAGCACCCAGGCCGCGCGCATCGCCGTCGAGGCGACCGTCGAGCTCGTCGATCTCGCCGAGGTCGTGATGGAAGAGGGGAACGAGGGCTCGTCGCCCAACCGCCGGCCCCGCGCGCTGATCCCCGAGATCGCCGCCCCCGCGATGTGAGTTCCTTAATTTCTTCACGCGATCGGACGTTTGTCCCGTAGTCCATGGCTGCGTCCGCACTCCCGCCGTCGCGCTTCTTTCCGGCACCATCGGTGCCGTTCGACACCGAGGTCGCGCTCATCACGGCGGGCAACGTGTCGTTCGGCGAGCCGATCGATCCCGCGATCCTGTTCGTGGCAGCCGAGGATGCGCCGCGCGATCCACGCTACGCGATCGTGCGCTCGACGCTGAGGCTCGGGGGCCGCGACGCCGCGCGGCGGATCATCGCGCACCTCGCGTGGAAGTCGCCGGGGCCCGCGGTGCCGACGCAGCGGATGGTGGTGGTCGAGTCGGTCACGCACGCCGATGAGCTCGCGCCGCTCTTCGAGTCGGTCGGTCTGCGCCGGCTCCCGCTCACGATGTTCGCCGCGTCGACGCACCACGTTTCGCGCGGCGACAAGCTCGCGCTCGAGCCGCTGTTCGGCGACGACGCGTGGCGCGAGTGGACGACCATCGAGCGCGAGATCCTCGCCGAGGCGCTCGCGCCGGTGCCGCTCACCGAGGCGCAGCTCGATCGCTCGGTGCAGTTCAAGCGTCGCCAGCAGCGCGAGACGCCGCCGGTGCGGCGATTTGTCGCCAAGGGTGCGGACGGACCGATCGCGATGATCGGCTACGCGCCGTTCGGCGATTGCGATCTCGGCATTGAAGCTCCGGGCGGCGTCGTCCGTCTCCGTGACGTGGCGGTCTCCTCGCGCGTGCGTCGTCAGGGGGTCGGCCTCCAGTTGCTCCGCGCGCTCGCGGCCCGCGCGATCGAGGAGTGCAACGCGACCCAGATGCTGATCTGCGGTCAGAGCGAGAGCCCCGCGGCGGGCCTCTACCTCCGCGCGGGGGCGCGGGCGATCGGTGCGTGCACGATGTTCGTCGGGAACCTCGGGTGATGCGCCGAGCGCTCCTCGCTCTGCTCCCGCTGCTCGCCGGCTGGACACCGGAGATCGGCGAGGCGCCGTCGGGGACGCCGGGGTCGGTGGCCACCGGCGTGCGCAGCTGGAAGACGGGGATCGCGATCGATCCCACGTCGCGCGAGTCGTCGCGCACCTTCTTCCGCGCGCTCTATCAGGCGTCGGAGGGCGCGAGCAGCGGCTGGAACGGCGACGTGCAGGCCGGCAACGCCGGGCAGACCCAAGCGAGCTTCCGCGAGGCGACCGCGCTCCGGGTGAACTGGTTTCGCGCGATGGCCGGCGTGCCGTCGGACGTGAGCTTCAAGCCGGAGTTCGATCAGAAGGCGCAGAAGGCCGCGCTGATGATGGCGGCGAACGGCCAGCTCTCGCACTACCCCGACAAGAGCTGGAAGCACTACTCCGACGAGGGCGCCGACGGCGCGAAGAACTCGAACCTCGGGCTGAGCGACAACGGCCCCGACGCGATCACTTCGTACATCCTCGACCCCGGCGGGAACAACGCGCCGGTCGGTCACCGGCGGTGGATCCTCTACCCGCACACGCGGTTCATGGGCACCGGCGACATCGAGAAGCGATCGAACCACCACGCGTCGAACGCGCTGTGGGTGATCGACGGCGCTTCGAGCAGCGCCCGCCCCGACTCGCGCGACGAATATGTGGCGTGGCCGCCGCGCGGCTACGTGCCGTATCACGTCGTGTTCGCGCGCTGGTCGTTCTCGCACCCCAAGGGCGACTTCACCAAGGCCAACGTGTTGATGACCCGCGACGGCGCCCCGATCTCCGCCAAGATCGAGTTCAACGCCAACAGCGGCGCCGGCGAGCGCTCGCTGGTGTGGGTGCCGCAGGGGTTCGCCGCCGACGGGTGGGCGGCGATGCCGCAGCCCGCGGCGGACACGCGCTTCGACATCGTCATCTCCAACGTGCTCGTCGCGGGCGCGCCGCGGAGCTTCAGCTACACGGTGCACGTCTACGATCCGGCGTTCGCCGGCGCCGACACCGTGGAGCCCGCGATCAGCGGCGCGAGCGCAGCGAAGGTCTCCGCGCAGAACCCCTACGCCTTCAACGCCGTGCCGCGCGCCGACGGCTACCGTTACCAAGAGGCGCGCGTCACGCCGTTCGTCGCGGTCGAGGGCGCCGAGACCGGCGACGCGATGTTCACCGCGAAGACGTCGCCGGGCTACGCGGTCGTCGCGAAGGGCATCGCCGCGAGCGGGAGCGCGTCGTTCCGTCTCGCGCACTCGCAGCCCACCCTGCAGGCGCTCGCGTACAACCGCGTGCTCGTTCCCTCCGCCGGCTCGAAGGTCACCTTCAAGGCCCGCGTGATGAACGCCACCAAGGGCCAGGTCCCCAAGCTGCAAGCGCGCATCGACGGCGGCGGTGTGTGGCGCGACATCTGGACGCACCCCAAGGGCGAGGGGACGGCCAACGAGGGCTCGTTCACCTCGTACTCGGCGTCGCTCGCGTCGTTCGCGGGGCGCGGCGTGCGGCTCCGCTTCGTCTACGAGAACCACGGCGGCAGCTTCTTCTCGACCACGGGTGCGCCGAGCTCCGGCTTCTACTTCGACGACATCACCGTCACCGCCGCCGACGAGCTGACGACGCCGGTCGAGCACGACGTCGCGGGCACCGCGTTCTCCTTCGTGCCGGTCGCCTCGGCGAAGTACGCGCTCCGCGTGCGCCCGCGCTTCTACGGCAAGTACTTCCTAGACTGGGGGCCGGTGAAGGTCGTCGACGCGTCGGGCAACGCGCCCGCGCCGCCGCCCACCACGCCGATCCCGCCGCCGATCCCGACGACGTTCCCGGCTCCGACTCCGACGCCGACTCCGACTCCGACGAGCCCGATGCCCATGCCGAGCGCGTGGACGTTCCCGTGGCCGGTGCCGATCCTCACGCCGCCCGGCTCGACGGCTCCCAAGCCCACGCCGCCCGTGATGCCGTTCCCCGATCTCGAGGCGCCGCTCCCGTTCCCCGATCTCGGCAAACCGATCGCGCTCCCGTTTCCCCTGCCCGGGTAGACGTGCTCGCGGATCGAGCGGCTCTGGCGGGTCCCCCGCTTCGCCCCTATTCTGCAGGCCGACCCGCACATGTCCGCGACCGACCGCCTTCGCTGCGATGTCCTGGTGATCGGGTCCGGCATCGCCGGGCTCACGTTCGCGCTCGAGGCGGCGAAGTTCGCCGACGTGGTCGTCGTGAGCAAGCGCGCGGCCGCCGAGTCCAACACCAAGTACGCGCAAGGGGGCATCAGCGCGGTGCTCTCGCCGGACGACTCGTTCGACGAGCACGTGAAGGACACGCTCATCGCTGGCGCCGGCCTGTGCAAGGAGCCGGTGGTCCGCGCGATCGTCGAGGGCGCTCCCCGGGCCATCAAGATGCTGCAGGACCTCGGCGTGCAGTTCGACGTGCGCCACGACAGCGCCACCGCTGTCGAGGGCGAGCTCGATCTCGGGCGCGAGGGCGGACACAGCAAGCGCCGCATCGTCCACGCGGGCGACATCACCGGTCGCTCGGTCGAGGCCGCGCTGCTCCGCGCCTGTCAGGCGTCGCCGCGCATCCGCATCCTCGAGGACCACATGGGGGTCGATTTGATCATCCCCGCGCGGTTCGGCGGCCCCGAGCGCTGCGTCGGCGCCTACGTGCTCGACTGCGAGACCTCGCCCGACCCGTCCCGCGCGGACAACGCCAATCGCATCGCGCGCGTGCTCACGATCACCGCGCACGCCACGGTGCTCGCCACCGGCGGCGCGGGCAAGGTCTATCTCTACACGTCGAATCCCGACGTCGCGAGCGGCGACGGCGTGGCCATGGCCTATCGCGCCGGCGCGTCGATCGCGAACATGGAGTTCTTCCAGTTCCACCCCACCTGCCTCTATCACCCGCAGGCCAAGTCGTTCCTCATCAGCGAGGCGCTCCGCGGCGAGGGCGCCGTCCTTCGCACGCTCGACGGCACCGCCTTCATGAAGCGGTACGACCCGCGCGGCGACCTCGCCCCGCGCGACATCGTCGCCCGCTCGATCGACGCCGAGATGAAGCGCACCGGCGCCGAGCACGTCCTGCTCGACATCACCGACAAGAAGCCCGAGTTCGTCAAGGCGCGCTTCCCCAACATCTACGCCGAGTGCCTGCGGTGGGGCTTCGATCTCACCGCGCAGCCGATCCCCGTGGTGCCGGCGGCGCACTACATGTGCGGCGGCGTCGCGGCCGACGTCGACGGCCGCACCAGCGTGCCCTGGCTCTACGCGATCGGCGAGGTCTCGTGCACCGGCCTCCACGGCGCCAATCGCCTCGCGTCCAACTCGCTGCTCGAGGGATTGGTCATGGGCTTTCGCTGCGCGAAGCTCCTCGAGCAGAAGATGGGCGACCGCGCGCAGCGGCCCGCGCTCCCCGACGTGCCCCCGTGGAACCCGGGCGAGGCCGTGCCCTCGCACGAGGCCGTCGTCGTCACCCAGAACTGGGACGAGCTCCGCCGCGCGATGTGGAACTACGTCGGCATCGTCCGCAGCCACAAGCGGCTGGCGCGCGCCGCGAGCCGCATCGCCATGCTCCAAGAAGAGATCCGCGAGTACTACTGGGCGCACCTCGTCACGCGCGATCTCCTCGAGCTCCGCAACCTGGCCACCGTCGCCGAGCTGATCGTCAAGTGCGCCACCGCGCGCCGTGAGAGCCGGGGCCTGCACTACATGCTCGAGCTCCCTCAGTCCGATCCGCGTCTGCAGCGCGACACGATCGTCCGTCGCGGCCTCCCGGCGACCCTCGACGGCGTCTGATGCCCGGCGTCGAAGAGCGCGAGAGCGCGCCGTTCCCTTGGTTCTGCGCGCTCTTGATCGCGAGCGCGTCGCTCCTGTTCGCGCTCAAGTTCTACGTCCTCGTTCGCTTCCCGCCGAAGACGCTCGCCGATCAGCTCGCGATCACGCTCCGCTTCGGCGCGCTGTACGCGCCCTCGGTGCGCGACGGTCAGTGGTGGCGAACCCTCTCCTACGCCCTGGCGCACGGCAGCGTGATGCACCTGGTGTTCAACATGCTGGCGACGAGCACGCTCGGCGTGCCGCTCGAGCGCAAGATCGGCACCGCACGCTTCTTCCAGCTCTCGCTCGTCACGTGCCTCGGCTCGGCGGCGGTGGTGCTGCTTCTGCCGCATCGTCCGCCGATGCCCACCGTCGGGGCCTCCGGGATCATCTTCGGCTGGGCCGCGGCGCTGCTGTTCCTCCTCGGGCGTGCGCAGGTTCGCGAGCTCGGCAAGATGCTGCTCCTCAACGCGGCGATCAGCCTGCTTCCCGGCGTCAGTTGGCAGGGGCATCTCGGCGGGTTCCTCTTCGGCCTCCCGTGCGGGCTCATGCTGCGCCGCGATCCGGACAGCTTCTCGTCGCGCGCGCCGATCCTCGCCGGCATCGCCGGGGCGCTCGCGATCTACGGCGCGTACCGCACCTGAGCGCCCCCACTTGCAGAGTGCGCGCTCGTCGCGCACGTTGAGGGGCCGTGCAGGTCAAGGCGCAGGGGCTGTTCAACGCTGCCAAGTGGGTCGAGGCCGAGTTCGGCCAGCCCGCGCTGCGCGACGTCCTCCGCGCCTGCAGCCCGGCGGTCCGCGAGCGGTACACCAGCGCGATCGTGATCAACTGGCACCCCATGGAGGAGCTCGTCGAGTTCCTCGAGGTCACCGAGCGTATGCTCGGTCGGGGCGACGGTCGGCTCGCCGAGCTCATCGGCGCGGCGGGTGCCCGCGAGAACCTCCGCGGCGCGATGGCGCGGGCGGCGCTCTACCTCGCGAACCCCGAGTTCATGATGAAGCGGGTCGCGTCGTTGTGGTCGCAGTTCAACGACGAGGGGAGCATGGAAATGACCAAGTTCCTCCCCGACGAGATGAGCATCGAGGTCAAGGGCGTGAGCGGCCCGCACTGGCTCCACTGCTGCACCATCACGGGCTGGGCCGCGGAGGTCGCGGCTCACTTCGGCTGGCGCACGCCGACGGCCAAGCACCCGCGCTGCCGTGCCAAGGGCGACACCCGCTGCATCTGGGAAATCCGCGGGACGCTGCCCGAGGAACCGGGCTCGAAGCGCAATTCGCGGGTGTAGACTAGCCGCCACCCATGAAGCTGCTGGTCGCCGACAAGTTCGAGGAACGCGCGCTCGAAGAGCTCAAGCACCTGGGGCTCGAGCTCGTCTACGAGCCCGAGGTCTCACCCGAGGCGCTCGGTCAAAAGCTCGCGGGCGTCGGCATCCTCATCGTGCGCACCAAGCAGGTCACCGCGTCCGCGATCGAGGCGGGGGCGCAGCTTCACTTGATCGTGCGCGCCGGCCCCGGCACCGCCGGCATCGACGTCCCGGCGGCGTCGGCGCGCGGCATCTACGTCGCGGCCTGTCCCGGCAAGAACGCGATCGCCGTCGCCGAGCTCACCATGGCGCTGATCGCGGCGATCGATCGCCGCATTCCCGACGCCGTCGCGCAGCTGCGCCTCGGTCGCTGGGAGCGCACCGAGCTGGCGCGCGCCGAGGGCCTGTTCGGCAAGACCATCGGTCTCGCCGGCTTCGGCGCGGTGGCGCGCGAGGTCGCCCTTCGCGCGAAGGCGTTCGGCATGAACATCGTCGCCCATGGTCGTTCGCTCACCCCGCAGCGCGCCGCCGAGCATGGCGTGGCCCACGCGCGCAACCTCGAGGAGCTCGCGAGCCGCTCGCAGATCTTCTCGGTGCACCTGCCGCTCACGAGCAACACGCGCGGCGCCATCGACAAGTCGGTCCTCGACGCGTTGCCCGAGGGCTCGATCGTGATCAACACCGCGCGTCCCGAGGTCGTCGACTACGCCGCGCTCGCCGCCGCCGTCGAGTCGCGCAAGCTGCGTGTCGGGCTCGACGTGTTTCCCGAAGAGCCCGGTTCGGGATCGGCTCAGTTCGAGAGCCCGCTGTTCCAGCTCGACGGCGTGGTCTACGGCACGCCTCACATCGGCGCCTCCACCAAGCAGGCCGAGCACGCGCTCGCGGCCGAGACCGTCCGCATCGTGCGCTCATTTGTCCGCACGGGAGATGTTCCGAACTGCGTCAATGTCTGCGCGACGTCGCCCGCGCGGTATCAAATGGTCGTTCGCAGCCTCGATAAAGTGGGCGTTCTCGCCAACGTGCTCGGCGTGGTGAAGCGCCACGGCCTCAACATCGAAGAGCTCTCTTCGACGATCTTCGAGGGCGCTACGGCCGCGTGTACCAAAATGCGAGTGACCGGACGGCCGAGCGAGGCGTGCGTGCAAGAGATCAAAGCGTTCGCCGAGGTGCTGCACGTCGACGTGGTCGCGCTTCCGAACATGGCGTGAACCGAACTGAGAATCGTGCACTGTCGCGGTTTGGTTCTTTTGCGGTTCGATCGCGCGGCGCTACCTTGAATCGCATGCACCGGCGCGGGTTCACGATAATCGAGGTGATGATGGTGGTCGTGATCCTCGGCGTCATCGCCGCGCTCGCGACCGTCGGCATCTCCGGCTACCTGCGCCACGCGAAGACGGCGGAGGCCACGCGCGCGCTCGGCAACATGGAGGCCGGCGCGCGCACGCAGTTCAACAAGGTCACCGTCGTCTCCGACGGCTCGATGGTTCACACGTTCTGCCCCTCGGGCCCGATGACGCCCACGACGGTGCCGAAGGCGGAGAAGCGCAAGGTCGACACCACGGCGTGGATGGACGAGACCTGGAAGTGTCTCCTCTTCTCGCTCAACGACCCGCAGTACTACGCCTACCAATTCGTCAGCAACGGCTCGTACGGCACCGCCGCGCGCTACACCGCGACCGCGTTCGGAGACCTCGACGGCGACAACACCACGTCCTCGTTTCAGCTCATCGGCCGCGGCTCGCAGGGTGGCGAGGCCGAGCGCGAGAACCTGACGATCACGCTCGAGGACGAGTAGCCGTCACTTCGCCCAGGGGTCGACGGCTTCGCTGTTCGACTTCTTGACCGGCGCGCCGCCGCCCACGCGGGTGAGCGACAGCGGGAGCTTGGCCGGCGTCTTCGCGTCGAGCTGGACGGCCTTGTCGGCGTACCCGGTGGCCTTGACGACGATCGACTTCTTGGAGCCCTCTTCGACCTCGACGTTGAGCGGCGTCTCGCCGATCTCTTTGTCGCCCTCGAACACCTTCGCGCTCGGCGCGTTGGCGGTGATGAGGATGTTGCGCACCTTCTTCGGCGGCGCGGTGACCGTGGGCGTCGGCGTGGGCGTGGGCGTGGCGGCGGGCGGGGGGCTGGGGGCGGCCGCGGGCGTGTCCTTGTCGGGCTGCTTCGCGTCGGTCTTGCCGGGGTTGACCAGCGCGATGACGGCGATCGCGACGACGGCGACCACGCCGGCGATGCCGGCGAAGATCGGCCACTTCGACTTCTGTGGCATGAAGCCCGGCGGCTCGCCGGGGATCGGCTTGGGCATGCCCGCGGCGGCGAGCGCGCTGTTGGCGATCGACTGATACCCAGCCGAGAGCGCCATCATCTCGTGCGCTGCGCGCGGAACCTCGCCGCGGAGCAGCCGGTCGAGATCGTCGGCGAGCTCTTCCATCGTGGCGTAGCGCTCCTCCGGCTTCTTGCGGAGGCAGCGCATGATGATCACCTCGAGGCCCGGCGGCAGATCGGGCGGGCACTCGGGCAGGGCGCGCGGCGGGACCGGCGCCTTGTACATGTGCTGGGTGAGGATCCCCATGAAGTTGTCCGCGTCGAACGGCACGCGGCCCACGGCGCCCTCGTAGAGGATGACGCCGATCGCGTAGATGTCCGTGCGGTGGTCGACCGGCGAGCCCGACGCCTGCTCGGGCGACATGTAGTGAGGCGTTCCGAAGATCGCGCCCGCCTTGGTGAGCTTGTTGGCGCTCTGCCCGACCTTCGCGATGCCGAAGTCGAGGATCTTCACGAAGTCGGTCTCGCCGCCGCTCCGCTTGCAGAGGAAGATGTTGTCCGGCTTGAGGTCGCGGTGGACGATGCCGGCCTGGTGCGCGGCGCCGAGGCCGAGCGCGATCTGCTTGGCGATGCGGCCGAGGCGGTTGGTGGGGACGCGCTTGAGCTCTTCGAACAGCTTCGACAGCGGGCGGCCGTCGAGGAACTCCATGACGAAGTAGGTCGAGCCGTCGACCGCCTCGCTGAAGTCGGTGATGTCGATGATGTGCTCGGAGCCGATCGAGCTCGCGGCCTGCGCTTCGACCTTGAAGCGCTCGACGACCTCTGGGTCCTTGACCGCGTCGCCGTGGAGCAGCTTGATCGCGAAGCGCTTACCGATCGCCTTGTGGCGGGCGAGGTACACGATGCCCATGCCGCCCTCGCCGAGCTGACGCTCGATGAGGTATTTGCCGCCGAAGACCTGGCCGATGTTCGGATCGCTGCTGGAGACCGCGCCGTCGAGCGAGGACGAGGGCATCTCGAGCGGGCCGGAGCGATCGCTCTGGGCGAAGACGGGCATCGACACCGGCACCGAAGCGGGCCCCGACCCCGGCGCACTCGGGAACGAGGGAGGCGCGTTCCCACTCATCATGGTGGGCGCGTCCTTCGGGTTACGCGGGGGGTCGGACATGGACGATCTCCAAGGGATACGTGTCGGAGCGGTGCGCGGTCTAGCAGCCAGCAGACGATCTTCGAGCGCGTCAGGAAAAGTTTGCGTAGGGATGAGCCCCCGCGCGATCACGCGTGGGATACGCACCTACGACGAAAACCAGCGAGAAACCAAGGGAAGCGTTCGGCACCCTCCGGGGTTGGCCACATTGCCCTGCCAAATTCGCGCCGACCCTGGTCGAGCCGACGGCACCAGGGTAGCAGCATGAGCGCACACGATGGCTTTTGATTGGACGCTGGCGATTCGGTACCTGCAGTCGAAGAAGCGGTCCTTCATCTCGGTGGGGACCCTCTTCGCGATCCTCGGCGTCGCGCTCGGGGTCGCCGCGCTCGCCACCGTCATGAGCGTGACCGGCGGCTTTCAGAAGCAGTTCCGTGACAAGGTCCTCGGCGTCAACGCGCACGTCCTCATCCTCAAGCGCACGCCGGAGTTCCACGAGTACCGCACGCGGATGGACCAGATCGCGAAGGTGCCCGGCGTCGTCGCCGTCGCGCCCTTCGTGATCAACCCGATGCTCGTCACCGCCGGCGAGCGCACCGCCACCGGCGTGCTGATGAAGGGCGTCGACCCCGAGCGCATGCCGGCGGTCCTCGACATGCCGAAGCAGATCGTCGAGGGCTCGCTCGTCGGCATGCGACGCAAGGGGGCGAAGCCCCCCGAGCGGCCGAAGGGCTCGTTCTTCTTCGACGACAAGACGGTCCCGCCGGTGCCCGCCGTCGCGCCGTCCGCCGCACCGTCCACGTCCACGACGACGAGCGCGGCGCCGGCGCCGAGCGGCAGCGCGCAGGACTCGTTCCTCAACATCATGGAGCAGACGCTCCAGAAGAAGCACGCCGAGAACGAGGAGCTCGCCAAGGAAGAAGCGAGCGCGCCGCCGGTCGCCTCTGCCGCCGTCGACGGCGGACCGCCGCCCGAGCAACCGGCGGGCCCCACCGGCGCCATCGAGCCCGACGGCGGCTACTCGAGCGAGCTCCCGCCCGACGACCTCGAGGACCAGGCGGTCAACCAGATCAACAAGATCGAAGAGGCGAAGACCTCCGACAGCGATCTCCCCGGCGTCGCCATCGGTCGCACGCTCGCGACCACGCTCAAGGTGAAGATCGGCGATCGCATCCGCATCACCTCGCCCGCGATCGGCTTCTCGCTGTCGGGCAACACCCGCACCCCGATCGCTCGGCCGTTCCGGGTGATCGCGATCTTCGAGGCCGGCTTCGACCAGTACGACAGCAAGCTCGTCTACGTCGACATGTACGAGGCCCAGGCGTTCTACGACCAGGGCGACAGCGTGACCGGCATCGAGATGCGCGTCGCCAACATCGACGAATCGAAGAAGGTCAAGGACGCCATCGAGAAGATGCTCAACAACGGCGTCTACCACGTGATGGACTGGGAGGAGCTCAACCGCCCGCTGTTCACGGCGCTGAAGATTCAGCAGATCGGCATGAGCGCGGTGCTCGCGCTGATCATCATCGTGGCGGCGTTCACCGTCATCGCGACGCTGATCATGATCGTGCTCGACAAGCGCAAGGAGATCGCCGTGCTCAAGGCGATGGGCGCGCGCGACGGCGCCATCCTCCGCTCGTTCCTCTATCAGGGGCTCGTGATCGGCGGCATCGGTACGTCGATCGGCCTCGGCCTCGGGCTCATCCTCTGCCGCGTGCTCCTCGTGTACGGCTTCCCGCTCGACCCCAAGGTGTATTTCATCTCGCGCCTGCCGGTCGAGATTCGCCCTCAGGAGTTCCTCCTCACCGGCGGCATCGCGATCCTCATCTGCCTCACGGCCACCATCATCCCGGCGATGCACGCGGCGTCGATCCGCCCGGCGGATGGGCTGCGCGCGCAGTAGGTTTGCGTTGGGCGCTCGCTGACGCGCGCGCCTGATCAAGACGCGCCGGTTCAAATGCGCGCGTCAGCGAGCGCCTGATATGGAACGACAGTGTTCGGTGATGACGACATCGCCCCCGCCCGTTGCGCGACGCGGCGGCCGTAGCCGACCGGCGACGAGTCGGGGCATGCTGACGGCATGCACGAGCACGATGTCGGTTGGGTGAACGCTGCGCTGCGCGACGCGACGATCGACCGCGTCCTCGCGATGGGCGGCGGAGCGCTGCCGCTGATGGACCGCATGCTCGTGCTGCTGACGCCGGCGCACGGTAGGGTTGACCTCGAGTCGAACACAGCGCTCGTCACTGCGATAGCCAGCCTCGAGGCGTTGGCGGCCGTCGATCGCCTGCAGATGTTGGCGCGCGATCCGCGTCCCGTCGCCGTGGCGCACGCGAGCGCGGCGCTGCGTCGATTGGGTCACTCGCCGCCCCCTCGCGATGCTCCGCCGGGGCCGGCGCGTGAAGACCTGCTGGCGCAGCTCGCCACCGCCAAACCGAAGGAGCGCGTACTCGCCCTGGCGTTTACACTTCGACACGCGGACCTCGAGCTGCTTCCGTCGATCCGCGTGGCGCTGAGCGACAGCAACGCGGTAGTGCGCGAAGAGGCCGCGCGGACCTGCGCTCGCTACGGCGATGAAAGCTGCTTCGATGTGCTGCTCGAGCGCTTGCGCGCACGACCCGCCGAGCCTCCCAAGCGCGGCGCGCTCCCTGCGGCCGTTCGCGATGCGCTCGGCGCATGGAACGCGCTCGCCGAGCTCGGTGACGTGCGAGCGCGGGAAGAGGTCGCGCGGTTCGAGCAGGAAGTTGCGTATGCGCGCCTGCGATCGGAGCACGGCGATCAGGCGACCATTGCTTTCAGTCGGCTCTGTGCGCGCTTCGAGGCGTGCGACAGCGCTTGAATTCACGTTCGACACGGCTTCGCGATGGCTATGCCACGCGCGCAACGCTATGGCCGACGGCCATGCTCCAGCTGAGCGGCGTCATGCACGGGGATCGCTTTGCGGCGACGGCACGCGTGCGCGACGCATTTCGCGACGCGGGCGCCTGGATCACCGACGCGAGACTCTTCTCCGGCATGCAAACGGTACTCACGTTCGAGGTGGCGGCTCATCGCCTCGGTGCGCTCGAGCGAGAGCTCACGCGCGCGTGCCTGGTGCTGGATGCAGCTAGCCGCGCCGCGATCGCTGGCGCGCCGAGCGAGGGCGGCGAGCTCGCGGGGACGCTCGTTGTCGTGTTCGCCGACGGCGATCCCGACGTGAAGCACGAGATCCCGGACGTCCCCGGCTGACAGCGCCATCAAGTGCCTCACGCCGAACGACCGTCACGAGCGCCGTGAAGTCGCCATCACTCTCGCGAGTGACGCTTCCTCGGTGCGAAGATCTGTCGCATCAGGCGTCCCACCGCAGGCAGTCGCCGAGCGCGCGCGTAAGCGAGCGCCCGGGTGATTCGCACCCATTCGCACCGACAGGCGCTCGCTTACGCGCGCGCCTGTTCGGCCGTGCTTCCAACGGAAGACGGTTAGCGGTCAACGGTCGACGCAACCCGTGCGAGCAACGTCGGCAACTCGACGCCGCGAGCGGAAAGTGCACCACTTCGAATGCTCACGAGTCGCATTCGTTCTCGATGCAGCTCGACTGGCTCCTCAAGTGTAGAGTGCGCTCATGTTCCCCCGACCGTGGGTCGCGTTCGCACTCTCTGCCGGCGTGGCGTGTGCGCGGCCGACGCCCGCGCCGGTACCGCCCTCCCCGCCGTCGCGGAAGTTCGACTACGTCGGCCAGTCGTGGATGCGCTTCGAAGCGAGGGTGTCGGGAAAGATCGCGACGCGGCTGATCCTCGACACCGGCGGCGGCGTGACGCTTCTCTCGAAGCAGCTGTGCGCGAGGGCGGGGTGTATTCCCGACGGCACGTTCACCGGCAAGCGAATGTCTGGTCAGGCGCTCACGATCCCGATGGCGCGCGTGCCGTCGATCCTGATCGCCGGACGAGAGGTCAAGAGCGCACGCGTGGCCGTGATGGACACGTCGTCGTTGTTGCACCCGGAGCTCGGCGTCGAAGGGTTCGTGGGGCTCGATCTGTTTCGCGATCAGCCGTTCACCATTCACTATCGCTCGCGTGAGCTGGTGCTCGAGAGCGAATTCACCCTCGACGCGCGCCGTCAGGCCGGCGAGGTCGTGGGCGTCCGCGTCGAGCACGACGGCCCGTCGACGGTCGTGTACCTGCCGCTCCAGCTGGCGAACGACACGCCGGCTCTCCAGATGGAGGTCGACAGCGGCAGTCGCGATCTCATTCTCGACGAGCGCTTCATGAAGATGCTCGAGATCGACCCGACTGGAGCGGGTGTGAGACGCGTCACGGGACGCGACGAGACGGCGCACGAATACGTGCGTTGGTTCACGAAGCTGGCCAACGCCGCGCGCGTCCCCGGGACGAGCACGATCGGCGTCCCCGCCGGCGCCACGGTGATGTTTCAGAAGATCATCCACGATGGCCTCGTCGGACACGCGTTCCTGAGCGCGCACACGACGACGTACGACCTCAGGCGCAGCCAGATGATCTTCGGCCCGCTCTGAAGAGTTGAGCTGCTCCCTGCGTGATAGCGTCATTCCCGTGCGGTCGAGGAGGTGAACCCCGGTCGGCTCTTCCTGCAAGCCCAGGGTACGTCCGCGGATTGCGTCGGGCCGCATTCGCGCCTGCGCGAAGTCTCATACCGCGAGAACCTGTCGTTCACCGCGAGGCGCGCAGGCGAGGACGCCGGGCGTACGGTCTTCGACGACTGCCAGCCGCTCGACGAGTGAGGTCACGCCGATCGTGGGTTCGGCGACGAACGAGAGATGCGTTGGCCTCTGCCCTTCGTCCTCGCACTCGTCGTGCTGGCCAGCTGCCGCAAGCCCTCGGAAGTAGTTCGCCCGACCCACGTCGACCACGAGTCGCCGCTCGATGCAGCGCGATTGGTGCCGAGCTTGCCGTCGGTGTTTCCGCTCAGCGCTTCGAGTCGCCGGTCCTCTATGTCGATCGCGAGGACGGCACGCCCGAGAAGAAGTTCATGGGGAGGTCGACGTTCCCATAGCGTCACCTCCCAACGCCTCCGCGTCGGCACGATGGGGAGGCGCGCGCGTCAGCGAGCGCCTGAACGCCACCCGGCCTAGCTCAAACGCAGCACCACCGACAGGTTGTTGGCCGGCATCTCCACCACCTCGTCGAGGCGAAGCCCGTGCTTGCCGGCGACGCGCACGACCTCCTCCAACTCCCGCACGCCCCACGACGGATCGCGCGCGCGGAGCGAGCGGTCGAAGTCGGCGTTGCTCTCCGCGGTGTGCGCGCCGGCGCGCATGTACGGGCCGTAGAGAAACAACACCCCGCGCGGTCCGAGGTGGCGCGGCGCCTCGGCGAGGAGGGCCTGGCCCGCCGACCACGGCGAGATGTGGATCATGTTGCAGCACACGATCACGTCGTACTGCTCGAGGTCCCATGGGCGGCGCGTGACATCGAGCTCGATCGCGGGTGCGACGTTCTCGCTCTGCTCGTGGGCGCGCCACGCGTCGATGCTCGCGCGCGCCTCGCTGGAGGGATCGCTCGGCTGCCAGTGCACGCCGGGGAGCCGCGACGCGAAATAGACCGCGTGCTCGCCGGTGCCGCTCGCGATTTCGAGCACGCGTGCTCCGGCCGGGACGACGCGCGCGAGCACGCCGAGGATCGGGTCGCGATTGCGTTGGGTGGCGGGTGCGTATTGCCGCATCGAGGGGGGCCTCCTACGCTCGCACGTTCGATGGGCAAGCGCACGCTTCCCGGCGCTGTGCTCCCGGCTACCCGGGATTGGGAGCGCACCACGTTCGGTCCCTATGGGCGGAGCGTGCTCCGCGCGCTCGCCGAGGCGTTCTTCACCGACCCGGACGATCCGGCCGACCGCGGCGCCGACCACCGCTTTGCCTGGCTCGTCGACGACGTCGACGACTTCATCTCCCAGGCGAGCCCGGCGCTCCGGTGGGGCACGCGCATCGCGTTGCTCCTCGTCGACCTTGCGCCGCTCTTCTTCGTGGGTCGCTTCGCGCGCTGCTCGTCGCTCGGTCTCGAGGAGCGCGAGCACTACCTCGCGACGGTCGAGGCCTCCACGGTGCCGCGGGTCGCCGTGCTCGTCGTGATGTTCAAAACGCTGATGACCATCCTCTATTTCGAGCACCCCGAGGCCGCCCCGCACCTCGGCTACGACGGCCGCCACGAGCGATGGCGCGCGCTCCCGACGGTGCCACGGTGATCGTCCGCGGCCGCGATCTCCACAAGGGCTTCGACGACAGCTGCGACGTCGTCGTCGTCGGCTCCGGCGCCGGCGGCGCGGTCGTCGCCGCGCTGTGCGCCGAGGCGGGGCTCGACGTCGTCGTCCTCGAGGAGGGCGGGCACTACACGCCCGAGGAGTATGGCAAGTTCCGCCCGAGCGAGTCGCTCCGTCGCCTCGGGCGCGAGTCGGGCATCTTCCCCGTCGCCGGCGTCGGCGACACGCCGCTCATCTCGCTCATGCAGGGCAAGTGCGTGGGCGGGTCGAGCGTGATGACCGGCGGCGTCTGCTTCCGCGTCCCCGACGAGATCCTCCATCAGTGGGCGAGCGACCTCGGCCTTCCGGACATGTCGCCCGACGCGATGGCGCCGCACTTCGACGAGGTCGAGCGGCGCATTCACGTCACCGAGATCCCGCCGCACGCGCGCTCGCGCTCGACCGAGCTGTTCGTGTCCGGCGCCGAGAAGCTCGGCATCCCGATGCGCTCGATGCGCCGCAACACCAAGGACTGCGAGGGGCGCGCGCGCTGCAACTTCGGCTGCCCGATCGGCGCCAAGATGAGCGTCGACATCAGCTACCTCCCGAGCGCGCTCGAGAACGGCACGCGCATCTACGCCGACTCCCGCGTCGACGACATCCTCACCCACTACGGCCGCGCGAGCGGCGTCTCGGGGGTCGTGCTCGGCGGCCGGGAGGGCAAGCCGCAGCATCGGTTCACCATCCACGCCAAGGTGGTGGTGATCGCGGCGGGCACCATCCACACCCCGATGGTGCTCTCGCGCGCGGGCGTCGGCACCAACACCTCGGTGCTCGGCAACCACATCACGCTGCACCCGTCGTTCCGCGTCAGCGGCATCTTCGACGAAGAGGTGCGCGGCTGGGACGGCGCGCTGCAGAGCGTCTACTCCGATCACTTCATGGACGACGGCATCACGCTGGTCGGCATCTACAGCGCGGTCAACGTGCTCGCCGCCGCGTTCCCCGGGGTCGGCAGGGAGCACCTTCAGTACATCAAGAAGATGAAGAACGCCGCCATCTTCGGCGGGATGATCCACGACGAGGGCGGCGGCGCGGTGCGGCCGCACATCGCCGGTCGCGAGCCGATCCTCAGCTATCGCATGACGAGCGAGGACCGTCGTCGCCTGGTGCGCGGCGTCGGCATCGTGGCCGAGATGGCCTTCGCCGCCGGCGCCAAAGAGGTGATCATGCCGTGGTTCGGCTACCCGGCGATCAAGCGCGTCGAGGACATGCGCGACGCGATCCAGAATCCGCCCGATGTCTCGCGCATGGAGTGCATGTCCTTTCACCCGCTCGGGAGCGCGCGCATGGGCGTCAACGAGAAGCTCGGCGTCGTCCGCACCACCGGCGAGTCGTTCGATCTCCCCGGGCTCTACGTGGCGGACGGCAGCGTGCTGCCCACCAGCATCGGCGTGAACTCGCAGCTGCCGGTGATGGCGGTCGCCACCAAGATCGCGAGGGACCTGCTCTCGGCTTGGCCGCGCCATCAAGCGGACGCCGCATGAAGCGGATCGTCGCGGCGGTGGCTCTCGCCGCGGTGACGTCTGCTCCCTACGCTTCCGCCTCGCTCGTCGTGTCGTTGCCGCCGGCGCCGGGCGTCGCCCCGGTGATCCCTGCGTTGTCGCGCGAGAGCGCGCTCGTGATCTGGGACGCGGCGAGCAAGCGCGAGCACCTCGTGCTCGACCTCGACGTCATCCACTGCGAGGCTCGGCTCGGGCTCCTCGTCCCGGTGCCGGCGGTCCCCGAGCTCGCCGCGCTCGACAAGTCGCCGTTCGCGGCGCTCGCGAACGAGCTCCCGTTCGAGCGCGCGCGCACCTCGCTGGTGTTCACCGGGCAGGGGTGGAAGAACGCGCAGAAGCCGCCCGCCGGGATCGACCTCTACGCCGAGCAGCGGATCGGCGTGTTCACCGCGACGGTCCTCGCCGCGCGCGACGAGGCCTCGCTCTCGCGGTGGTTGTCGGAGGGCGGGTTCGACGCGCCGGAGGGCCTCGCGTCGTTCCGCGCGCGCTACGCAGCGCTCGGCTTCCAGCTCGTCGCGCTTCGCTACGAGCCGGCGTCGCCGCCGGAGCCGGCGATGACGAGCCAGACGCTCCGGCTCTCGTTCGCGACGCCCGCGCCCTACTTCCCGTATTTCGAGCGTACGACCGCGCGGCCGAGCTCGCGCAGCGCCTCGGTGTGGCTCGTCACGCGGAACGAATCGCTGGTGCCGGTCGCCGCGCGCGCCGCCGGCTTCGCGCGTCCGTTCGCCGAGGGCGGGCGTTATCGCGTCGGCCGGTTCGTGGTGGAGCGCGCCATCGGCGAGCTCGCGGCGCTCCTGCCGTCGGGCGCCGAGCTGGGCGTGCAGGTGTTCGAGGACCGGAAGACCGCGCGCGACGGCTTCAGCGACGTGGTGTGGGTGCCCGAGGTGGAGCTCGCCGCGGACACCGATCGACGCGAGCTCGCGACGTTCCTCGATCCGCGCCTCGGCGATACCCCTCCGCCGGTGACGCTCGCGTCACCGATCGCGTCGGTCCCGACCACGCCGGTCACCGTCACCACGACGCGGTGCTCGCTCGCTCTTCCCGGGCAACGCGGCGCGGGGTCGGCGTGGCTCGCGCTCGCGATCGCGCTCGGCCTGCGGCGGCGCTGGCTCGCGTCGCTGATCGCGCTCGGGTGTCGTCGCGAGAGCGCGCCGCCGCCGCCCCCAGCTCCCCCGCCGGCGATGGCGAGCGCGCCGTCGTTCGCCTCGGCCGAGCGCATGCGAGAGGTCGACGCCATCGTCCGCGGCTCCATCCCTCCGGGCGGCATTCCGGTGGTCGCGGAGGATCCCGGCGCGCCCTCGGAGCCGCCGCGGCGGCCGTCGATCAAGCTCGACGCCGTCGCCGAGGGCTCGGTCACGCGGGAGGTGGTCCTGCGGACGGTGCGCGCGAACGCGTCGCGGTTTCGTGCCTGCTACGACCTCGGTCTGCGCACGCTCCCGAGCCTCGGCGGCAAGGTGACGGCGTTCGTCACCGTGAGCACCACCGGCCACACCGAGAAGGCCAGGGTCAAGGACGATCTCCCGCACGCGGCGACCGTTGCCTGCCTCACGTCCGTGTTCCAGTCGCTCAGCTACCCGCCCTCCGTTCCGGCCGGCCCGTCGAGCGCGACGATCGAGCTCGAGCTGTCTCGGTGATCGCGCGGGTGGTTGCCGGCCGGTCAAACGACTCATAGGAATCCCGCATGCCGTTCTCGACCATCTCTCCGCTCGATGGGGCCCCGCTCGATCCCGTCGAGGCGACGCCGGCCGACTCGGTCGCGAGGCTCGTCTCGCGCGCTCGGGACGCGCAGGCCTCGTGGGCGGTCAAGCCGCTCACCGAGCGCATGGAGGCGATCTACAAGCTCAAGGACCGCATCCTCGACGCCGGCGAGCAGATCGCCAAGGTCCTCCGCGCCGAGTGCGGCAAGCCCGAGGGCGAGAGCTGGACGGCCGAGGTGATCCCCAACGCCGACCTCGTCGTGCACTGGGTCGACGCGATCGAAGAAGCGCTCGCCCCCGAGGAGATCTCGCTCGATCCGATGTCCTACCCGGGCAAGACCGGCGCGATCCACGCGGTGCCGCGCGGCGTGATCGCGCTCATCACGCCGTGGAACTTCCCCGTCGCGATCCCGCTGCGCACGCTGGTCCCCGCGCTGCTCGCGGGCAACGCGGTCGTGTTCAAGCCGAGCGAGCACTCGCCGCGCGCGGGGGCGCTGATCGGCAAGCTCTTCGAGGGCCTCCTGCCGCACGACGTGCTGACGGTGATCCAGGGCGGCGGCGACGTCGGCGCTGCGCTCGTCGAGGCCAAGCCCGATCTGATCGTCTTCACCGGCTCGGTGCCGACCGGCCGCAAGATCGCCGAGGCGGCGGCGCGCTCGCTCATCCCCGTCAGCCTCGAGCTCGGCGGCAAGGACGCGGCGATCGTGCTCGACGACGCCGACCTCGAGCGCACCGCGCGCGGGCTGGTGTGGGGCGCCTTCAACAACGCCGGGCAGAACTGCGCGTCGATCGAGCGCGTCTATGTCCACGCCAAGATCGCGACGTCCCTCATCGACAAGATGGTCGCCCTCACCAAGACGCTGCGCATCGGCGAGGACGTCGGCCCGCTGACCACCCGCGCGCAGCTCGAGACGGTGCAGCGCCACGTCGAGGCGGCCACCGCTTCGGGCGCGAAGCTCCTCTGCGGCGGTCACGCCACCGGCAGCGGGCTCGCCTTCGAGCCGACGATCGTGCGCATCGACGACGACACCGACCGCCTCGAGGTGATGACCGAAGAGACCTTCGGGCCCGTCCTGCCGGTCGTCGTCGTGCGCGACGAGGAAGAGGCCGTGCGCCGCGCCAATGCCTCGCGCTTCGGTCTGACGGCGAGCGTCTGGACGAAGAAGGTGACGCGCGGCGAGCAGCTCGCCGAGCGCCTGCGTGCGGGCGTCGTGACGATCAACAACCACGGCTTCACGGCCGCCATCGCCGCGGCGCCGTGGAGCGGGGTGGGCGAGAGTGGTTTCGGGGTGACCAACAGCAAGCACGCGCTGCGCGAGTTCACCCGCCCGCGCTTCGTGCTGGTCGACCGCTCGAGCGCCAAGAGCGAGCTATGGTGGATGCCCTACACGCCGAGCCTGGTGGCGACGGTGAAGGCGCTCGCGATCCTGCGCAGCGCGTCGCGCGGCATCGGCGAGAAGCTCCGCGCGCTCATTCAGCTGCTCACCAACGCGCCCAAGCGCTTGATGGGCCGATAACGCGCTATCCTCGTTGAGATGAGAGCGGCAGTCCTCGTCTTGCTGGCGAGCGTCGTCGGTTGCTCGCTCGCCAGCGAGGGCACCGGTGGCGTCGACGAAGCGCTCGAGGACTCGTCGCCGTCCTCCGCCGATTCGGGCGCCGTCGTCGACGACTCGTCGTCGCCGGACACTGCAGCGCCGCCCGTCGACAGCGACACGCCGCCGGTCGACAGTGGCGCCCCGCCGTCCGACACCGCCAAGCCCGACACCGCCAAGCCCGACACCGCGCCGCCGCCCGACACCGCGCCGCCGTGTGTCGAGTCCGCGTGCGGCGCCAACCCCACCGCGGCGAAGCGCATCGGGCTCGTCGATCGCACCGTGCTCTGCCCGCCGGGCTTCGTCACGACCGACATCCAAGAGGTGCGCGACGGCGACGCCTGCTCGTGTACCTGCGCCACCACGTTGCCGCCGACCTGCAGCGGCACCGGATCGATCCCCACCTGGTACAGCGACTCCTCGAGCTCGTGCGCGACCTCCGGGCTCGCCGTGAGCTCCTCCGGCAGCGGCTCGTGCTCGTCGCTCGGCGGCGGCGGGAGCCTCGGCAACTACTTCCGCGCGACGCCCCTCCCTGCAACCGGCGGCACCTGCGCCACGAGCGTTCTGCCCGACAAACTCGCGGCGAGCCGGCCCCGGCGCCTGTGCGAGGCGGTCACGTGCGGCGCGGCGATCTGTGCGGCGCCGTTCGTCGAGTGCATCGAGAGCACGAGCTGCGGCGGCGCGTTCCCCAACCCGCGCATCGTCGGGACCGACGTCAACGTGACCTGCCCGTTGTGCGCTTGCACCGTGAGCGGCACCTGCAGCGGCACGATGACCTTCTATGACAACGGCAGCTGCGGCGGCAGCTCGGTGACGGTGCTCGCCAACGACAAATGCGTCAGCGTGCCGTCGAGTCGCCCGTCGTCGGTGAGCTCGTTCCGCTACACGCCGGTGATCGCCACCACCGCATGCAACCCGGCCTACACCAAGACCAAGGGCACGCCGGTGGTCACCGGCCAGCGCTCTCTCTGCTGTCGCTGAGCGGCACGGGCACGGGCACGGGCACGGGGCTCAGTAGTGACCCTTGTTCCGCCGGGCTGTGTCGCGGTCGCGTTCGCGTGACTTGTGCTCGGCCTTGCGAGCGCGGCGCGCCGGCGACGACGCGCGCTCCTCGGTGCCCTTGAGCGAGGCGAGCGGCCACAGCGTGTGCTCCACGCGCGCGAGCCCTGCCTCGACGACCGCCTGCACGACGTCCTCGGCGCGCTTGTAGCACTGCGCCGACTCGTCGAGCGGGACGCGGCCGTCGAGGTTTACCAGCACGCCCGCGTGGCGGTACTGCTCGTCGACCTTGCGCTGATCGAGGAGCTTCACGGCCTCGCCGCGCGACATGCGCCGACCGGCGCCGTGGTTGACCGAGAAGCCGCTGCGGTACGCGCCCTCGAGCGGGCGGAGCACGTAGCTGTAGTCGCGGTTGCTCCCGGGGATGAGCACCGGATGCCCCTCCTTCTCCCACGGCGTGCCGATGAGCGCGGGGTGGCCGCCGGGGAACGCGCGCGTCGCGCCCTTGCGGTGCACCCAGACGCTGCCGAACTCCGGGTGCTCCTCGGCCTGCACGAGGTTGTGGCTGATCTCGTAGATCAGCTCGAGCTCCTCGCGGAACACCTTGCGGAACGCGGCGGCGATCTGCTCGTAGAGGACCAGGCGATTGACGATGGCGAAGTTGGCGCCGGCGGCGACCGCGTTGACGTAGTCGGCGAAGTGCGGCGACTCGGGCGTGAAGTAGCCGAGGTCGATCTCGCGGATCGCCGGGTTCTCCTCGCGCGCAAGCTCGAAGTAGTTGGTGGCGAGCCCGTGCCCGAAGCCGCGGCTGCCGGTGTGGACCTGAACGAACAGGCTGCCGGTGTCCTCGCACTTCTGCAGCTCGATGAAGTGGTTGCCGCCGCCGAGCGAGCCGAGCTGGTCCAGGCCGCGCTCCGGGCGGCCCTTGCCGCCCCACGGGATTTTCCACGCGTCGTCGACGGGGATGCGGTGGCGCTCGGCGTGCGAGCGCTCGAACGCGGCGCCGTACTTGTGCACGTAGTGCTCGGCGCCGCCGCGCACGATGTCCTCGAAGGCGCGCTTGCCGAGCTGGCCGAAGCGGACCGAGGTGCCGCCCGCGCCCATCGACACCCGCTCCATAACCTCTCTATTGAACTCGAGCTTGCGGTCGGGCGTGGCGCGCTCGAACGGCACGCTGCTCTTCGCGCTCATCATGCCGCAGCCGATGTCGAACCCGACCGGGCCCATGGCCACCGCGCCGGCCTCTCGGTCGGTGAGGATCACGCAGCCGACGGGGACCCCATAGCCGTAGTGCACGTCGGGCGTGATCGCGACGAGCTTGCAGCCGGGGAACTTCGTGGCGTTGACGATCTGACGGTAGAGCGTGAGCTCGGCCTCCTGCAGGAGGGTGGGGGTGAGGAAGAGGCGAACCTCGACGTCACCCGTGTCCTCGGTTTGCAGGCGGAAGTAGCCGTGGTCGGTCCGGACCGCGGAGCTCTTCCAGGTGTCGCTCGGGGACGGCATCGGTTCGATGGGATGCGTCGCGAGCGAGGCCGCTCGCGTTACTTCGGACAGGCGCCCTTGGTCGCCCAGTCGGTGCCGGCCGCGTTCGCGACGCAGCCGTTGGAGTAGGTCTTGCCGTCGCAGCCGCAGACCGGATCGACGACCGCGAGGCACGCCTCGGGGCGCGCTTTGCACGTGCCGCCGATGTCCGTGGCGCCGCACATCGCGCCGTCCGGGTAGTCGCAGTACTGCTTGTCGGTGCACGTCTCGGGCGCGAGCTTGGTGCCGCAGTTGAACGCCGTGGCGGTGCACTTGCCCGTCTTGGCGACGTTGACGCCGGCCGCCGCGGCGAGGCACGGGTTGCCGTAGTCCTTGCCGTCGCAGCCGCACACCGGGTTGAGCTCCTTGGTGCAGCCCGCGGGAATCGCTTGGCAGGTGCCGCCCATGTCCGGCGTGGTGCAGGTGCCCGTGGGCATGAAGCAGTAGGAGCCCTTGGGGCACGGGATCCCCGCGATGCCACCGCAGAACGTTCCCGGCGCGTCGGGCTTCGCGTCGGTGACGGTGCCGGTGTCCTTCGAGGGCGCGTCGGCGGGCGCGTCGGCCGCGGTGCCGGTGTCTGCCCCGGGCTCGGTGTCCGTGGTGGCGGAGCCGGTGTCGTCGGCGGCGGAGCCGGTGTCCGTGGTGGAGGAGCCGGTGTCCGTGCTCGACGACGTGTCGCTGACGACCGCGTCGGACGCCGCGTCGGACGTCGTACCGCCCGTGGAGTCATCGGCGCCGCTGCAGGCGAGGGGGAGGAGGGCGAAGGGGAGGAGAAGCCAAGCGCGCATGGCCACGGATCTACCGTGCCCCACGCGCTCGCGCCACTACGGCCCGGGCTTTGGACGGTTAACGGTCGACGGACAACAGACAACGGTCGACGGATAACGGTCGACGGCGCTACGTCAGCCGCCAGCGCAATAGGGCGCTCGCGGCGTCCCGCGCGCAGTTGCGGCAGTAGCCCATGCTCTCCATCCGCTCGAGCGCGGACTTGGCGTTCTTCTTCTGCGTGGCGTCGAGGCCCTTGCCGTCGTCCTCGATGAAGACCACCAACTGCTTGCAGAGGTCGGTCACCGCCTTCTGGCGCTCGGCGAACGTGACCTCTTTGAGCTTCTTGATGTGCTGGGGGAACACCACCGTGTTGGCGACCCTCTGCCCCGGGTGGTCGATCGACCAGGCGGCGATGCCGCTGATCACGCCGCGGCGGAAGTCCGCCGGATCGCCCTTCACGCCGAGCATCTTCTCGACGTGCTGCATGAGCGTGGGATCGGGCTCTTCGTAGTCGCCGGTGACGTTGTTCTTCACCTTCTCGCCCTTGGTCCACACCGAGACCTGCAGGACGTAGCGGTCGAACAAGTCGACCCAGGAGCGCTCCTCGACGATGCCGGAGGCGACGCGCAGCTCGTCCTCCCAGAGATCGATGAGGCGCGCTTTGGCGTGGTCGCGGAAGGCGCGGGTGTCGTGGTAGCCGCCGGCGAGCGGCTCTTGCTGGAGCCACTCGTACTCGGAGGTGCGGCTCGACAGCTCGTCGAGCTCGTCGAGCACGGCGACCGGGGAGAGGCAGGAGAAGCGCGGGTCCTGCGCGGCGTCGAGCAGCACCGTCTTGAGCTCGCGCGGCGAGGCGCCGATCCGACCCTCGTAGATCGGGTAGGTCCGGCTCTCGTCCCACACGTCCTTGATCGACGCGCGGAGCACCTTGGCCTGCTCGGCGTCGAGCCGCTCGGGGAGGATGCCCTGCGCGTAGAGATCGGCCTTCTCGGTGGCCGTGATCGTGGCGATGACCGAGGCGAGGTTCTTCTCGAACCGCTCGGGCGACGGCTTGCGCATGCGGGTGAGCACCGCGAAGAGCGCGGCGACGAACGTGGCGTGCGGCGCGACGTGACGGCGGACCTGCGGCGCGATCTGCGCGTCGTAGATGGACTGCTCCTCGACCCATGACCGCAGGTAGCCGGTGCGCAGCAGCTCGAGCCGGCCGCGGAACGACGCCCACTCCGGGTGCTCGCGGAGCGCCGAGAGGTGGACCTCGTTCGCGCTCCCGATCATGACGCAGTTGAGCTGCACGTTCTGGTGCTGCAGCGCGACCTCGCCGGTCTCGATCGAGAGCTGGAGGTATTTGTAGGCGTCGAGCGGTCGCTTGAGGAGGTCGCTGTATTCGAGGAGACCGCCGGCCGCGTCGATCAGCTCGCCGAACGCCTCGAACAGCGTGATCGCCTGCAGCGACGCGGGCAGGGCGGCGAGCGAGCGGTCGGCGGTGATCTGCCGCTCGCCCGCGTCGACGCTCATTTGCGGGCCGATGGTGACCGCGCCCACGCGATAGCGACGGGAGATGAAGTAGCGCTCCACGCTCACGTGCCGGAGCACCTGCTTGAGGTCTCCCCGATAGCTGTTGAGGAGCGCCTCGAAGACCTGCTGGCTCTTGTGCGACAGCCGACCGCGCATCAGCCACTCGGGCGGCGGCTCGGTGATGCCGTGCGCGGCGAGCGCGCGCTGCACGACCTCGTGACGAGCGGCGGTGGGCAGCAGGAACAGCGGGTGATCGCGGACCTCGACGTGGAGCTTGGCGTCGATGAGGTCCTCGTCGAGGTGGGCGAACGAGCCGTCGTCGCGCGCGGCGGAGCCCTCGCCGCCGAAGCCGATCTTGGTCTTGATCGTCTTGGCGCTGGGGAACACCCAGTGGAAGCGGTAGAGCGCGCCCTCTTCGAGTGTGGAGTAGTGCTCGAGCGCGCGGATGAGGCACGCGGCGATGGTGGACTTCGACGAGCCGTTGGGACCGTGGAGCAGGATGAGCTTGTTGGGGCGGCCCTCGCGGCCGAAGTTCTCGAAGATGCGGAAGATCTCTCCCTGCACCTCTTCCTGCCCGACCAGGTGCTCGCGCTGCACGGCGCCCTCGGCGAAGGGCAGGTCGAACAGCCGATAGCGCGTGCGCTTGCCCCACGGTTTGTCGCTCGTGACGGTGCCGTAGTGCAGGAACATGTCGCGCACGTAGCGGCTCGCGTCGCGCCCCTGGCGCGCCGGGTCCTTCGCGTAGAGATCGAGGAACTCCTGGAACGAGAGCACCCGCCGACCGACCTCGAACCCCTGACGCACGCCCTCGGCGATGCGTTCGAGATCGCTCGCGAGATCCGGCGCGCGGTTGCCGCCGTTGGTGGAGGACTGCTTCGAGCGCGTCTCTTCGCTCTGCTCGGGCATTGCCCCGGAGCGTAGCAGAACTAACCTTGCTGCCGTGGGCACCGAACGTTGGATCTCGATCTTTGCGCTCGTGCTCGTGGCGTGCGAGCGCGAGCCGCGCGATCCCACGGACTATCCGGCCGAGTGCCCACCCGATACCCAGTGGGACGGCACGCGATGCGTGATCACCCGGGTCGTCGCCTCCCCGCCGGTCGATTTGATGGACGGGCTCTTCCTCGTCGCCGGCACCCGCGCGGACGGTCAGGCCTACTCGGGCACGGCTCTGCTCACCGCGCTCGCCGCTGGCGGCCCCTACAAAATCGAATACGAGCTCGCCGGTGAGAAGCTCGTCGGCGTCGGCGCGCGGCGCGGGGACGTGCTGTCGGTCGGTTGGTCCACCGACAAGGACTTCGGCGTCGTCGACTACGTGGCCCGCGGCGACGGCACGCTCGACGGCGTGTGGTACGACAACACGTCCACGGCGCCCGGCCGCGAGCTCCTCACCGGCGGCCTCACCAACCTCGCCGGCGCGTACACCATCCAGAAGGGCATCGCGCCGTCGGGCACGAGCTACGCCGGCACGTGCGATCTGGCGGTCACCGGCGAGCTGCACACGCTCATCTGGCACGTCGGCAAGGACACCTTCCGCGGCCTCGGCGTCCGCGACGGCGACGTGCTGTCGGTCGGCTTCAGCACCGCCCAATCCGGTAATTTCGGCGTCGCTCAGTACAAGCTCGCGGGCACCAAGCTCGTCGGCCGCTGGGCCGAGTGGTCGCAGAAGGTGCCCGGGCTCGGCAGCGAGACGCTCACCCGCGATCCGAAATGAAGCGGCTCAGCCCATCATGTCGAGGAACGGACCGGCGCCGAGGAGCGAGGTGCCGCCGTCGATGAGGAGCGTGGCGCCGGTGACGTAGGCGCCGGCCGGCGAGACGAGGAAGAGGACCGCCTCGCAGACCTCGTCGATCGTGCCGTAGCGGCCGAGCGGCACGCGCTTCTTGAAGTTGGCCTGCACGTCGCCGGGGGCGAGCCGCGACATGCCCTCGGTGTCCTCGATGGGGCCGGGGGCGACGGCGTTGACCCGAATGCCGGAGCGCGCCCATTCGAGCGCGAGGTCGCGCGTCAGCTTCTCGATGCCGGCCTTCGCCGCGCCGGCGTGGCACTGCAGCGGCGTGGGGACCTCGGCCTGGGTGGCGGTGATGCTGACAATGCTGCCACCGTGCTTCGACAGCTGCTCGAACGCGGCGCGACAGGTGTTGAAGGTGCCGCAGAGGTCGATGTCGATCACGGTGCGGAACCCGTTGGCGGACAGGGTCGCCGCGGGGGCGAGGAAGTTGCCGGCCGCGCTGTTGATGACGATGTCGAGGCCGCCGAACGCCTCGACCGTGGACTTGAGCGCCTGCTCGACGTCCGGGTACTTGCGGACGTCGGCCGGAAAGGCGCGCGCCTCGCCGCCCGCGGCCTGGATTTCCTTCACCACGGCCTCGAGCTTCTCGGCCGTACGCCCGAGGAGGGCGACCTTCGCCCCCTGCTTGGCGAGCCGCAGCGCGATGCCGCGGCCGATACCGCTGCCGCCCCCGGTAACGAAGGCGACCTTACCCCGAAGCAGGTTGTCGACGAAGACGCTCATCCCCCCACGCTTGCCGGAGGTGGCCGGTGGGTGCAAGGGTTGGGCTTCGGTATGCGCGCGGCCCTCGTCGTTGTCCTCGCTCTCTCGCCCCTTCTGGGGGTCGGGTGCCCCGGGCCGGGCGCCGTCGCCAAAGAGGTCCGCAGCAAGCCGGCGGTCGAGGTGCCGGGCGAAGCGCGCTGTGGCGTCGCCAAGGGGCACGCCGAGCCGCTGATCGTCGAGTGGCCGAGCAGCGTGCGCGCGAAGCTCGAGGCCCTCGCGCACAAGGGGCTCGTCGCGGTGCACTGGAAGGGCTGCGAGCTCGAGGTGCTCCCCCGCTGTCGCGTCGCGGGCGCGTACGCGTGGCAGCCGATCACCCGCAAAGAAGACCGCGTCAGCATGCGCGATCAGGACGAGCTGTGGGCCAACGTCCCGATCGGTGCGTCGGGGCTCGAGGGCAAGCTCGCGCGCTCCGGCGCCCTTCACGTCAAGATGACCATCGTCGGGCGCTGGTCGGCCGATCGCGACGCGGTCCGCGCCGACGAGCTGGCGGGAGAGTGCGTGCGGGCGACCCACGTGGTCACGGCGATGGCCGCCGGCGCGTTCGATTTCTGGGCGGGGGCCGAGGCCGAGGTCTCGGCCGCGGTCTCGGTCGCCAACGTCGGCGCGGGCGGAAAGAGCGGCTCGTCGGCGGAGCTGATCAACCGAGACGGCGACACGGCGGCCTGCACCAAGTCCACCAACGCCGACAGCGCGCCCCCCGACGGCTGTGGCGCGTTGCTCCGCATCGAGCTCGCGCAGATCGGCGACGCCAAGCCGAGCGATCCTCCCCAGTGCACCGGCAAGACCACGTGGGACGGGCACCAGTGCGCGGCGTTGGTCGTCGGCAGCGGCGTGGAGTGCCCCGCCGGCTTCACCGTGCAGAACGACCAGTGCGTGAAGATCGCCGCCGCGCCGAGCAGCTCCGTCGCGTCCCCCAAGGCCCCCAAGCTGTGCGCCTACGGCGACGCGATCGAGTGCACGCGCAACTGCGAGGTCGAGGGCGACGGCTCGAGCTGCAACGACCTCGCGCTGATGCTCTCGCGCGGCGACGGCGTCACGCTCGACGAAGCGAAGTCCACCAAGTTCTTCATCCGCGCCTGCGATCTCGGGAGCGCCATCGGCTGCAACAACGCCGGAATGCGCGTCGAGTACGGGCGCGGCGTGCCCAAGGACGAGGCCACCGCGGCGACGCTCTACACCAAGGCGTGCGACAGCGGCATGCCGGCCGCGTGCAACAACCTCGGCCGCATGTTGATCAACGGGTGGGGCGTCACCAAGGACGAGCCGCGCGCCGTCGATCTCTTTCGCAAGGGCTGCGGACAGGGCGACATCGGCGCGTGCGCCAACCTTGGCTGGTGCTACGTGCGCGGGCGCGGCGTGCTCGCCGACCGCACCGTCGGCGTCGGCTTCCTCCGCAAGGCGTGCAAGGGCGGCAACAGCTGGTCGTGCGACCGTCTCAAGGAGCTGAAGGAGCCGCTGTGAGGTCGCGCCGCTCGCGCCAGGCGCGCGACGCGTCGAGCTCGAAGCGCTCGAGGCCGGGCACGACCGCGTGCTCGATGGTCTCGTAGAAGATCTGCCGTCCGCGCGCGCGCGGTTGCAGCCCGAGGGCGAGCTCGTCGTCCGAGAGCGGACGCTCGGCGATGCCGCGCATGGCGAGCGCGGCCTCGAGGGTCGAGAACGCGTGCTGCAGGTAGCGCTCGAGCGAGGCGAGCACCTCGCGGTGCTCGGCGAGCCACGGGCGCCACGCCTCGAGGTAGTGGAAGCCGAACTGCCCGTGGAGGACCTCGTCGGCGAGGAGCCTGCGCGCCGCGTCGCGGAGGAAGGGGTCGCGCGTGGTCTCGACCTCGTCGACCAGCCGGGCGATCGCGATCATCTCGGAGAGACAGGTGGTGTAGATGACGTTGCGGAGCGCGCGCTCCTCGACGGTGCAGCCGCGGTGGGTGGCGAGCGGCGCGACCTCGACGTCGACCAGGCAGCTCGCGTCGCCGCCGAGCGCTGCGACGACGACGCCGCAGGTCTCGGTGTGACGAAGCTCGTCCTGCGCCATTCGCAGCATGACCACCTTCGCGTCGAGGGACGCGTTGGCCTCGATGAGCTGGAGCGCGAGCGCGCCGAACACCGCCGTGGAGCGGTGCTCGGCGCCCATGCGCGACGTCCACGCCTCGCGCACGGCGGTGACGGCGCGCGGATCGTAGACGCTGGCGTCGAAGCCGGGGACGAGCTGCTCGGTGCGACGGATTCCGTCGTCGAGGGCGCGGTACTCCCGTTCGATGAGGCCCCCCGAGCCGGCGATGGCGACGCGACGTTCGTTCACGGCGCGCTCAG
The DNA here is from genome assembly GCA_022843175.1 of Deltaproteobacteria bacterium. Lineage (GTDB taxonomy): Bacteria > Myxococcota_A > Polyangia > Polyangiales > JADJMO01 > JALHOE01. The sequence continues at coordinate 48,067 of JALHOE010000005.1, forward strand.
CCTAGCGCGATCTTCTCGGCGAGCGCGCGGATGGTGAGCGGCGCCGAGCCCTCGGCCTTGTTGTTCACGAGGACGAACACCGCGCGTCCGGCGCGGACCGCGCGCGCCACCAACTCGACGACCTGATTGCGCATGGCCTCCTGCACGTCGATGAGGTGGTCGAAGGGGAGGCACGCGCGGCGACGCTCCTCGTAGACCATGCCGGGCGGCAACATCAGCCGCGCCACGATCGGCGCCGGGGACGCCTCGAACAGCCCGTGGCGCGCGGCCCACGCCATCTGCTCGGCGAGGGGCGGCATCGTCGGATGGAACGTGAAGCAGAGCGGGACGCCGTTCGCGGAGAGCGCGCGCCCGAGCTCTGCGGTCAGCAGGTTGCGATCGCGCACCTCGACGGTGAGGGGGAACTCTCGCCGTCGCGCCTCGCGCAGGAATCGATCGACGTCGCGCGCGAAGACGTCCGGTCGGTGCGACTCGCCGGCCGGCACCTCGAGGACCAGCGCGCCGGTGTGGGCGGCGAACGCGGCGCGGTGCGGCGCGAGCACCTCCTCGTCGAAGGTGGCGAGCGAGAGGTAGCGCGGGTTGGCCTCGCCCTTGACCCACGGCTTGGTCAACAGCTCCCACACCTTCGCGACCGCGAGGAACCCCGCGGGCAGCTGGTCGCTCCACGCCTGCAGGTCGTGCGCGGCGATCGGTCCGTAGTAGCTGCGATCGATCCCCACCGTCCGCAGCAGCGGGTGGGTCGCGTAGATCGCGAGCCCCTCGCGCGCGAGGCGCGTGTCTCCCCATTCGCGGTTTGGCCACACGATCCCGCGCCAGCCGGGGAACGACCACGACGACGTCCCCATGCGGAGCTCGCGCGGGAGCCGGCGGGCGAGCGCGCGGTTGGCCTCGTCGTCGCCCGGCGAGCGCTCGGCGGCGAACAGGCCGAGCTGACTCACGCAGGCAGATCCGGCGGGGGGAGCGGCCCGATCGCGATCGGATACTTGGGCCGCGTGCCCGGCACGCACGCGCCGCCGTTGTACGCGAGCTCACCCTTCTTGCAGACCCGAGCGGCCGCCGCGGCGTGGTTGTCCCACGAGCAACGGCACTTGCCCGTGCCCTCGGTGGGATCGCCCTGCACGATGCTCGGCTTGTCGTCCTCGGTGGCGACCTTACTCGTCGTGGGCGCGGGCGGTGGCGCGACGACGGCGGGAGGCGGCGGCTCGGCGGCGCAGCCGAGCGGCGTTACAAGGGCGAGGGCACGCGCGACGCGTAGGAACCGCTCGTCGGGCATGCGCCCATGATAGCCGCAGTCCGCGCTCAGGCGGCGAGCGGCTGCTCTGCCGGCTCGGCCAGCGACACCGCCAGCTGCCGTCGCGCGCGGTGCAGCCGCGACATCACGGTTCCGATCGGCACGCCGAGCGCGTCGGCGGCGTCGCGGTAGCTGCGTTCGGCGACGTCGACCATCAGCACCACGTCGCGGAAGGAGCTCGGCAGCTCCTCGAGCGCGCGCTTCACCTTGGGCGACAGATCGCGGAGCTCGGCGACGGCGTCGTCCTGCGCGGTCCACGAGCAGGGATCGATCGCGAGCGACCGCACCGCGTCGCGCTCGCGGCGGCGACGGCGCCAACCCGTCACGAACAGGGAGAAGACGATCGTCTGCGCCCAGGACTTGAGGTTGGTCCCCGGCTGGAACTGCTCGCGGAAGCGGAGGGCGCGCTCGATGGCGTCCTGCACCAGATCCTCGGCGCGCGCTTCGTCTCGCGTGAGACGCAGAGCACGCGCGCGCAGGTCCGGACGCAGCGCGCAGAGGTCACGAGCGAACGAATCGGTCGAGATGGGCATGGTCAACATCGAAGAATCCTTTCGAGGACAAACGTCCCCCCGGTCGACCTGCGGACACGCAGGACGACACGCCTCATCGGGCTGGGCCCGACACCGTGTGTGACCGTCACCGGAGTGACTGGCGCTTCTTTGAGCAAGCCGCGAGCCAGCGGCGGAAACGTCTATTTCCCGTGTGATTCGCGCGCGTGTGGTCGCCCACCCGCTGCCAGTTTGACACGCACGCGGCTCGGCGACGTCAAAGGATCCAACCTTGCGAGGTCACCCTCGGTACCGTAGGCCTGAGTTCACGGCATCATGCAACGACCGTCCGGACCGCACGCCGATCCCGAAGCCCTCCGGGCGACGATCGAGCGCGCCCTCGATCGAGAGGATCCGGAAGGGGATGTGATCCCGATGCTCGAGCGTTTGCAGCGGATCGCGGTGGACGGCAGCGACCACCGCCGGTTCGCCGACCGTCGCCTCGCCGAGCTGCTCCTCGAAGCAGAGCCGTGGCGCGCGGCCGTGCACCTGCGTCGCCTCCTCGAGCGCCCCGGCGGGGACGAGGAGGACGCGCACTGGGCGTTGATGGGGCTCGCGCAGGCGCTCCTCGGCAACCACCAGTTCGCCGCGCGCGCCTATCGCAAGGCCCTCGCGATCGATCCCGGCAACCCGTGGTACGCGCACAACCTCGGCCACCTGCTCGACGTCGCGCTCGACCGCCCGCACGAGGCCCTTCGCTACCTCGAGGTGTCGTACAAGAAGCTCCCTCACGGGATCGCGATCGGGTGCAGCTACGTCCACGCGCTGTGGCGTTGCGAGCGCATCGACGACGCGCGGCGGGTGCTTCGTCCGCTCATGACGCGTCACGGCTACGACCCGGACGTGTGGGCGCTCGCCGCGCAGCTGGATCGCCACCGCGACGACTCGCGCCGCCGTCGCCGTCGCGCATCGAGGAAGAAGACCGAGCGCTGATCGGTTATGGTGCGCGCCTCGCCATGAGGCCGCTCGCCGTCGTCGTCGTCGCCCTGCTCGCGATCGTGCTGATGGCCGGCCGCGGCCGCGCGCAGCCCGCGGTCATCGCCCCGATGCCGTCCGAGTCGGTCAAGGTCAACGAGGAGCCTCCCGCGCCGACCGGCAAGCCGAGCAAGACGATGCCGGGATGGAACGCGCTGTGGGGCGAGCTCCCCAAGAGCACCGCCGATCTCCGCATTGCCCTCGCCGAGATCGAGCGCGCCGAAGCGGCCACGCGCATCGCGTGGGGCGCGGTGCTGCCCACCATCAACGGCACCGGCACGCTCACCTACTCGTCGCGGCCGATCGTCTCCGGCGGCATCCTCGTCGGCGGCGCCACGCTCAACGCGCAGCTCTCGGCGACGCAGTCGCTCATCAACTTCCGCGCCTGGCACCAGATCGGCACCACCCACGTCCTCGAAGAGGTCGCCAACCTCGAGGTGCACGAGGTCCGTCGGCGGCTCGGGCTGCAGCTCGCGCGCGCCGCGGCGTCGATCACCGCCGCGTCGCGCCTCGCCGAGGGCAACCGCGCCTCGCTGCTCCTCGCGATCGATCGCCTGGTGCTCACCCGCAAGCGGCTCCTCGCGGGCGTGGGCGACGCGCGCGATCTCGTGCGCGCGCAGCAGGACGTAGCCACCGCGCGCGCGGTCATCGCGCCGAACGACGAGTCGCTGCTCCAGGCCGAAGAGGCGCTCGCCACCATCCTCGGCACCACCGGCTCGGTCGGCCTCGCGATCGATCTCGAGGCGCTCGAGCGCGAGGTCAAGACGTTCTGCGGCGAGGCTCCCGCCACCACCGACAAGGAGCGGCTCGACGTGACCATCGCCAAGAAGCGCATCGAGGTCGCGGAGCGCAACGTCAACGACATCACGCTCAAGTTCGTGCCCACGCTCACGGCCAGTGCGTCGGCGGGCATGGTCGGTCGCGCGTTCGAGGGCCCGTTCGCGCCGCAGTGGTCGGTGAGCGCGATCCTGCAAATCCCTCTCTTCGACGGCGGCGTGCGCTACGGCGAGAAGCGCGACCGTCTCGCGTTGGTCGAGCAGGCCAGAGCGCGCGCGCTGCAGGCCGAGGTCGCGTCGCTCGTCGAGCGAGCCCAGGCTCGCCGCGCGCTCTCCGTCGCCGAGGCCGCCCAGACGTCCGCCAAGGAGGCCCGCGACCTCGCCGCCGAGGCCGATCGCCTCGCGAAGGCCGCGTATGCGGCGGGCATCGGCACCAACTTCGATCTGATCGACGCCGGCCGTCGCCTGCGCGACGCCGAGACGCAGCTCGTGCTCCGCGATCTCGACCTCGCCCGCGCGCGACTCGCGCTGCCGTTCGTGGAGGGTACGTGCGCAGGGGTCGCGAAATAGCGAGCCTTGCGCGTGCAACGATCGCCGTCGCGCTGCTCACTGCAGCGAACGGCTGTCGCTGTCGCGGCGAGAAGGTGGGCGACAAGCGCGCGCTCGCGTGCGCCGAGGTCGCGAGCAAGAGTGAGCACAAGGAGCTCGACCTCGGGGAGGGGAGGCGTCTGGTTCGCGACGGCGTGCGCGCGACGATCTCCGGCGCCAGCGCCGAGGCGCCGGTGGCGGTCACCTCGTTCGAGGGCGGCGCCGCGGATCTGACGCTGCCCGCGGTGTCCGCCGTCTTTGTCGTCGGCCTCGGCGGACTGCCGCGCGACGCGCTCGCCGCCGCGCTCACCGCGCTCGGCAAGCGCGCGCCGGTCGTGGCCGTGATGGGGCCGGGCGACGACGTCGACGGAGCGCGCGCCGCGATTTCCGACGCCGGCGCGCGGGTGATCGACGGCAGCGTCGCTCGAGCGTTCACCCTCGCCGGCGTCGAGCTCGTCACGCTCCCCGGCTCCGACGACGCGGCGTCGCTCGCCGATCACGGACGCGGCTGCGTGCTGCGCGCCGACGACGTGCGGGCGCTCGCGCAGCTGCTCGGTCCGAAGAGCAAGCCGCGCGTCTCGCTCTCCTACGCGTCCCCGTCGCGCGATCCGGCGCGCCCCGTGGCGACCGACGCGCTCACCGACGTCACCGCGCTCCTGGTCTCCGGTCCGCTCGATCGCGACTCGCCCGGAGAGCTCGCCATCGCCCCCGGAGCCCCCGTCCCCCTGATCCCGGTGCCCCGCGCGAGGGCCCCCCGCACCACCTCGTCGCCCGGCGTCATTGCGCCCGGCTACCTCCTGGTCCGGGCCGAGGGGGCGAACCTTATGTTGAAGCGCGAGCCCTGACGTCCGTCGTACCATTCACACCCATGCGGCTCCTCTTGGTCCTGACCCTGTCGCTCCTGGCTTGTGGCGGTTCGAACAAGCCGGTGGAGACCGCGCCCCCCGTCGCGAGCGCGGCGCCGGCGCCGCCCCCTCCTCCGCCGTGCAAGGACGGACCGCTCAACCCGGCCGAGGCGATGGCCAAGGAGCCCAACGTCTTCAGCGCCTGCCTCGGCGGAGTCGGCAAGCTCACCGGTAACTTCTGCGGTCAGGCGAAGATCGCCGTCGAGATCGGCAAGGACGGCCGGATCACCCGCTCCGAGGTCGCCTCGTCCACGCTGCCCCCCGGCGTCACCGACTGCATCAAGGCACGGCTCGAGGCCGTGCAGTACGCCTGTCCCAAAGAGGGCACGGCCACGTACACGGTCCCGCTCGGCATCCCGATCGGTCACCCCACCGGCGAGTGCCCGGGTCTCCCCGGCATGCCGGCGCACTGACGTGACCCTGCCGTCGCTCGCGACGCTCGCGCGACGGGTCCTCGACGAAGCCGCGGTGCCCCATGGCGCGGGCATCGTGGTGGCGTGCTCGGGGGGCATGGACTCGCAGGCGCTGCTCGACGTCCTCGCGCACGTCGCCAAGCCCGCACGCGGGCCGCGCCGGAACGCTCCGCCGGCGCTCCGCCTCGTGGCCGTCGGTGTCGATCATGGGCTCCGCCCCGAGGCTGCCGATGAGCTCTCGCTCGCGGCTGAGCTGGCGGCCGAGCGCGGGATCCCCTTTCACAAGGTCGAGCTCGCGGTGGCCCGCGGCGGCAACCTCCAGGCGAGGGCGCGCGACGCGCGCTTCGCGGCCCTCCGCGCCGTCGCCGCCCGCGAGGGTGCATCTTTCATCGCCACCGGGCATCACCTCGAGGACCGTGCCGAGACCGTCGTCATCCGAATCCTGCGTGGCGCTCCGGTCGAGGGGCTTGCGGTGCTCGCGTCCGCGTCCAAGGACCTCCTCCGTCCACTTATCCGAGCACCCCGTGCGCAAATCGAATCCCACGCCCGCAAGCGCAGCCTTCGCTACGCGCTCGATCCGTCGAACGCGGACCGGCGTCACCTCCGCGTACGGGTCCGGGAAGAGGTGCTGCCCCTCCTCCGTTCGCTCGATCCGCGGATCGTCGAGCACCTCGCTGCGCTCGCCGACGGCGCCGAGCGCGCACGCGTCGTGCTCGAGGCATGGGACCGACACCCGAGTTCCGACATCAGAGGCAAGCAGACTTGGCGCTTCCGGTGACGGTTCAGTCGCGGGACGCCTCTTGCATCGCTGGGCTCGCCCCAACTGGTCATCGGTTCGTTCCCCTGCTACGCGTTATTCTAGAGCCGTGCTCGCACCGCGCCCGTTTGTCGCCCGTTTGTGAAGTTGTGAAGAGAGGAAGCCGTGAAGCAATCGCACAAAGCCCTGCTGATGTGGGTCCTCCTGATCCTGATGTTTGTCGCGATCTGGAGCTTCTTCAGCGACGTCCCACGCAGCCAGTCGGTGGCGTTCTCCGACTTCCTCAACGACGTCCGGACCGAGAAGGTCGAGTGGGTCAAGATCAAGGACCGCGAGTACCGCTACCAGCTCAAGGGCGATCCGTCGGGCCGTAAGGAAGAGCGCGTCACCATCGGCATCAACTCCGAAGAGGTGAACAAAGAGCTCTTCGCGCCCAACCGCGGGATCAAGGTCACGGTCGAGAAGGAAGAGGCCTCGCCGCTGTGGGCGTCGGCGCTCGTCACCTGGCTCCCGATGGTCTTCCTCTTGGTCATGTTCTACCTGTTCATGCGCCAAATGCAGGCCGGCGGCGGCAAGGCGATGTCCTTCGGCAAGTCGAAGGCGCGCCTCCTGAGCGACACGAACAACAAGGTCACGTTCGCCGACGTCGCGGGCATCGAAGAGGCGAAGGACGACTGCGAAGAGATCATCGCGTTCCTCAAGGACCCGAAGAAGTTCCAGCGCCTCGGCGGCCGCATCCCCAAGGGCGTCCTCCTCATGGGCTCGCCGGGCACGGGCAAGACGCTCCTCGCCAAGGCGCTCGCGGGCGAGGCCGGCGTTCCGTTCTTCTCGATCTCCGGCTCGGACTTCGTCGAGATGTTCGTCGGCGTCGGCGCGAGCCGTGTCCGCGACCTCTTCGAGCAGGGCAAGAAGCACGCGCCCTGCATCATCTTCATCGACGAGATCGACGCCGTCGGTCGCCATCGCGGCGCCGGTCTCGGCGGCGGTCACGACGAGCGCGAGCAGACGCTCAACCAGCTCCTCGTCGAGATGGACGGCTTCGAGTCCAACGACGGCGTCATCATCATCGCGGCCACCAACCGCCCCGACGTCCTCGATCCCGCCATCCTGCGCCCCGGTCGCTTCGACCGCCGCATCATCGTCCCGCGCCCCGACATCAAGGGCCGCGTCCAGATCCTCCAGGTCCACACCAAGAAGACCCCGCTCTCGCCCGACGTCGACCTCGAGGTCATCGCGCGCGGCACCCCGGGCTTCGTCGGCGCCGACCTCGAGAACCTGGTCAACGAGGCCGCGCTCCTCGCGGCACGCCAGGACAAAGAGGCCCTGTCGATGAACGACTTCGACATGGCCAAGGACAAGGTCCTCATGGGCGGCGAGCGTCGCTCGATGGTCATCAGCGAGCTCGAGCGCCGCACCACGGCGTGGCACGAGGCGGGTCACGCCCTCGTCGCCAAGCTCCTCGCCCCCAACACCGATCCGGTCCACAAGGTCACGATCGTCCCGCGCGGTCCGGCCCTCGGTGTCACCCAGCAGCTCCCCGAAGAAGACCGTCACACGTACTCCAAGGAGTACGCCGAGGCCCGCATCGCGGTGCTCATGGGCGGCCGCGTCGCGGAGGAGATCGTCTTCGGCCAGCTCACCACCGGCGCCGGCAACGACATCAAGCAGGCGACCAACCTCGCCCGCAAGATGGTCACCGAGTGGGGCATGAGCGCGGAGCTCGGGCCGCTCGCCTACGGCGAGTCCGACGAGAACCCGTTCCTCGGCCGCGAGCTGTCGTCGCACCACGCGACCTACTCGGGCAACACGGCGAAGCTGATCGACGACGAGATCCGCCGCTTCGTCATGGACAACTACGACAAGGCGAAGAAGATGCTCACCGACAACAAGGAGAAGCTCGACTTGTTGGCGGAGGCGCTCCTCGATCGCGAGACGGTTGACGGCTTCGAGATCGACTCGATCCTCGAGGGCAAGCCGCTCCCGCGCCGCGAGCGCATCAACATCCCGACCTACGCCGACAAGCGCGACCAGCGCGAGAAGCGTAAGCCGGCGTCGATCTTCGGCACGCCGAAGCCGGTCCCCTCGGGCGGCTGATCCTGCGGCGGGTCCTCGCAAACGGATGGTTGGCGGCGTTCATCGCCGCCTTCCTCCTTTTGTGGCTCCTGCTCGCGCAGCTCACGTACCTCCAAACGATCGGCGAGAACCTCTCGCCCACGGCCGACCGCTACAGCGAGGCCAACGCGATCCGGGCGGCGCAGCACTACGCCGAGCACGGCTTCTTCGTCGACGCCGGCCTCCCCCACATCACCTACGGCGACCGGTTCCCCGGTGACGGCTGGACGGTCGACGCCAAGAAGTACCCGCTGCCGCGCGGGGTCTACACCCGCTACCCGCCGTTGCCCGATCTGTTGTGCGGCCTCTTCGAGAAGACGCTCGGCAAGGACCACCGACAGCGCTGGCGGCTGGTCCCGGTCACCCTGTCGCTCGCCGCGACGCTCGCGGCGTTCCTGGTGCTCCGTCGCGTTCTCCTGCCCGTGGTCGCCGCGCTCCTCGTCGTCGCGCTGTCGGTGATCCCCGCGCTCGCGACGCACATGCACTGCCTCCACTACGAGGGGTACGGGCACGCGCTGTTCGTCGTGCACCTCGCGCTCCTGGCGGCGTGGCTCTTCTCGGGCGAGGCCGTCGACAACCGCAAGCTGTGGAGCCTCTTCGCCATCGGTGCCCTGCACGGGTTCATGTCCTTCGAGTACTTCTTCGTCGTCGCGCTCGCGCCGTTCCCGATCGCGCTGCTCGCCGACCGCGATCGACGGACCGCGGCCCGCATGGCGGCGGCGAGCGCGCTCGGCTTCGTGATCGCGCACGCGCTCCACTTCCTGCAGGTCGTCGCCTTCTACGGGAGCGTGCGGGCAGCCCTCGCCGACTTCGGCTCCCGCGCCCAGTACCGATTCGCCGGGGCCGAGCCGACGAGCTACGGGCAGCTCGTCCTCCGCGCGCTCGACAAATACGCCGATCAGCTGTGGTCGCTGCAGCGCGCGCCGCACTTCGGCCCCTATCTTCCGATCTTCACCGCCGCGGCGCTGATCCTCTTCACCGTGCGGCTCTCGCGCTCGAAGCGCGCGCTCGGCGCGATCTTCCTCGCGCACGGCGTCTGCGTCCTGTGGCTCCTCGCGATGCCCGCCCACGCGGCGATCCACACGCACATCGTGGCGCGGATCTTCTATCTCGCATATTTCGTGGTGGTATTGTCGCTGGCTTCATGCGCGCCTGGTCGCTCGGAGATCGCAGCGCGACCCTCGTCTACTGGGCCGCTGTCGCGCTCCTCGTCGGAGCCCTCTTCACGACCCGGCTCCTCCCCTTCGTCGACTACCCCCAGCACCTCGCCGTAGCCGCGATCCTCGAGCGCACCTGGACGGGGGAGCTCCCGCGCGGCGTCTACGACACGAGCGTGATCGGGTTCAACACGTTGTTCCACGTGACGACGGCCGCGCTCGGCCTCGCGCTCCCGATCGAGCTCGCGGGGAAGCTCGTCGTCGCGGCGTACTTCGTCGTCTTTGCGCTGGCCGCGATCCAGCTCCTCGACGCCGTGGCGGCGCCGCGGTGGCGTGCGCTGCTGCTCCTGCCGCTCGCCACCGGGTATGCGTTCGCGTTCGGGTTCGTCAATTTCGCGCTCGGGCTCGCGATTCAGCTCCTCGTTCTCGCGCGCGTGCTGCGAGACGACAAGCCCCTCCCGACGGCGCTGCTCGCGCTCCTCGGCGTGTACAGCCACGTCCTCCCGTCGGCGATCGTCTACGCGCTGCTCGGGGCGGCCGTCGCCGCACAGCGCCGCCCGCGCGCCGCGCTGCCGCTCCTGCCCTCCATCGCGTACGGGGCGCTGGTCTTGGTGGTGCACGGCACCGCGCGGCAGAACGCGGGCTACGTCGCGGTCGAGGGGGACAGCACGCGCGTGGCCGACAAGGTCGCGCGGCTCTTCCACTTTGCCACGGGCCTCCGCGGCGATCGGGTCGATGAGCTGGTCGTCATGGCGGCGCTGGCCGTCGCGCTGATCGCGTTCCTCGCGCCGCGCGCGCGCCCCGCGGCGCCCGCGCTTTCGATGCTGGCCACGGCCGCGGCCCTCTACCTCGCGCTTCCGCACGTGTTCTTCGCGACGGCGTTCGTGTTCGAGCGGCTCGCGGCCGTGGTCATCCTCTGCGCGATCGTCGCGGCGCCTGCCCCGCGGGCTGCGCTCGAGCCCCTGCTCCGCTCCGTCGCGTACGTCGTCGCGCTCGCCTCGTCGCTGCTGTTCCTCCAGTCGATGCTCGCGGCCCGGGCCGAGCTCCGCGATCTCGACGCGGTGCTCGACGCGGCGCCGAGCGGCAGGCGCGTCGTCGGCCTCGTGTTCCAGCCGCACCTCCCGTCGTTCCGCCTCCGCGCGGTGCTGCACGCGCCCGCCTACTACGTCGCGCGCCGGCGCGGCGAGGTCGCGTTCATGTTCGACACCGTGAGCCTCCCCGTGCGGCCCCGCCGCGATCGGCCGGAGATGCAGCTCCCGCACCTCTTCGAGCTCAACCCCGAGCAGTACGATCCGAGCGCGCCGTACGCGCGGCACTTCGACCTCGCGCTGGTGAAATCGCCGAACGAGACCCTCGACCCACGCGTGCTCATGTTCCGAGAGCGGCCGCTCGAGCGCCGCGTGCTCGCGCGCGCGGGCGCCTACTGGCTCATCGAGACGCGCTGACGAACACCACGGCGACCGCGTCCTCGTACACGACGCGGAAGCGAGGGTCTCTGCGGAGGGCGGCGCGCAGCGGCGCGGTGCTCTTGTGACGCACCGGGAGGAGCACCGTGTCGAACCGGCCGAGGTCGTCGACCGTCGTCGCGTAGTAGGCGCGGGCGTGCGCGTCGGGGTAGAGCGTCGCGGCGCGCGGGTCGATCCACACCGGACGCCTCGCGTAGATCAGGTAGGCGCCGAAGTTGAACGCGTGAAAGAGCCTCGCGTCGGGGCGCACGCGACGCACGGCTTCGACCGGCTGCTCCGACCAATCGAACGCGATCACCGGCTTGAGCCCGAGGTCGCGCGTGAGCAACGTGATCGCGACGCCGCACACGAGGAGCGCGAGCGCGGGCGCGAGCCGAACGCGCGCGAGCGCGCGATCGAGCACCACGGCCACCCCGCCGACGACGAGCGGGAGGGCGCCGAGCAGGCAGAGCGCCGTGAAGCGCACGCGGAAGAGCGCGGGCACCATCAGGAGCAGGAGCAGCCGGCGGTCCTCGCGCGCGGAGACGCCCACCGCGGCGACCGCGGCCAGGGTCAGGGCGATGAGCGGGGCCGGATCGCCGCTCGCGGCCATGAACCGGAGCGGCGAGTAGTACTCGACGAGGTGCGCGCTGAACGTCGGCGCGCGGAGGTGGTCGAGCACCGAGAGGATCGCGGCGGGGGAGATCGCGAACACGACGAGGGGGACGAGCGCTGCGGCGAGGTAGTCGCGACGGTCGCGGAGGTGGGCGAGGGGGACGAGCGCGCAGAGCAACGACAACGCGTGGAACGGCGCCGCGAACGCCGCGACGAGCACCGGCGCGGCCCAGTGTCGTGGCCGCAGCGCGTGCGCGATGGCGATCGCCGCGAACGCGATCCACTCCGCGCGCAGATCGAGCCGCGGCGCGACGGCGACGACGACGAGGGCGAGCGCGATGACGCGCGCCGCCTCCGAGGGTGCGATCCGCGCGGCCGCGCGGTGGGCCGCGAGGGCGCCCCCGCTCGCGAAGAGGAGCGCGACCCACCACAGGCCGGCGAACCCGGAGAGGCGATGGAGCGTCGAGACGAGGAGCTCCCACAGCGGCTCGTGGTCGTGGAGGGGCGCACCCCGGAAGCTCGCCGAGAAGAGGTCAACGCTCAGGCGTCGACGCTGTGCGGCGATGGCGTCCCCGGCCGCGATTTGCCACAGGAGGTCTCCGTTCGCGAGCGGGCGCAGGCGCGCGGCGACGACCAGGGCCAGCACCCCGACTCCCGCGAGGGGGCCCGTGAGGGGCGCGAGGGGCCCGGCCCGGACCGTCATATGCGGCCGGAGTCTACGGCACCCTTTCCGCGAACGCAGCACGTTGGTATGCGGGGAAGGACATGTCAGGCCACTCCAAATGGGCGACGATCAAGCGTAAGAAGGGCGCCACCGACGCGAAGCGTGGGCGCATCTGGACCAAGATCATCCGCGAGATCCAGGTGGCCGCCCGAATGGGCGGCGGCGACGTCAACGCCAACCCGCGCCTCCGCAAGGCCGTGAGCCTCGCCAAGGCCAACGCGATGAACGCCGACAACATCACCAAGGCGATCAAGCGGGGCACCGGCGAGCTCGAGGGCCAGAGCTACGAAGAGGCCACCTACGAGGGCACCGGCGCCGGCGGCACGCTCTTCATCGTCGACACCCTCAGCGACAACAAGAACCGCACCGTCGCCGAGCTGCGCAAGATCTTCGAGAAGGCCGCGGCGACGCTCGGCACCTCGGGCACCGCCGGCTGGGCCTTCGACAAGAAGGGCCTCCTCACGATCGCGCGCGCCGCAGCCGACGAGGACAAGCTGATGGACCTCGCGGTCGGCGCGGGCGCCGACGACTACACCGATCAGGGCGACACCTGGCTGATCACCACGCCGCCCGACCAGCTCGACGCGGTGGCCAAGGCGCTCGAGGCCGCGGGCATCGCCGCGACCGAGGCCAAGCTCGGCTACGTGCCGAAGACGAAGAAAGAGGTCAGCGGTCGCGAGGCCGAGATGTGCATGCGCCTGACCGAGAACCTCGAGGACCACGACGACGTGCAGAACGTCTACAGCGACTTCGACATGTCGGACGAAGAGGCCACGCGCCTCGCCGACGCGTGATCGTCCTCGGGATCGATCCGGGGTCGCGGCATATGGGGTGGGGCGTGCTCCGCGTGGCGGGCACGCGCGTGGAGCACGTGGCGCACGGCATCGTCGACGCCGACGACGATCTGCCGCTCGCCAAGCGCCTCATCATCATCGACGACGGTCTCCGCGAGATCTGCACCCGCTACCAGCCGAGCGAGGCCGGCGTCGAGTCGATCTTCTTCGCCAAGGACGCCACCGCCGCCGCGAAGCTCGGTCACGCGCGCGGGGTCATCCTCCTCGGCCTGCAGCGCCACGAGGTCGTCATCCACGAGTACGCTCCGGCGCTCGTCAAGCGCGCGATGGGCGCGAGCGGCCGCGCCGACAAGGCGCAGGTCGCGCGGATGGTGCAGATGTTCCTCCGTCTCAAGGAGATCCCGCGCGCCGACGCGGCCGACGCGCTCGCGATCGCCATCGCGCATGTGCAGAGCGCGCCCGCGCGCCTCATCGCGGCGGCGCGGAGCCGCTAGCCTCTGCTAGGATCGAGACCCATGCGTGGCACCGCCGCCGCCCTCGCTGCCGCGTCGGCACTCCTCATCGTCCCGGCGTGCGCCACCACCAAGCCGGTGTCGCTCCGCGAGGGGCCTCGCGAGTACGTCGGCGCGGACTACGACGCGATCCTCAAGCGGTGGACCCGCGGCGATCGCCTGTACTCGTTCCAGGGCGTCGACGACGTGCTCTCGGTCAACGCGACGTTCGAGGCGTGGGACTTCCGCTGGGCCTACGTCATCCGCTATGCCGAGGACTACCGCCTCACCATCGAGCAGCGCCGCGACCTGCTGGTGAACGCCCTCACCGATTCCCGCAAATACCACCAGTTCTACATCGCGCTCTACGGCGCCCGGTGGCGCGAGGGCGACCTCAACGCCGAGAAGCCGGCCTGGGTCGTGCGCCTGGCGGATGACAAGGGTCACGTGACCGCCCCCGAGCAGATCCTGGAGCTCAAAAAGCCCGGCGTTCTCGAGCGGACCTACTTCCCCTACACCACATCCTTCCGGCACGTGTTCCGGATTCGGTTCCCGGCCACCAGCGGCGGGGCGCCCTCCATCGCTCCGGACGCCGGGGTGGCCGCCCTCCGCTTCTCGGGCCCCCTCGGCAACCTCGAGCTCGACTGGGTCCTCCGCTGAATCAGCCGATTCGTCGCTCCGAGCAGGCGGCGCTGAGTTCGCGCTCCCAAAGACCGCTGCACGGTGTACCCTGCGGACCCCCGCGGTGCGCTTTTCCGCGTGAGTTCGTGCTGTCGCAGTGCCGTCCCCAGGGAGATCACTGGAGCGATTGATGAGCGAGCAGACCATCCGGCGTGCACTCGGCAAATTGCAGGACGATCCCGAGCACGAGCCGGCCTGGGCGGAGCTGCAGGATGCCGTGTTGGATCCGGCGGCAGCGGGGATGGATAACGAGTCGCTCCAGGCTCTGCTCGAGTCGGCGCGCGAGGAGCACGCCGGCCGGCACGAGTTCGAGGCCGTGGCGAGGATGCTCGAGCTCGAGATCCTGTTGCTCGAGGGCAATGCCCGGGAGGTCGCCCTCCAGTACGAGCTGGTGCGCGTCCTCAACGAGGTCCTCGACGACACCAAGCGGGCTATCCCCGCGCTCGAGCGCCTGGCCAAGCTCCGCCCCGACGACAGCCGGGTCCAGAAGAAGATCGCCGCGATCCACGAGGAGCGCGCCCGCTGGCCCGAGCTCCTCAAAGAGATGATGGAGGCGGCCGACCGCCTCGAGGGCAACCCGCAGGCGCAGGCCGGGATCCTCTACACCGCGGCGCAGACGGCGTACCGCTACGGCCTCGAGGGCTCGCCCGACGAGGTCGTCGCGACGCGCGGCGTGATCGTCGAACGCCTCGAAGAGGCGCTGGAGCTCGCGCCCGACCGTCGCGAGACGGCGCTGCTCCTCGAGCGGCTCTACCGCGAGCAGCAGGAGTGGGAGAAGGCCGCGCGCGTCCTCGAGAAGATCGCGCTCGAGTCGCCGGAGCGAGAGACCAGGCTCGCCGCGTACATCCGCCTCGCCCGCATCGCGATCCGCAAGCTCAAAGACGAAGCGCGCGGCGCCCGCGCCTACGAGCGCGTGCTCGAGCTCCAGCCCGGTCAGGACGAGGCGATGTCGTTCCTCGTCGACCACTTCAGCAAGCACGAGCAGTGGGACTTCCTCGTCGCCGTCTACGAGGACGCGCTCAAGGCGCGCCTCCGCGCGGGCAAAGAGCAGGAGATCAATTTCCAGATCGCCATGATCAACTGGCGAATGCGGAACAAGCCCGAGGCGGCCGAGCCGTACTTCGAGAAGATCCGCCGCACCGAGCCGGCGCACCCCGCGATGCTCACGTTCTTCCGGGAGTTCCTCCCCGGCCGCAACGAGCAGGCCCGCCTCGTGCAAATCCTCACCGAGGCCCAGCGCGCGATGCCCGAGCAGGACCGCCCGTCGGTCGCGACCGAGCTCGCCAAGCTCTCCGAGGAGACGCAGGGCGCCGGCAAGGCGATCGAGCACTGGCGCTCGGTCCTCCGCAACGACCCGCACAACGAAGAGGCGCGCGACTCGCTGAAGCGCCTCTACTACCGCACCGAGGCGTGGCCGGCGATCATCGATCTCCTCCGCCACCAGCTCGATCGCCTCCCGGCGACCGACTCCGCGCGCGTCGGGCTCCTCCGCGAGATCGTCGGCCTCCACCGCGACAAGACCAAGCAGGACACGGCGCTCGTGCCGATCCTCAACCAGCTCGTCCACCTCGACCCGAACGACGTCGAGGCGGTCCGCGAGCAGGTGCGAATCTACGAGTCGCTCAACCGCCCGCGCGATCTCGTCACCGCGCAGACGCGCCTCGCCGAGCTCGAGCCCAACTCCGCGAGCCGCGCCGAGCTGTGGCGCGCCGTCGCGCGGCAGTGGCTCGAGAAGTTCTCCAACATCCAGAACGCGATCGAGGCCTACGAGAAGGTCCTCGAGAACATCGACGGCGACGAAGAGGCGACCGCCAAGCTCCGCGAGCTGTACGGCAAGCGCCGCAACTTCAAGCAGCTCTACGATCTGCTCTCCAAGATGCGCGCGCGCGCCGTCGGCGACGAGCGCCGCGAGCTCGGCCTCGAGATGGCCAAGCTCGCGTCGGAGCGGCTCGAGAAGGGCAGCGGCGCGATCGCGCTGTACTGGAACCTCCTCGAGGAGGACCCGCGCGCGCAGGGCGTGCTCGACGCGCTCGAGAAGCAGGCCGAGCGAGACAAGGATTTCGCCGCGCTGGCGCGCGTCTACACGTTCCGCGTCGAGCAGACGACGGACGTCGAGGCGAAGGTCAAGCTGCTCGAGAAGCTCGGCGCGCTCTACGAGTCGCGCCTCAAGGACCCGCAGAAGACGATCGACACCTGGCGTCAGGTGCTCGAGCTCCGGCCGGGGTACCCGAAGGCGATCCGCATCCTCCGCGAGGAGTACCTCGCGGCCGGAGACTTCGACGGCCTCACCGCGATCTACTCGTCCCAGGACGACTGGGAGGGGCTCGCCGACGCGCTCACCACCGCCGCCGACAAGGCCGAGGATCCGGCGCTGCGCGTCGCGCTCTCGTGGCGCACGGCCAAGGTGTTCGTCGACCACATCAAGCGGCCCGATCGGGCGGCGCGGGCCTACGACCGCATCCTCTCTGCGGGCGTCGGCGGCGAGGACGAGATCAACGCCGCGCGCGCGCTCGCCCCGCTCCTCGAGCACGAGTCCGCCTGGGCGCGCCTGCCCGCCGTCTACGAGGTGCTCCTCAAGGGCGCCGACGACGACGCCGAGCGCGTTCGCATCCTCAATCGTCTCCGAGAGCTCTCGGCGGGCCCGCTCGCCGATCGCCCGGGCGCCTTCCGCTTCGCCCGCGAGGTCTACACCCTCGCCCCGACCGAGCAGGCACGCATCGATCTCGAGAGCGCCGCGCGCGCGTCGTCTGCGTTCGAGGGCTACGTCGAGGCGCTCCGCGAGCGCCTGTCGCGCCTCTCCAACGCCAAGAAGCTCGAGAAGGTCGAAGAGCGCCGTCGTCTCCAGCGCGAGATCGCGCGCGTGCTCGGCGTCGAGCTCGGCCGGATCGACGACGCGATCGCGCAGCTGCGCGCCGTCGTCGACAAGGACGCAGAGGACACCGAAGCGGTCCAGGCCCTCGACCGTCTCCTCCGCGAGAACCGCCGCGGCGACGATCTGCGCGCGCTCTACGAGCTCCGCCTCGAGCGTGCGAGCGCGCGCGACGAGCGCGTCGCGTTGCTCGTCGAATGGGCTCAGCTCGAAGAGGACGTCTTCTCCGATTCGACCCGCGCCCTCGTGCTCTATCGCCGTGCGCTCGAGCTCGCCCCGGACGACCGCGGCGCGCTGCGCTCGGTGGCGCGTCTCGAGCTCGCCGCCGGCAATGCCGGCGGGGCGGTCACCGTCCTCGAGAAGGAGCGCGATCTCGCTGTCGGAACCGAGCGCGCCGAGCGCGAGGTCGACCTCGCCCGACTCTACCTCGATCGCCTGGAGCGCCCGGCCGATGCCCTCGAGGCCGCGGTCCGCGCGCTCTCGATCAACGGTCACCATCCCGGCGCCATCGACGTGCTCGAGCAGATCCAGCGCGATCCGGCGCACGCCCGCACCGCCGCGCGCCACCTCGAGCGCGAGTACGAGGCGACCAACGCCCACGACAAGCAGGCCGCCGCGCTCGAGCTCCTCATCGAGGGCGAGACCGACGCCGCGGAGCGAAAGCTGCTCCTCGCGCGCCTCGCCGCGGTCCACCGCGAGCAGCGCGGCGACGCCGCGTCCGCGTTCAAGGTCGTCCTCCGCGCGGTCAGCGAGTCGCCCGAGGACCTCGAGCTGTGGGACCGCGTCAGCGATCTCGGCTCGATCATCGGAGACCCGCGCCGCGTCGCCGACGCCTACGAGGGCGTCCTCACGAGCAGCAAGAAGCTCGACCCGCACATCGAGCGCGAGCTGTGCGAGCGCGCCAGCATCCTCCTCGAGGACAAGCTGTCCGAGCCCGACGCGGCCATCCCCTACCTCGTCCGGATCCTCGAGGCCGATCCGGCCGACGCGCACGCGTTCAACCGCACCAAGCAGATCCTCACCGCCCGCGAGCGGTGGGACGACCTGCAGAAGATGTACGACCGGGCGGTCGAGGCTGCGCAGGATCCGATCCGTCGCGTCGACCTCCTCTCCGAGATGGCGCTGGTCTTCGAGGACATCCTCGACGATCCGGCCCGCGCCGCCGCCGCCTACGAGCGCATCCTCCCGATCGATCCCGAGAACGAGACCGCCCACCGCGCGCTCGACAAGCTCTACGGCCGAAGCCAGCGCTACGCAGACCTCGCCAAGCTCCTCACCGCGCGCCTCGAGCGCGTCGACGACGAGCAGCGCGCGATCCTCGAGGACCGCCTCGCGCGGCTCTACCTCGAGCGCCTCGATCGCCCGGCCGACGCCCTGGTCCACGCCAACGCGCTCCTCGATCGCGACATCGACCACTCCGACGCGCGCGCCGTGGTGCGCGCGGTCCTCGAGCGAGGGCCCGGCGACACCGACGAATCCCGGCAGATCCGGGTCCGCGCCGCCGAGATCCTCGAGCGCGTCTACCTCGTGCGCGACGAAGCGCGCGAGCTCGACGAGGTGACGGCGATCCGCCTCGCCGAGAGCAAGGACCTCACCCGCGAGGACCGGCTCGAGCTGCTCCGCCGCGTGTCGCGCCTGCGCGACGAGCGGCTCGCCAACGACGCGGGCGCCCTCGAGGCGCTGTCGCAGCTCGTCCCCCTCGATCCGGCCGACGCCGAGGCGCGTCGCCACCTCATGTCGGTCGGCCGTCGCGCCGGCGAGCACGCCCGCGTCGCCGAGATCCTCGGCAAGGCGGCCGACGCCGCCGAGTACGCCGAGCTCAAGGCGGACATCCTCATCGAGCAAGCGTCCGTCTACGAGAACCTCCTCGCCGACGATGCGCGCGCCGAGGCCGTCTATCGCCGTATCCTCGGGCTCGACGAGGGCTCGCGCGCCGAGCCGCAGCGCGGCCCCGCGCTCAAGGCGCTCGAGCGCATCTACGACACCCGCGGCGAGTACGACAAACTCGCCGAGATCCTCGCGCTCGAGGTCGAGGACGAGCGCGATCCGGTCGCCCAGCGTGCGCTGCTCGGTCGCCTCGGCGCGCTCCGCGAGGGCCCGCTCGCCGATCGCGAGGGAGCCATCGTCGCCTGGAAGCGTCGCCGCGACTCCGACGAAGCAGACCTCGAGGCGCTCGAGGCGCTCGATCGCCTCTACACCGCCACGGGCAAGCACCGCGAGCTCGTCGACGTCCTCCGCGCGCGAGAGCGCCTGACCGACGACGCCGAGCAGCGACGCACGATGCTCCGCCGCTCGGCCGAGACGCTCGCGACCGATCTCAACGACATCGACGGCGCGATCATCGCCTACCGAACGCTGCTCGACGACTTCGGTCCCGAGCGGAGCGTGCTCGCCGCGCTCGCCGGCCTCTACGAGAAATCGGGCGCGCATCGCGAGCTCGAGGAGTCGCTCGAGAAGCAGCTCGACCTCGCGACCGACACGCACGACCGCGTCTCGCTCCTCGCGATGATGGGCAACCTTCGCATCGAGAAGCTCGACACGCTGGCCGGGGGCCTCGAGGCCTACCGCGACGCGCTCACCATCGATCCGTCGCACGCGCAGACGCGCGCGGCGCTCGAGAAGCTCCTCGAGAACGAGTCCGCCCGCGCCGAAGCCGCCGCGCTGCTCCGTCCCCTCTACGAGACCGAGAACGCCAACGACAAGCTGCTCGCGGTCCTCGAGATCCAAGCGAAGGCCGCCGAACCCCACGAGCGCCTCGATGTGCTCGCCACCGCGGTCGACGTCGCCGAGCGCGGCCTCAACAACCCCAAGCGCGCCTTCGGCCTCGCCGCGCGCGGCCTCGAGGAGGCCGCGTCGACCGACGACGTCCGCGCGTGGCTCGAACGAGTCGAGCGGCTCGCCGCCGCCACCGGCGACTTCGACGACCTCGTCGAGCTCCTCCGCAAGGTCGAGCCCGAGATCGTCGACGGCGACGCGCGCCTCGAGGTCACGATCCGCATCGCCGATCTCGCCCGCGAGCACCTCGGCGCCAACGACGTCGCCCGCACGTATTACGTCAAGGCGCTCGACCTCCGCGGCGACGACAACCGCGCGCTCGTTGCGCTCGAGAAGATCTACGAGACCGACAAGGAGTGGACTCCGCTCCTCGACATCGTGCGTCGCCGCGTCGAGGGCGAGCTCGAGCCCGAGAAGAAGACCGAGCTCCTGTTCAAGCAGGCTCGCATCAGCGAGGAGCACCTCAAGGACCCGCGGGGCGCGATCGAAGCGCTCGAGGAGATCGCCGACGGCGGCAGCCCGCCGTTCAAGGCGCTCGTCAACCTGGAGCGGCTCTACGGAGAGGTCGAGCGCTGGGACGACGTGCGCTCGCTCCTCGAGCGTCAGCTCGGCAGCGCGCCCGACTCCCCGCCGTCCGGCGGCGGAGAGTGGCGCAGCGACGTCGAGCTCCACCATCGCATCGGCGTCGTCGCCAAGAAGCACCTCAACGACGTCGACCGCGCCCTCGAGGAGTTCCGCACCGCGCTCACGCTCGACAGCGGCTACCAGGCCACGATCGACGAGCTCGAGTCGATGCTGAAGGATCCCGAGCTCCGCGCGCGCGCGGCCGAGATCCTCGAGCCGGTCTATCTCGCCCGCGTCGACTGGCGAAAGGTCATGCACACCCTCGAGGTCCGCCTGCTCGACGCGCAGGACCCAGAGGAGCGCCGCACGCTGCTCACGCGCATCGCCGGCATGCACGAGGACGAGGCGCGCGATCTCTCCAAGGCGCTCGAGACCTACTCGCGCATCCTCGCCGACGACCCGACCAACGAGGACACCTGGCGCGAGCTCGAGCGCATCGCGCGGAGCGGCAACCTCAAGAAGGAGCTCCTCGCGATCTACGAGGCCGAGCTCGCCAAGGTCGAGAACGACGAGACCACCGCGGCGCGCCTGGCGTTCCGCGCGGGCGAGCTCGCCGAGCAGCTCGGCGACGCCGAGCGCGCGCTCACGCTCTATCGGCGCGCCCACGCCGTCGAGCCGTCCGGCCGCAACACGTTCGACGCGATCGACCGCCTGCTCGAGCCGCTCGGCCGCGCCGACGAGCGCATCGCGCTCTATCGCGAGGCGCTCGACCATCGCTACGAGGACAGCGAGCGCGTCGCGCTCCTCCGTAAGGTCGGCGAGCTCCACCGCGACGTCCGCAAGGACAACGACGCGGCCATCGAGGCGCTCCGCGAGCTCCTCGAGATCGACGACCGGGACGCCGCCGCGCTCGACGCGCTCGAGACCCTCTACACCCAGACCGAGCGCTATCGCGATCTCGCAGACCTCCTCGAGCGCCGCGCCGACGGCGAGGACTCGCCCGAGAAGTCTGCTCCGTTCCGTCTCCGCCTCGGGCGCGTGCTCGACGAGCGGCTCGGCGATGCGGGCGGTGCGGTCGACAAATACGAGCAGATCGTCCAGGCGCTCCCGAGCCACCGCGAGGCCGTCGAGGCGCTCGAGAAGATGCTCGACCGCGCCGACCTCAAGGCGCGCGTCGCCGAGATCCTCCGTCCGATCTACGAGGGCGCCGACGACTGGCGCAGGCTCATCGATCTCGGCGAGGAGCGCCTCGAGCTCGCCGAGGATCCCGCCGAGAAGAGCGGCATCCTCCGCGAGACCGCCCGCCTGTGGGAGGACCGCGGCAACGACAAGCGCAAGGCGTTCGACTCGATCCGTCGCGCGTGGGCGCTCGACCCGGAGGACGGCTCGCTCCGCGGCGAGATCGACCGCCTCGGCGAGTCGCTCGGCGATTGGGACGGCGTTGTCGAGGCCTACGAGCAAGCGACGGCCAAGGTCGACGACGTGAGCAAGCCCGACCTGCTCCGTGGGTTGGCCGAGCTCCACGACCGCCGGCGCGACGACCCGCGTCGCGCCCTCGACATGCTCGACCGCCTCCACGCGCTCGACCCGGACGATCTCAGCGTCCTCGACCGCCTCGACAAGTTCGCGACCCTGCTCGGCGATTGGCCGGTGCTCGATCGCGTGCTCGCCAAGAAGGCCGACACCGCGGGCGATCCCGCCGAGCAAGCGGCCGACTTCCGCCGCCTCGGCGCGCTCCGTCGCGACATGCTCGAAGACGCCGTCCGCGCCATCGAGGCGTTCGAGCGAGCGCTGGACGTCGAGGCCGAGAGCCCCGACACCCTCGACGCGCTCATCGCGCTCTACGAGGGACGCGAGGAGCCCGATCCGTCCGAGAAGCTCGTCGACCTCTACCAGCGCCGCGTCGACGTCGCTCCCGGCGACAACGACGGCGACGCGCTCCGCTACGAGCTCCTCATGCGGCGCGCGCGCCGCGCCGAGACGGGCACCAAGGACTCGCGCGAGGCCATCGCGTCGCTCCAGGCGGCGCTCTCGGTCCGCGCTGGCGATCCGGACGCGGCCAAGGCGCTCGAGCGGCTCTACGAGCAAGAGAAGATGTGGCCCGAGCTCATGGAGGCGATGCGCCTCCGCGCCGCGGTCGTCGAGGATCCCAAGGAGCGGATCGCGCTCCGCAAGCGCATCGCCGACCTCCAGGCGAGGGAGCTCGAAGATCCCGCCGGAGCGCTCGAGATCTATCGCCAGGTGCTCGACGAGTCGCCGGGCGACGAGGGAGCGATCGCGAGCGTCCGCGCGCTCGGCGAGAAGGACGAGGAGCTGCGCCTCACCGTCGCCGAGATCCTCGAGCCGGTGCTGCGCTCGGCCGAGCGTCACGACGATCTCGTCGCGATCCTCGAGCTCCGCCTCGCCGCCCAGTCCGACGCCTTCGACCGCAGCAAGACGCTGCAGTCGATCGCTCGGGTCCACGAAGAGGGCCGCAAGAAGCCGGTCGACGCGCGCGACGCGCTCCTCCGCGCCTTCGAGGAGACGCCCGACGACAAGGTGGTGCGCGAGGAGATCGAGCGCGTCGCCGCGCTCGAGGCCGACGACGAGGGCTTCCGCGCCTTCGCCGAGGCGCTCGAGACGCGCGCTGGCTCTGCCTACGACGCCGAGCTCGTTCGCGAGCTCCTCGTCACGCTGGCTCGGATCTCCGAGGAGCGCCTGAAGAACGACGGGCGCGCGGCCAAGGCCATCGCCAAGGCGACCGAGCAGGTGGGCGACGTGCCCGAGCTCCTCGAAACGCTCGATCGCCTCTACGGGCGCCTCGGTCAGCACGAGGACCTCGGCGACATCCTCAACCGGCGGATCGAAATCGCGACCGAGCCGTCGGCGCGCACCGATCTCCGGCGTCGCCTCGCCGAGGTGCAGATCCGTCACTTCGGGCAGAAGCGCGAGGGCCTCGCGACCCTCCGCTCCGCGCTCGAGGAAGTGCCCGATCACCCTGGCGCCGGCGAGACGCTCGAGAGCCTGCTCGACGATCCCGATCTGTTCGAGGAGGCCGCCGAGGCGCTCGAGCCGGTCTATCGAGCGGCCAACGACCATCACAAGCTCGCCGCGCTGTTCGAGCGCAAGATCGATCGCGCGCCCCCGCGCGATCGCACGCGCCTGCGGCTCGACCTCGCGCGTGTCCTCGAGGACCGCGCGAACGATCCCAAGGCGGCGCAGCGGCAGGTGGAGCGCGCGCTCCGCGACGACCCGAGCGAGCCCGAGCCGCTCACCGAGCTCGAGCGCCTGCTCCCGATCACCGGCGAGTGGCAAGAGGCGTCCGCCGTCCTCTCGAAGACGCTCGAGGACAGCGCCGAGCTCTCGCGCGATCTGGTGCGCGATCTCTGGTCGAAGATCGCGGGCTGGCGACGCGAACACCTCAAGGACGACCGCGGCGCAGAGGAGGCCTACCAAAAGGCCCTGGCGAGCGATCCCGAGAACGTCGAGATCCTCCGCACCATCGAGGGCCTGCAGCGCGCCCCCGGCCGCGAGCGCGATCTTGTCGCCACGCTTCGCCGGCGGGCGAAGCTCGAGGGCGCCCTCGAGGAGAAGCGCGTGCTGCTGCGCGAGGCGCACGCGCTCGCTCACAGCGCGCTGCCCGAGCCCGGTCTCGGCGAGGAGATCCTTCGCGAGCTCCTCGAAGAGGACGAGGCCAACGCGTGGGCTCTCGAAGAGCTCACCAAGACCCGCGCGGCCGCCAAGGGCTGGGAAGAGGTCTTCGGGCTCCTCATGCGCCGCGCCGAGCTGGCGACCCACGCCGGAGAGCAGACCGAGCTCCGTCACGAGGCCGCGCGCGTCGCCAAGGTGGAGCTGAAGAACGCCCCGCAGGCGATCGAGCTGTATCGCGAGCTGCTCGAGGGCTCCGACGGCGGCGCGTCCGACGAGGTCGCCGTTCGCGAGCTCTCCGAGCTGTACGCGGAGCACAAGCGCTTCGACGACCTGTCCGAGCTCCTCACCCGCCGCATCGACCACGCGCACACGCCGGGAGACCGCGGGCGGCTTCGCCTCGAGCTCGCCGCGCTCCAGCGCGACCAGCTCGGCAAGTCCGAGGACGCGATCGAGACGCTCCGCGCGGTCGTCGACGAGGATCCGGGCAACACCGACGCCATCCTCGAGCTCGGCAAGCTCTACGAGTCGCTCGGCCGTCACGAGGACCTCGCCGAGTTGCTCACCAAGCAGGTCGAGCGGGCCAAGGACGCCGGCGATCGCGAGCAGGAGCTTTCGCTGCGCGTCCGCCTCGGCGAGCTCTACGGCGACCGCTTGAGCGACATGTCGCGCGCGATCGCCACCTACGAGGGCGTCCTCGAGCGCGATCCGAAGCACATCCGTGCGCTCTCCTCGCTCGTCGCGATCCACGCGATGAAGGGCGACCGCGACAAGCAGGCCGAGGTCCTCTCGCGCCTCGTCGACGAGACGACGGGCGAGGACGGCGCCAAGCTGGCCCTCGACCTCGCGCGCCTCCGCGCCGAGCTCAAGGACGACGCGGGTCGTGAGCGCGCGCTCCGTCGCGCGCTCGATCTCGCCGACCAGGCCAAGAGCGCCGAGCTCGCCGGCAAGGCGCGCAAGGAGCTCCGCCAGCACTACCAGCGCACCAGCGCCTGGAGCGATCTCGCTGCGATCCTCGTCACCGAGGCCGACCTCGAGGAGGATCCGCAGGTCAAGGCGGCGCACCTCCGCGAGGCCGCCGAGATTCACCTGCAGAAGCGCGAGTCGCCGTCCGAGGCCGCGACGCTCCTCGAGCGCGCGACCGAGCTGATGCCCGAGGACCGGCCGCTCCTCCTCTTGCTCTGCGACGCCCTCTCGGCGAGCGGGCGAGGCAAAGAGGCTGCCGACGTCCTCCGCAAGGTCATCGAGTCGTTCGGCGGCAAGCGGAGCAAGGAGCTCGCCGTCTACCACCACCGCCTCGCGCGCGCCCTCGACGCGCAGGGCGAGCGCACCGCGGCGCTGCAGGAGTTCGATCTCGCCTTCAAGATCGATCCCGGCAACATCATCGTGCTCCGCGATCTGGGCAAGCTCGCCCTCGACGTCGGCGACCTCGAGCGCGCGCAGAAGACCTTCCGCGCGCTGCTCCTGCAGAAGCTCGACGCCCAGAGCGGCATCAGCAAGGGCGAGGTGTTCTTCTACCTCGGCGAGATCAGCGACAAGCAGGGCGACAAGGCCAAGGCGCTGCAGATGTTCGAGCGCGCGGTCGAGACCGACGCGTCGCTCACGCGGGCCCGCGAGCGCGCGACCGAGCTCAAGGCCTCGGGTGTGAGCGGGTCGTCGATGCGCCCGTCGATCCCGCCCCGCAAGCCCGACGACGCGTCCTGAACCAGGTCGGGCGTCACGAATCGTGACACCGGGAACAGCGCGAAATCCACGAGAATTCTCGTGGATTTCGCCTGGCCCGTCCCGTGCTCTATCTCGGCTCGTTCCCGGCCCCAGTGGTCGGAAGGAGAACGAACATGATCAAGTGGCTTCGTGGTTTGTTGGTCGTGGCCGCGGCTTCGGGTGCCCTCTTCGCGTTCGACGGCGACGCCGCAGCGAAGGGCAAGGGCAAGGGTTCCAACAAGGCGCCCGCGGCCAGCGTGGACGCGAAGTTCAACCGCTGGATCGTCACGCCCCACGGCAAGATCGGCGGCATCCTCCTCGACAACGGCGGCATCGTCCGTGTGCACCACGACGCGGTCCGCGACACGTCGCTCAAGAGCGGCGACGCGCTCCACGTCGACGGCAAGTCGAAGGACAAGACGCTGTTCCACCACGCGAAGATCACCAAGGGCACCGCGGTCGTGGTCGACGACACCGCCGCCCCGGCCAAGCCCAAGGACAAGGACAAGAACAAGGGCGCAAAGCTCAGCGACATGACCGCGAGCTCCAAGGTCTCAACGCTCCTCGCCGGCCCCAAGGGCAAGGTCCACGCGGTGATCCTCGACGACGGCACCGTCGCGTACGCGCCCCATCACGGCGACCTCACCACCTTCTCGCTCAAGAAGGGCGATGCGGTCACGGTCACCGGCAAGGGCGGCAACTACGCGCTCGGGCGCGCGCTCGTGATCACGACGATCAAGCTCTCGAACGGCGACGTCAAAACCCTCTGACAGCATGTCGATCCGCCGCCGGCTGCTCCTGATCGTCGCCCTCTCGGGCGTCGTCCTCACCGGGGCGGTGTTCTCGATCGTGCGCCTTGTTCAGAGCTCTGACGCGGCGCGGATCGAGGCGGCGGAGTCGATGGTCGAGGACGTGGTGCAGGCCATCGAGAAGACCGAGGACCCGCGGGCGTTCGAGCGGAGCGTGGGCGCCGCGCTCTCGGGCGCGCGTCGGGTCCTCGCCGGCTCGTGCGGTGAGCCGCTCGTCGCCCTGCGAGCGCATGGCCGCCGCGAGGGTGCGCGTCCGTCGCCGCTCCCACACGAGCACGCGGCGGTCATCGCCGACGCGTGTCGGGAGGCCAAGGGCGAGCTTCACCGCCACCGCGCCCGCGTTCGTGGCGAGACGCTCGTCGTCGCGGTCGCGACCGACGCCCGGGGCAGGGTATGGGCCTCGACGCCGCTCCGCGTGCGCGACGGAGGCCCCGAGCCCTGGAAGATCGCCGCGGGGCTCGGCGCCCTCGCCACCATCATCCTGTCGTTGGTGTCGCTCGACGCCATCGTCGCCCTCCGCCGCGGCGCTGGCGCGCTCGATCGTTCGCTCGACGCGCTCGGCGAAGACCTGCAAGCGCCGATCGCCGAGCCGCGCGCCGAGGAGCTCGCCCGCATCGCCTCCGGACTGCGGCGCCTCGCCGCGCGCCTCGTCGAGGCCCAGCAACGTGAGCGTGCGCTCTCCGAATCGCTCGCTCACGAACAACGTCTCGCCGGCCTCGGCCGCGTCGCCGCCGGCGTCGCGCACGAGGTCCGCAACCCGCTCGCCGGCATGAAGCTCCGCCTCGATTTGCTGCGTCCGGACGTCACGGCCGAGCAGCGCGAGGACATCGACGCGTGCCTGTCCGAGATCGAGCGCCTCGACCGCCTGGTGCGCACCATCCTCGGCGGCGCGCGACGCGATCCTCGGATTCAGGAGGGCGTCGCGGTGGGACCGTTGGTCGACGCGCGCGCTCCCGGAATTGCCCGCGAGGGCGACGCGACGCTCGCCACCGATCCCGATCTCCTCGGGCAGATCCTCGACAACCTGGTGCGCAACGCCAGGGAGGCGAGCGACGACGTTCGCGTCGTCGTTCGCGAGGGCGAGAAGGTGGAGATCTCCGTCGTCGACCGCGGTCCCGGGGTCTCCGACGAGAAGGCCCTCTTCGAGCCGTTCTTCACGACCAAGGGGGAGGGGACCGGCCTCGGTCTGTTCATATCCCGCTCGCTCGCGCACGCGCTGCGCGGGAACCTCGACTATCGTCGCGAGCACGACGAGACCCGTTTCGTGCTCACCCTGCCGCAACGCTGGAGCCAGTCATGACGACCGTGCTGATCGTCGAGGACGAGAAGACCATTCGCGAGGGGCTGATCCGTGCGGTCGGCCGCGCCGGCCACCAGGTCGTCGCGGCGGCGACGATCGCCGAGGCGCGCGCCTCGCTCGCCAGGGTTCCGGACTGCGTCCTGCTCGACATCCGTCTCCCGGACGGCGACGGCCTCGAGCTGCTGTCCGACATCCGGAAGCTCCACCCGCGTCTCCCGGTGATCATGGCGACGGCCTACGGCGACAGCGAACGCGCGATCGCCGCGATGCGCGCTGGTGCGTTCGAGTACATCACCAAGCCCTTCGACCTCGAGGGCCTGCTCTCGACGGTGGCCCGCGCCGTACGTTCGAGCAACGCCGAGCCGGCGCCCCGGCAGCCCGAGACGAGCGAGCTGCCGGCGCTCATCGGCGCGAGCCCGCGCATGCTCGACGTATGGAAAGCCGTCGGCCGCGCGGCGGGCAGCGACGCGCCGGTGCTGATCACCGGTGAGAGCGGCACCGGCAAGGAGCTCGTCGCGCGCGCGATCCACGACAACGGGACCCGCGCCGACGAGCCCTTCGTCGCCATCAACCTCGCCGCGGTCCCGGCCACCCTCATCGAGTCCGAGCTGTTCGGCCACGAGAAGGGCTCGTTCACCGGCGCCGACAAGCGGCGCGAGGGGCGCTTCGAGCTCGCGGGCCACGGCACGATCTTCCTCGACGAGATCGGCGATCTCGACGTCGCGCTGCAGAGCAAGCTCCTGCGCGTCCTTCAGGAGGGCACCTTCGAGCGACTCGGCAGCGGCACCCCGATCGCGACCCACGCCCGCGTCATCTCGGCGACGTCGAAGCCGGTCGACCCGCGCACGCCGGGGGCCACGCTGCGCGAAGACCTGTTCTATCGCCTGGGCGTCATCCGCATCGAGGTTCCGCCGCTGCGTGACCGGCGGAGCGACATCCCGCTCCTCGTCGACGGCTTCCTCCGGCGCAAGTTCCCCGGCCGCGTCGTGTCGGCCGCCGCCATGCAGAAGCTCACCGCGCACGACTGGCCCGGCAACGTTCGCGAGCTGCTGCACGTCGTCGAGCGCGCTTGCGTGATGCACCCGAGCCAGCTCCTCGACGTCGACGACTTCGACGTCGGCGCGCGCACGCTGACCCCGTCGACGTCACCCGGCTCCGACTCGCTCGATCTGCGCGCCGCGATCGAGGCGCTCGAGCGTGACTTCGTCCACCGCGCGCTCAAGCGTGCGCAGGGCAACCGCGCCGAGGCCGCGCGCCTCCTCGGCATCGCCCGCCCGCAGCTCTACGCGAAGATGAAGCAGCTCGGCATCGACCCGGACGAGTCGTGATCAGTCGAACGAGACCGGGGTGCCCGGCGGCATCTCGATGCCCGCCGTGAGGATCACCGCCGTGACGCAGTCGCAGTCGGGGAGCACCCGGAACGAGTGCTCCGAGCCGGCTTTGGACTCGAGGGTGTCGCCGGGGTGCAGCTCTTGACCGGTCTGGTCGATGCGGATCCCGCCCTCGAGGAACAGGTGCAGCTCGTCGCCGATGTGTCTGTGGAGTGGCCACACCATGCCCGCCGGGAAGCGGACCAGGCCGGCGTCTGCGCCCATCGCCGCGTAGCGGGGCCCGGGGGCGAGGTGGATCATGCCGATGCCCGCCGGGTTGGGCTCCCAGGCGGCGGGCTCGTCGATCATGTCGAGCAGCGCGCGGGCGCGTTGCTCGGGGACCTCGAGGAACCGGGCGAGCGCCGCGGTGTACTGGGCGAGCCGTCCCCTTGCGTCGGCCGACGCGAGCAGCCGCGCGCGCAGGTAGCTCGGCGTCGGTTGCGCGGGCGCCGCAGCGGCGATGGCGGTGGTGGCCTCGCGGAGGGCTCGGACCTCGGCGGCGCAGGACACGCAGGCCGCGAGGTGCGCCTCGGCCTGCCGCTGCTCGCGCTCCGAGAGCAGTCCGAGCACGTGCTCGGCCGCGTCGACGTGGGCGCTCATTGCGCTCCTCCCGGCATGGGCTCGCCGAGCCCGGCGCGCAGCTTGGCGAGCGCCGCGGCGACCCGCGATTTGACGGTGCCGATCGGCGCGTCGATGCGCTCGGCGATCTCGGCCGACGACAACCCCTCGAAGTAGCCGAGCTCGAGGACGGTGCGCTGCTCGTCGGGCAGCGCGGCGAGGGCGCGGCGGACGGCGGCTCGATCGGGGCCGAGGGTCGGATCCTCCGCCGCGGTGTCGCGCTGCTGGTGGAGCCGCTCCGGGTCCACCGCGACCACGCGGGTCGCTCCGACCGACTTCTTGCGATCGAGCGCGCGGCTTCGCAGCCGGACCAGGAGCCACGCGCGCACGGTGCCCCGCGCGGTGTCGTAGTGCGCGGCCTGACGCCAGACCTCGAGCATCACGTCGTGCACGAGGTCCTCGGACTCGCGCCGGTCGCCGAGAATGCGGGTGGCGACGGCGAGGAGCAGGGACGCGTAGCGATCGTAGAGCGCCGCGAGCGCGCCCCGATCGCCCCGGGACATCGCAGCGACGAGCTGCGCGTCCTCCCCGTTGTCGAAAGACTCCACCCCTAAGAACCTTCCGAACGAGGTCGTAGCAGCGGCGGTGGCGGGATCCAACGCAAGCAGGAGCGCCGGGAACCGGCCATGGTCTTGCGCAACGACGGACGCTTCCATGGCTCCTGGCTCTATACGCGCCGCCCGGCCGTTCGGATCACTCCCGGCGCGAGACCGCACCCGAGCTCGGGCCGGACTCGAACAGCCGCGCGCTGTTGACGAGCCCGACGTGGGAGAACGCCTGCGGGAAGTTCCCCGCCAGCCGCTGGGCGTCCACGTCGTAGCTCTCGGACAGGAGCCCCACGTCGTTCCGTACCGCGAGCAGCTGCTCGAACAGCGCCTCGGCGTCGTCCTCACGGCCGAGCAGGTACAAGCAGTCGACGAGCCAGAACGAGCAGAGCAGGAACGAGGCCTCGCCCCGCGGGAGCCCGTCGACCGCCGGGTCGGTCCGGTACCGCGAGACGAAGGGCCCGCGGGTGAGCTCGCGCTCTACCGCCTCGATCGTCGAGCGCACCCTCGGGTCCGATGCCGGGAGGAAGCCCACGAGCGGGATGATCAGGAGGCTCGCGTCGAGGTGCTTCGAGCCGTAGGACTGGACGAAGGCGCCCCGTTCCGCCTCGTAGCCCTCGCGGCAGACCTGCTCGTGGATGCGCGCGCGGAGCGCCCGCCAGCGGTCGATCGGTCCGTCGAGGCCGTGCTCCTCGACCGCGCGAATCGCGCGATCGATCGCGACCCAGGCCATCACCTTGGAGTGGGTGAAGTGTCGACGCGGCCCGCGCACCTCCCACACGCCCTCGTCGGGGCGCTCCCACGCGTCCTCGACGAAGTCGATCATCACGCGCTCCAGCGTCCAGCCCGAGGCCGGAGCGCCGAGGTTGCGCTTGCGGCACTGATGCAGCGCATCCATCACCTCGCCGAAGACGTCGAGCTGAAACTGCCCGTGGGCGCCGTTGCCGGTGCGGACCGGTGCCGAGCCGGCGAACCCGGGCAGCCACGGCAGCTCGCGCTCGTGCAGTCGGCGCTCGCCGCGGACGCCGTACATGATGTGCACCTGCGAGGGCTTGCCGGCGGTCGCTCGCAGCAGCCACTCCCGGAAGGCGCGCGCCTCCTCGTGGTATCCAGCCTCGAGCAGCGCGAGCAGGGTGAAGGTCGCGTCGCGTAGCCAGCAGAAGCGGTAGTCCCAGTTTCGCACGCCGCCGAACTGCTCGGGCAGCGAGGTCGTCGGCGCCGCGACCATCGCGCCGGTGGGCGCATAGGTGAGCGCCTTGAGCGTGATCATCGACCGCACCACGGCTTCACGATGCCGACCCTCGAAGCGACACTGCTTCGCCCATTCGCTCCAGTAACGGGTCGTGGTCTCGAGGCTGAACCGCGCGTCGGGCACCGGTCCCATCGGCACGTGCGAGGGCGCCCAGGTGAGGTGGAAATCGCGCTCCTCGCCGGCGTGAATGGTGAACGCGCAGGTGACGGAGTCCGCGTGGAGCTCGAGCGGGACGCTCGCCGCGAGCCGCAGCGAGTCCGGTCCGCCAATCGCGAGCGCTCCGCCGTCGGTGGTCGTGATCCACGGCGCGGTCGAGCCGTAGTCGAACCGTGGCGAGAGCTCGAGCTCCATGTCCACGGCGCCGTGCTCGCCGCGAACGATCCGCACGACGTCGGCCAGTTGATCGCGCACCGGCATGAAATCGGTGACCGTGCACGCACCCTCGGGCGTCTCGAACCTCGTCTCGAGGATGAGCGTGTCGCCGCGATACCGCCGCGTGACACGGGGCGACGGCGCGCGCGGCGCGATGCGAAACCGGCCGTGGTCGTAGGTGCCGAGCAACGCCGCGAAGCAGGCCGGCGAGTCGAAGCGAGGGAAGCAGAGCCAGTCGATCGAGCCGTCGATGGAGACGAGCGCCGCGGTCTGGCAGTCGCCGATCAACGCGTAGTGTTCGATGCGCGGGCTCAACATGCTGGGGCACCATGCTACGGGCGACGCGGCTCGAATTCCGAACAGAGTTTGGAATTCGATCGCGAGGGTTCCGACACTCGCCGGCGGCCGCTACTGCGACCAGGCGTGCCCGAGCTACCAGGACTGCTGCGTCGACGGTCCGTACCGACCCACTACGGGCACTGGGCGCCGGTGCCCGCAGCGACCGACTTCTTCGCAGACCCGCAGGTGAGCTCGCAGCTCGCCCCCTCGCCGCACGTGAGCGAGCAGTTGCTCGTGCAGGTGATCTTGCAGGTGGAGCTCGCGCCGCAGGTCACGCTCGCGCTCTTGCCCACCGTGGCGGAGCACGAGGCCTTCGACGCGCAGTCCATGCTGCAGGACGCGCCGCACGAGCCGGTGCAGGTCGAGGACTCCGCGCACCGCAGCGAGCAGCTGTCGGCGTTCTCGCACGAGCCAAAGCTGCACGAGCTACCCGCTGCGCAGTTGCAGCTCGTGCCGGTGCAGGTCGCGGGGGGTGGGCCGCTGGTGGTCTCGCTGCTGCAAGAGAGACCGAGACCGATGAGCAAGAGCGACGCGAGAATGCGCAAGGAGACCTCCGGTCTCCATCAGTACCGCAACCCCGCTGCGATCAGGCGCTCAGGCGAGGAGGCCCGGGATCACGCCGGACGACGCCTCGCCGAACGAGGGGATCGACTCGCCCATGGCGCGCGCGATCGAGAGCAGGAGATCGGAGTGGCGGCGGCCCGGCGCGTGCAGCCAGCGTCCCCCGCGGATGGCGGCGCCACCGGCGAGCACGAACGGAAGGTCGTCGTGGCTGTGGGTGTTGCCGTCGGCGACCTCGCTGCACATGAGCACGAGCGTATGGTCGAGCATCGAGCCCCCGGCCTCGGGCGTCGCGCGGAGACGCTCGAGCAGGTAGGCGAGCTGCGCGACCCACCACCGTCGTTGCGCCAGGTAGTCGCGGTACTCGCGCTTCGCCGCGTCGTGACGCGGCCCATAGTGCGAGGCCTGGTGGCTCCGCATGTCGAACGCGGGATCGTGCATCTCGGTGCCGGGAAACCGGCTCATGATCAGCTCGCTCGTGTGGTGCGAGCCCTGGATCACGCCGGACTTGCTCATGCCGCACGACATCGCGAGCACCATCAGATCGATCTGCGCCCGGAGGATCGCCGGGAACATCCCCGGCTCGTAGAGCTTGCCCTCGATCGCGCCAGTGGAGAGCTTTGGCGCCGTGCAGCTCGCCGCCGGTGACGCGAGGCCCTTGATCCGCTTCTCGAGATCGCGGAGCGCGTCGAGGTGAAGGTCGAGCTTGACCTTCTCGGCGTCGCCGACGCGCGCGCGCAGATCGAGCAGGTCCCCGAGCACGACGTCGAGGACGCTCGCGTCCGTGTCGTCACCGGCCGGGGCGCTGGTGGGCGCGCCGAACAGCCGATCGAAGGCGCGCTGCGGATCGTCCTCGGGCGTGGCGGTCTTGCCGGCGGCGACGTAGCTCACGTGCTTGTCGCCCGACGCGCCGTTGTGGTTCGCCATCGCGCCGAGGTAGAGGTGCCGGTGCGGCGCGGCCTTACCCACGGTGCGCGCGACGAACTGATCGATCGACTCGCCGTTGCCGTGGTCGACGCCGGTGAGGAGCTTCTTCGCGCCGCCGGGGTGGTTGCCGTTGTCGGTCGGCCCGCTCGAGAGGCCGGTGAGGACGACGCTCCGGTCCTTGAACGGCTCGAGCGCGGCGAGCTGGGGGGACAGCGTGAACGCGGTCTCGCTCCCGGTGGGGTGCCAGGCGCTTCGGCCGCCGTCGCTCGAGGTGCCGACGATGCCGTCGGGGAAGTAGAAGACGATCAAGCGTTGCGCCGGCGCGGGCGAGGCGCGGGCGAGGCGATCGCGCGGCGCCGCGAGCGCACCGGCGGCCGCCGCCATGGCAGCGAGGAAGTTGCGCCGCTTCACCTTCGCCTCACGAAGTCTGGCGAGAGCACGACCGCGATCATCAGCGCGCGGATGTCGCCGCCGCTCGCGTCGAACGACTTGCGCAAGCGCTCGAGCGCGCAGAGATCGGCGGCGCCCTCGCGATACCCGCGGGTGAACCGGAACCACTGCCGCACGAAGCAGCTGCGCGACGCGCTGCTCGCGGCGATCGTCTGTGCGAGCTCGGGGAGCGACGAGAACGGCGCGTGCGTTCCCTGCCCGAGGCCCTCGACGTCGGTCATGTCCCCGGCGGCGTCGATCGGCTGGCCGTTCTCGGCGACGCGGAACGCACCGATCGCGTCGAACCGCTCGAACCCGAAGCCGATGGGATCGATGTGCTGGTGGCAGGATGCGCAGAACTTGTCGGCGGTGTGCTGCGCGAAGCGCTTGCGCGTGGTCGCCGAGGGATCGACGTCGGGCACGCCACCGGCGTTGGGCGGCGGGGGAGGGAGCTCCTGGCAGAGCAGCTGCCGCCGCACGAAGAGCCCACGGCGAATCGGCGAGCTCTGGTCGCTGTGCGCCGCGCTGCCGAGGAAGCTCGCGTGCCCGAGCACGCCCGCGCGACGGCCGTCGGTGAACGAGAGCTTCTCGAAACCGCTGCCGCTCGGCGCCGGCAGGCCGTAGAGCTTGGCGAGCCGCGCGTCGGCGAGGGTGTAGTTGGCGAGGAACAGCTCGTCGAGCTTGCCGCTGCCGTCGAACACCACGTGGGCGACGAACCGCTTGCTCTCCTCGGCCATCGAGGCGCGGAGATCGGCGTTGAGGTCGGGGAACATCGCCGCGCTCTTGTTCGCGCTCTCGATGGCGGTCCCGAGGACCCACTGGAGCCCGAACTGGCCGACCACCGTGCGCGCGCGCGGATCGCCGAGGAGACGTCGCGCGTGGCGCTCGAGGCCCTCGGCGGTGTCGAGCTCGCCGCGGTCCGCCGCGTCGAGGAGCCCGTCGTCGGGCGTCGTGCCGAGGAACCCGTACGACAGCGCGGTCGCGAGCTCGTGCCCGGTGAGACGATACGCGCCATCGGGCGACGGGGCGCCCATCTCCGACCGATAGAGGAACGACGGCGACGCGAGGAACGCGGACACCGCGGCGCGAAGCCCGCTCGCGACGTCCGCGCGGCCGCTGACCAGGGCGCGATACCGCGACAGCTCCTTGTCGGTGAGCGGCCTGCGGAATGCTCTCCGCCCGAACGACCGCAGGAACGGCTCGACGCAGGTCGTGTCGCTGCAGCCGATCGCGACGCGCTTGGCGATCGCCGAGGCCGCGCGGCGATACTCGTCGGCGTGGGTGCTCGTGACGACGCGACCCTCGGCGGAGTCGTACGCGAACCCCTCCGGGCGCACGTCGACGGGGAACGCCACCGTCGGGTCGAACGGATCGCCGCCGCACGAGATCGACAGCACCGAGTTCTGCCCGCCGAACCCGTCCGAGACGCGGTTCGGGTTCGCCGGGTCGGTGATCCAGTCCCGCTCGTCGAGGACGAACTTGTATTGGTGCGAGCCGATCGGGAGCTCGCGGGTGAGGGCGAAGGTGCCGTCGCTCTTCTTGGCGAGCGGATAGCCGCCCTTGCCGATGGTGCCGGCCCAGCCGTTGAAGCTACCGGCGACGTGCACGGTGGCCGGCGCACGCGGCGCCGGATCGAGCGTGAACGTGTGCGTGCCGCACGCGGTCGTCGCCGGCTTCTCGCCGAGCAGATCGCGGATCGTGTTGCGGTACTCGACGCGGGTGAGCAAGCGGAGGCGGCGCGGCGACGCGAGGTCGTCGTTGCAGACGAGCGGCTGGTCGCGGAGATCGCCGAGGATGTACGCGGCGATCGCGCGGGCGCAGTCCCGATCGCAGCGCTCGGGGGCGCCGAGCGGCATGCGGGCGTCGATCGTCGAGACCAGCGCGTCCTCACCGCGCGACCACCCGAGAAGTCGCGGCCCGCTCGCTCCCTCGCCCTTCGCGCCGTGACACACGAGGCACTGCTCCTTGTAGAGGAGGGCACCCCTGGCGGCGTCGCCCCGCTCGGCCGACGCGCTCTGCCGGCCGCAGCCGAGGAGCAGCGCAGCGGCGATCGCGGGGAGGAGTGCGCGCACGACGGGCAGCAGAGCACCCTCGCCGCCGATAGTCACTCTGGCATGAGTTACGTTTCGACCGCGCTGGAAATCGATGGGTTGGCGCTCCCCGCGCGCAGCCATCACACTGGCGGGGAGGGATGCCGGAGGTCATCGTTCCGTTGGCGACGCCGCTGGAGCGCACCACCAGGGTGCGGAGCACGCTGCTCTGCGCCTCCATTCAGTCCCTCCGCAGCCGGCAGCTCTACGAGAGCTACCTCGCCGAGCTCACGCCGAGCGAGCGCGCCGACGTGCACGCGTTGACCGCGGGCATGTGGTTGCCGGTGGACCGCGCGCTGACGCACTACGCGGCGTGCGATCGACTGCCGCTCTCGCGCAGCCAGCGCCTCGAGATCGGCACCGATGTCGGCCACCGCATCCAGCAGAGCCTCGTCAGCGTGATCGTCCGGCTCACCCGGGAGGGCGGGATGACGCCGTGGTCGGTGCTCTCGCGCGCCGAGAAGCTGCGGCTGCAGACGTGGGACGGCGGCGGCATCCGCGTGGCGAAGCTCGGTCCGAAGGACGCGCACCTCGAGTGGGTGGGTCAGCCGTGCGCGCGATCCGCCCATTTTCGCTTCGGCTTTCACGGCATCCTGAAGACGGTCTGCGAGCTCTACTGCCGGCGCGCGTTCGTCTCCGAGGATGTCCCCACCAACGGCGACACTTTGTCCGTTCGCGTGGCCTGGGCGTAGCCGATTGCGTGGGGTCCGCAGGACTTGCGCGCCGCAGGGAGCCCGGGCGTGAGGAATCCGCCGCGGCATGAACGTCGCACGACGTCTGGGGATGGCCCACCAACACGCCATCGTCTGGATCGATCAGCACGAGGCGAGGATCTTCCGCGCCGCGGACGACGGGTTCTCGGCGTCGACCGTCGAGGCCCCCGAGCGTCACGTGCATCGGCACGACCAGCAGACGCGAGAGCGCGGCCACCCCGCCGACGCGCATCGCTACTACCACGACGTCGCGCGCGCGCTCGAGGACGCCGAGGAGATCCTGGTGGTCGGCCCGGCCACCGCCAAGCTCGAGTTGATCAAGCACGTGCACCGGCACCATCACACGCTCGAGCCGAAGATCGTCGGCGTCGAGACCGTCGATCACCCGACCGACGGACAGATCATCGCCTACGCGCGCCGCTACTTCCACGCGCCGATGATGCGCTGAGCCTACTGCGTTCGTAGGTAAGTGTTGTTGAGCTCGTCGGTCGTGACGGTGGCCGTTTTGTCGACGGCGCGCACGACGAGATCAGCCGTGAGCGTGCGGGTGCGGAACGTCCAGCCGGCGGGCACCTTCAGCCTGCTGCCGAGCGTCGCCAGCGTGGCCTCGGTCTGGGGCTCGGTCTGCAGGCTGTACGACTGCATCGTGTAGACGTGCGCCTCGGCGTCGACGAGCTCGAACACCGACTTGCCCGCCGAGAACGTGGCCACCGAGTCCCGCTGGATCGTGCGCAGGGCGTACGGCTTCTGCATCTCCATGAGGGCGGTCACCGGGAACTGGATGGCTCCGGCCTTGCGCATCGCGATCCCGCCGAGCGTCCGCACCGTCTCGTCGAGCAGCTTGGAGCCGGCGAGCGAATTGACGAGCCAGAGACGCGGACCGTTGAGCACGACCACATCGGACATCGTCTCGGCCTTGAGCGCCGCGACGTCCTGCTTGGCCCACAGCTCGGCCGGGCAGTCGTTGAGCCCGAGGGTGTTGTAGACGTCGATCTGGAGGAGGTCGCCCGAGAGCTTGCCGAGCAGCGTCTCGCAGTAGCGAACGCCGCGCAGGTCCGCGGGGAGCGTCTCGGCGACGCCCTCGTCGGCCCGTGCGTCGACGCCGCTGTCGGTCACCGTCGCCGGCGCGTCCGCGCTCGTCCCACAGCCGAGCCACGCGCAGCACGCCACAGTCACGAGCGCGATCTTCATGCTGCGGACGAGCGTAGCAGCAGCGCGATCACTTGCAGGTCGTCTTGTACCAGAGCACCGACTCCTCGCTCCCCACCTGGAGCGCCCATTTGTAGACGCCGCCGCCGCGCTTGCAGAGCAGCTGGGGCGAGCGGTTGACGACGACCCGCACGCATCCCTCGTAGTCCCAGGTGCCGTTCGCGTTCTTGTCGCAGGCCTCGACCGTCAGGACCTCGCCGTCGTACCACGAGGTGGCGGTTCCGTCGGTGCCCCCGACCGGCTCGTCGCTCGCCTGCGCGGCGCCCGCGATCAGCAGAAGCGCCGGAATGAGCAATAGCGTCTTCATGGGCGAACCTCCTGCAGGTGTCTGAAGGTCATCCGCATGAACGATCCGTGCCGCACATCCGCCGCCGATCGGCGTGCGGCGCCCACGTGCAGAATCGCGTGGCGCACGCGCGCTTTGCGCGCTCAGAGCTCGCAGGACTGGAACATGTGATACGCGGCGCCGCCGCCCGCGCACTGCCATCGCTTGGCGTTCGCGACGCGCGCCACGCAGTCGACGAACGCCGGCGAATAGAACGAGATGTCCTCGATGGCGCGGAGGCAACCCTCGGCGTCGAAGACCAGCCGCAGATCGCCGCACGCCCGACCGGTCGCGACGGTGCACTCCTCGTAGACCGCCTGGACCGTGCGCAGGGGGCCCCAGTCGTCGACGGGGCAGGTCGTCGGCCGCTCCATGCAGGCCGACCCGGAGGTCTCGCGGCTCCACGTCTCGGGGGGAGCGTCGACGACGACGTCGACGCCGCTCGCGTCGGCGCGCGTCGCGTCGAGGGTGGACCGCGACGCGCACCCTGCGCACAGCGAGAACACGACGACCAACGCGCGCATGCCGATGCCTCGACTCACCCCTCGGCGTCGGGGGCGCGTTTGCGGAGCAGGAGCAGATAGTTGAATCCGCGGAGGTAGAAGCCCTGCTCGTCGGCCGCCTTGCGGTAGTTGCCCATCGCGAGCGTCTTGTTGTGGCGGACGACGGCCACGATGTCGACCGGGACGAAGCCCTCGCCGAGCGCCAGCTGGAACAGCTCGAAGCCGAGGGGGAAGAAGTGCTTGGCCTTCTTGAGCACGTCGGCGACGAAGATCGCGAGGACGCGGTCGTCCCGCAGCACGCGGTGGGCCTCTTTGAGCGCGAGGCGCATCGCCCGCTGGTACTGGCCGTTGGCCTTCAGCTTGCCGATGCAGCGCGGATCGTCGCTGTAGTCGAGGTTGTCGGCGTAGGGCGGATCCATGAACACCAGATCGACCGACTTGTTCTTGAGCGGAAGGCTGCGCGCGTCGGCCTGTTGGATGTCGCTGCGGGTCGGCGCGAGGTCGAAGCCGAGACCCTTGCGGCCGAGGTCCTTGCAGACGTCGAGCGTGGTGCCGCTGCCGACGAACGGGTCGACGACCACGTCGTTGCCCTTGGTGTAGCGGTGCACGACGTTCCAGATCACGTACGAGGGCGTGGCGCCGCGGTAGGCCTTGTCGCCCTGCTCCTCGTCGCCGTAGTGCTGCGAGGGGTAGTCCCACAGCGTGGTGACCTGCGGCGAGAGCGCCGGCTTCTCGAAGCGCTGCCGCTGCCCCGCGCTCGGTGACGTGCGGCGGAACCCGCCGGGCCTGCTCATTGCGACACCCTAGCAGACGCGATGCGGATCGCTTCGGCGCTCGCGTCGATGCCGATCGCGCGACGCCCGAGCTTCTGGGCTGCGACCACGGTGGTGCCGCTTCCGCAGAAGGGATCGAGGACCAGCTCGCCCGGCCGGCTGTGGGCGACGACGAATCGCTCGAGGAGGGCGAGCGGCTTCTGGGTGGGGTAGCCGGTGCGCTCCGTAGCCATGTTGTTGATCGCCGCGACGTCCCACACGTCGCTGTCGACCCGCTCGGGCCCGAGGAAGACGTCGATCTGCTTCTTCTCCTGCCCGCGCATCCGCACCGAGCGGGCCGGCATGCGCGGCGGGTCGAAGTACCAGTCGGCGCCCCTCGTGTACCAGAAGATCGTGTCGTGCTTGCGCGGGTAGAAGCGCGACGAACTGCCCCCGAGCCCGTAGGTCCAGATGATCTCGTTGCGGAAGCCGGGGCCCCCGGCCGGCTCGCGGTCGCCGGGGCCGAACACCTCGTCGAGCACGCGCGCGAGCTCGTGCGCGACGCGGTGGTCGAGGTGGACGAGGATGGAGCCGGTGGGGTGGAGCACGCGATGGAGCTGCTCGATCCGTGGCCGGAGCATCGCTACCAGCGCCGCGCGGTCCTTCCACCGATCGTCGTAGGCCCCGAAGTCGCGGCCGGTCCCGAACGGGGGGTCGAGGTACGCGAGCGCGACCTCGCCCGCCGGCATGCGCGCGAGGACGTCCAGGTTGTCCCCCTCGATGAGCTCCACGCCCGCCGGCATGCGCGGAGGATGCTCGGAAGGAGGTGCGGCCGCAACGACCCCGTGATACCCGGCGCGCTCGGCGATGCGCCCGTTTGTGACCGCCCTCCTCTGCGCGGCGCTGCCCGCCATCGGGCTCGTCGAGCTCGCGCTCGCGCAGTCGCAAAAGAACAAGGTCCCGCGCGACGACGACTGGCGCGCGGCGGCGTCCTACGCGAGCAGCCAGAAGAAGCCGGGCGACTGGGTCATCGTCTCGCCCGCGTGGGCAGGCCCGCTCGGCCGCAAGGCCATCGGCGAGGTCAACCCGGCGCTGATCAACCTCGCCTCGGTCGCGCGCAGCGACCTCGACACCGTCACCAGGGTCCTCGAGCTGTCGATCCGCGGCGCGCGCGACCCGCAGACCAAGGGGTGGCCGCTCGTCGAGGAGAAGTCGTTCGGCTCGGTCAAGCTGCGGGTCCTCACCAACCCGAAGCCGGAGCGCCTGGTGCGCGACCTCGTCGACGAGCTCGGCCCCGACCTCACGGTGGGGCGGCAGAACAGCGCGGGCGTGTTCGAACCGTGTCGGTGGGAGACGGGCGGCACCCGCATGCCCAACCTCTTCCAGGGGCCGGGGACGCCGCTCGACCGCTTCATGTGTCCGCCCAACGACCCGGCGTGGACGTTCGTCGGCGTCACCGCGATCACCGACCTCGACTACAACCCGCGTCGCTGCATCCTCATGCACCCGACCGAGGGCACCACCACGATCGTCAAGTTCCCCCCGCGCGCGATCGGCAGCAAGGTCGTCGCGTACGTCGGCGTGCACGTGTTCCAGGAGCGCGAGCTGAACAAGCCGCCGGTCCACGCGCGGGTGCTCGTGGCGGGCAAAGAGGTCGCCCACGCCAAGCACAAGGACGGCGACGGGTGGCTCCGCTTCGAGGGCTCCACCGCCGGCCTCGCCGGGCAGGTCCACGAGGTCGAGCTCCACACCACCGTCGACGGTCCCGCGCCGTTCCGACTCACCTGCGTCGCGGCGCAGCTGCGCCAGTGAGCGAGAGATGATCAAGCTCCTCATCCTCGCCGCCGTGACGTTCGGTCTGTTCGCCACCGTCGGCGCGATCCGCGGCGCCTTCCGCGACGGGTTCGTCGAGCCGCTCCAGCACCGGAGCGGCGTGCGCGTGAGCGACCACCTCATCGGCCTCGCGATCGCGTGCGTGTACACCGCGCTGCTCCTCGCGAGCGCCCGCGAGCTCGGCTTCATGCGCGACGAGGGCATGTACTTCGACGCCGCCAAGTCCTACGCGGGCTGGTTCGAGAAGCTACTCTCGGCCGACAAGGCCGTGCGCGCCACGGCGTTCGACAAGAACATCGTCGACGCGCACTGGGCGGCCAACGGCGAGCACCCCTCGCTGATGAAGTCCGGGTTCGCGCTCTCGTGGATCTACTTCTGGAAGACCTGGCCCCAGGGGCTCATCGAGCTCTTCTCGCGCACCTGGGTGCTCAAGCCATTGGCGTGGACGGTCGCCGGCGTCGCCAAGCTCGCGCCCAAGCTGTTCGCCGAGGAGAGCGCCGCGTTCCGCTTCCCCGGGATGGTCGCCGGCGGGCTCATCCTCTACGTCACGTACCTGTTCGCGGCCGACGTCGGCGGACGCGCCGCCGGCATCGTGGCCGCGGTGCTGCAGGCCGCCATCCCGCGCGCGTTCTTCGACGCGCACCTCGCGGGGTTCGACGCCGCCGCGACGCTCGCGTGGGTCGCCGTCGCGTACACCTATTGGCGCGGGCTGCGCAGCATGGGGTGGGCGATCGGCGCCGGCATCGTGTGGGGGCTCGCGCTCCTCATGAAGCACAACTCGTGGTTCCTGCCGATCGTGTTCGTCGTCCACTACCTGTGGCTCGCGTACGACGTGCTCCGCGCGAGACCGGGCGCCTACCCCACGCTCAAGCTGCGCGCGCGCACGCTGCCGATCCCGTGGCCGTTCCTCTTCATGGGCATCTTCGGGCCCGCCATCTTTGTCTACGGGTGGCCGCGGCTCTGGTTCGACACCTGGGCGCGCATCGACTGGTACTTCACGTTTCACGCGCGCCACGACTTCTACAACATCGAGTTCTTCCACAAGACCTACTTCCAGCCGCCGTTCCCGATCGTGATGGTGCCGTTCCTCGTGGCGGCCACGGTGCCGCTCGCGACGCTCGTCGCCGGCGCGATCGGCATGGGCACGCGGTGGCGCGCGATCCTCGCGCCGCTGCTCCCCGGCTCGGTCGCGCGGCTCGACGACGATCGGCGCACTGCGTTCTTCCTGTTCTTCAACTTCTGCCTACCGATCGCGATCATCACCCACCCCAAGGTGCCCCACTTCGGCGGCACCAAGCACTGGCACCCCGCGTATCCGTTCCTCTGCGTGTTCGCCGGCATCGGTGTGGTGCTCGTCGCGCGCAAGCTCGCCGCCCTCACCCGGCCCGATCCGCGGCGGTGGACGGTCGCCGCGGCGGTCGCCGGGATCTTCGGGTGCGTCGCCGCGCCGGCGGTGGTCGAGACCAAGCGCTCGCACCCGCACGGGCTCACCCACTACACGCCGATCGTCGGCGGTCCCTCGGGCGGCGCGGACCTCGGCCTCACCCGCGGCTTCTGGGGCTACGAGACCGGCGCGCTCGTCGACTGGCTGAACAAGCACCTCCCGCACGGCGGCCGCGTCTACCCGAACGAC
Source organism: Deltaproteobacteria bacterium (assembly GCA_022843175.1). GTDB lineage: Bacteria > Myxococcota_A > Polyangia > Polyangiales > JADJMO01 > JALHOE01. Next base: position 91,461 of record JALHOE010000005.1, read on the forward strand.
ACCTTCCACTCGTCGTGGGAGCAGCTCCGCCTCGACGGCCGCCTCCGCATGGACATCGAGGGCGAGTTCTGGAACCCGACGAACGCAGACCTCCTGGTCGTCGAGCACGAGCAGCACATGGACGAGGTCGAGCACCAGATCTGGATCGCCTTCGGCACCGTCACGCCCGTCTACGTCGTCACCCTCGAGGGCGCCCCCGCGCTGACGGTCTACGCGAACCCCAAGTCGACGAAGTACGTCCCCTAGAACTGCACCGACAAAAAGACTTCGAGCCGGTGACGCGCACCGGCTCGAGGCCATCCCGCTCGCAACCGCGGATCAGCAGCCGCAGTTCGCCGCGGCGACGTAGTCGTCCGACGCGGACGCGAACTGATCGCTGCAGCTCGCCCCGAAGTCCGAGTGATGCGACTCGCAGTGGTCATGGTTGCCGCAGTCCTGGGTCCACGCGCTCGTCCCGACCGACGCGCACCCGGCACCGCAGCGCGCGCGGCAGTTCGTCCCGGAGTACTTGCCGAATCCGAGGTACCAGCCCGACCAGCCGTGGCCGATGCCGTCGTGGTAGAAGGTCCGCGAGCCGCTGCTGCAGGCGCCGACGGAGCAGAGCTTCGTCCAGCTGCGGTTCGGGTCGACGACGAAGTGCGGGCGAACGAGTTTGCCCGCCGGGTGGCTGCCCCACAACGTGGCGTGACGGAACAGGCCGTCGAGGGCCTTGCCGTCGCGCCCCAGCTCGTTCTCGACGATGGTCGCGAGCGCGATCATCAAGAAGCGATCCTCCGCGTTCACTTCGGTGCCCGGCGTCATCGTCATGTCGTTCGTCATGGTCGCGAACGCGTAGTCGGAGCGCATGACGGTCCGCCCGCGATCGAAGGTCACGTGGAGGACGTTGTCAGTGATCTCGCTGATGAAGCGCACGTCGCCGTGAGCTGTCTTGAACGAGCCCTGCACCCGCGCATCGCTCATCTCCGTCACCTCGAGTCCCAGGCCCTCAGCGGACTCGGTGGTGGGGGCGGGGTCGGACGTAGCGCCCGCACAACCGGTGATGGCGACGAGGGCGGCGGCGAGGAGGGTACGCATGAGTGGGCGCTGAGCAGCGTGCGTGCCATGCATATTTTCCGGCTGTTTGGCATGGTGTTCGGGTTCTGAACGTTCGGGAACCGAATTGGCGTTCAGAAAGTGAACAAGGGAGGTCCACGCGAAATTGATATCCTGCTCGCCGTGCGTCGCTGGATCGTTGTCTCCCTCGCCCTGGCCGCCTGTCGCGCGGGGACGGGTGGAACGCCGGACGCGGGGCCGCCGCGCGCGGTAACCGTCGGCTCGCTCGAGCCGCCGAACGGCGCGCCCGGTGGCGCGGGCATCGTCTTCATCACAGGCGAGGGTTTCGATCCGCGCGCGCCCGTCGAGGTGATGTTCGGCGACAAGAAGGCGCCGCGGGCAGTCGTCCTCAGCGCCACCCGCATTCAGGCGCAGACGCCGGCGGGCGTGCACCGCCAGGCGGTTCCGGTTCGCGTCATCCTCCCCGGCGGCGCCTCGATCGTCGCGAAGGGCACCTACTACTACGGGTTCCCCGAGGAGGAAGACGGCGAGCCACACGACCACGAGGCGGGCAAGCACTGAGGGTGAGGGCTCACTTGCCCGCGTCGCTCCCGGGATCGATCGTCAGCACGTAGCCGAGTCCGCGAAACACGACGCGCCCCGTCACCAGCGGGCGGAGTGTCGCCCGGTGCTTCTCCAGGATGGCCTGATGGTCCGTGAGCCGCTTGAGCGGCGAGACAGAGCTGTCCCGATCGAACGCATCGAGCTCCGCGCCGACCTTTACGAGCGCCGCCGCGAGCGCATGCTCGTCGGGCACTGTCGCGCCGTTCATCACACCGACGGCGATGGTCCCAATCGTTCGCAGCTTGCGCGCCTTGGCCGGCTCACCGAGGTCGGGCTCAAAGACGTCACCCTCCATGAGATCCCCCGGCTTCAGCTTCTTCCAGGCGGTCTCATCCTCGGGCTCGACGTACGCGAGGTCGGATGCCTTGGCGGACGCGGCAGGCGCGACCGGCGCGGGCTGCCCGGCAACAGAGACCTTCGGGACCGGCGCGGTCACGATCGGTGCGCTCGGGGCCGACGGCGTCGAGCTGCTCGCGATCGGCGCCGCGCTCCGCGACGGTGTGCTCTCGAGCGTGATCGCGACCAGGCCCATGAGCGCAGCGATCGCTGCGAGCCCGGAGACCATGAGCGTGGTTCTGCGACTCACGCGCGACCCCGGCGATGCGCCCGAAGCATCGTGAGCGCGAGCGCGACCCAGAGGACGTGCGCTCCGAGCGCGCTCCCCCTCGCGAGCGCGCAGCCGCCGCCACCCACGCGAATCGCGACCGGTTTCGGCGGAACGGGTGCCGACATCTCGGAGCACGCTGCGTAACAGAAGCAACCCTCGTCGATCGTGACGCACGCGCCACCCGGGCAGTCTTCACCTGCGCGGCACGCAGCGCCGTACCGGCCCGGGGGAACGCCGCCGCGCGCGCAGCGCCGCACATCGGTCTTGCCGGTCTCGACGCAGGTCGTGTCGCGCGGGCAATCGGCGTCGTCGCGACACGTCGCGGCGCACCCATCGGGGCGCGCCGCGAACGGCGGCCGGGTGTCTGGCCCGAGCGCGGCGCCATCCACCATCGCCTTGATGAAAGCCCGTTGGCGATCGACACGAACCGCCATTCCAAAGCTCGCGCACGGCGGATCGCCCCACGTCGTGACGCCGATGAGCAGGTCTCCCTCGGGGGTCGGGAGGAAAATGGGCCCCCCGGAATCGCCGCGGCAGGTGAGCGCCGGGCCCGGCACGATCCGCAGCTCGTACGCATCGACGTTCTCGACGCTGGCCCAGCCCTCGCGCCGCTCGCCGCCGCCCATGTCGTCGCCGGACAGCACGCCGAAGCCGACGAGGCGCACTTTCTCGCTCGTGAGCGAGGCGTCGAGCGGAGCCTCGCGCATCGGCCGGGGCGTCACTGCGGCGTCTCGCTCGAGGATAAACGCCGCAATGTCGTAGGGGTGCTCGTCCCGAAGGTATTCCGGATGCACCGCGCCGCCGACGACATGCAAACGCGGCCCGGCGATCGAGGGACCGACCACGACATCGAACGCAGTCGGAGGGGCCCCACCGAGGCAGTGCGCCGCGGTGACGACGACACGTGGCGCGATCAGCGTGCCCGTGCACACGAGCCCGGTCGAGTCATCGCCACACGCCGTGCGCCGGCTGACGATCGCGACCACGGCGTCGTCGCTGGACGCCGCCGTGGGGCCCACGAGCGGCGCGCTCGTCGAGGTGTGCTGCGGGCGCGGTTCGACGACACACGCGAGCATCGCGCATGCGCTTGCGAGCGTGACGACGCGGTGCACTCGACCATCATAGCTCGTCGCGATGAGGGCCCTTTGGAGCGAATCAATCCCTGATCCCGACCGAGCACACCCAGATGCCCGGCCCGCACGATGGCCCCGCGAGGCACGCATCCATCGCTGCGCGCCCCACCTCGTTGAGACCCGAGATGTAGTGTTCGCAGTGGATCTGATCGATCTTCTCGGGGTGATCTTTGCAACGCGCGACCAGCTTCTCGCACAAGGGCACCGCCGTCGGATCGACGCAGCTGCGGAACAGCGCCACCTGGATCGCGCGATAGGTCCACAGAGGATCGCACCCGCGATCGCCGGTTAGCCGAGCCGCGAGGTTGGCAACGGCGCGCGCCGCCGCCACCGGCTTGAGATAGCGATGAGCACCACGACAGACCTCGGCGACGTAGCGCGGTCCGCAGGCTTCCTCGGCATGCAGCGTCTCGCAGGCCGGTGGCGCAGCCGCGCCGCCGTCATCGTCACAGGTGTACGGGCCCTTCTTCGGGGCCCACGAGCAGCACTCGTCGGCAGGGCCACCAAGGAGCTCGCCGTGGTCGCCCCTCGCCAGGGTCTTCGCGATCTGCTCGAACCCGGGACGAAACCGCGGGGGCTCGGGCGGTCGTGGTGGCGCGGTAGAGGGCGCCACCGTTTGTGGCGACGGACACCCCGCGGAGAGGGCGATCGCCAGCTGGAGGAAGCGAGCTCGATGAACGCGCATCGATCGCAACGATCCCACAGCCACGCGCCTCCTGGAACCCCCTGCGCCGTCGAGCTCACAGAGACGTCGCGGCTCAACCCGGCCGTCCGATGTGTACTTCGGAGAAGGGATCCCTTGTCCACTCGCCCGTTGGAATCCCCGGCGGACGCTGCCATTCCCTACCCCCATGCCACGATGACCGACACCAGCTGCGAGCGACGCGGCCGCTGCTGGACATCCGTGCGCGACGCGCTGCTCGCGACCCGGGGCGCTCCCTGCGCGTTCAACAACTGCACGCTCGGTCCCGCGCAGACCGCCGTAGCCGGATCCACCTGCGACGCCGACGCCGGCGTGGACGCTACGGTCGTCGACAGCACGGTCGTCGACAGCACGGTCGTCGATACGACCGTGGCGGAGACGACCGTACAAGACACCGCCGTCGACACCTCGGTGGTCGATTCCGCTACGGACTCGGCCGCCGCGGCGACCGTCGTGACGTGCTCGCAGCTCACCGTCACTGCCGGCGTCGTGAGCAACGCCGCGACGGCGTGCGGCCCGACCGGCGCGCTCGCCACCGTCGACGATCGTCGCGGAGTGGGGCGCGTCGATCTCCGGCGTACAGACCGGCGCCTACGCGAGGTATCGCTCGCCAGCGCCCGCCGCCAGCGTGAAGAGCCTGCGCGTGGTCGTCAGCTATCTCGGCGACGACGGCACCGAGCCGTTGTGGAGTTGGTCGGTGAGGAACCTCTCGGGCGGCTGGGACGTCATCGGAGACAGCTCCGTCGCCGCGAACTGGTCGTGGCGCACGCTCACGTTCACCGTCCCGAGCCCCGCGGCTCACGTGAACGCGGCGGGTGACATCGACGTTCGCTTCACGAGCGCGACGAGCACCAACAGCGCCGAGCTCGATCGGATGGTGGTCGAAGTGACGCAGTGAGCGCAGCGCGTGCGCCGCCCGCGGCCTCGTTGTCGTCCGGCGAGAGCAGCCGATCGTCCGGGAAACCGCCGTCGATCCCGCGTTGAATCGGCCGCGCCGTCGTCCGTCCAACCGCGGCTTTCGGAGGTCCTCGCCGTGCGTTCCCTGTTCATCGCTCCACTGTTCGTCTGCCTGGTCCTTGGGTGCTCGGCGCCCGCTGCCAACACCACGGCCGAAAAGCAGCCCGAGCCCGAGCCGGGGTGCTCGGAGGATCTCGCGACCGATCCCGAGAACTGCGGCGCGTGCGGCAACTCGTGCGGCGGCGGGGCGTGCAGCGACGGCAAGTGCGGCGCCGCGGTGCTGGCGTCGATTCCGAGCACGTCGATCCCGACCGGCCTCGTCGTGTCGGGCGAGACGATGGTGTGGGGCGAGACCGACAAGAAGTACAACGGCAAGATCCACGTCTGCACCGCGAGCGACTGCGAGGGCACCAAGCGGATGTTGTCCGACCGCGTGAGCTATCCATCGCGGCTCGCCGTCGTCGGCTCGTCTCTCTATTACACGAGCCCGATGTTCAAGCTCGCCGACGGCAGCCCCTCGGCCAACGCGCCCGCGCGCATGGCGCTCGATGGCGACGGCGCGCCGCAGTTCCTCATGGCGGCGCTCGTCATGCGCGATCGCGCGGCGACCGGGTTCGCGGCCTCGTCGCGCGGCATCGTGGTCGCGCTCGCGGATCGCGCGAACACCAAGACCGGCGGGCTGACCGGCGTCTGCCCGATGGCCGGGTGCCCGGCGAGCGGCACCGAGCTCAACCTCCTCGAGAAAGACCTCCCGACGCCCGGCGAGCTCGTCGCCACGGACACGCAAGTCTTCGCGTCGATCCTCGGCAACGGCACGATCGTCTCGTACGACCGCAAGAGCGCGGCGAAGAAGGTGCTCTTCGAAGCCGAGATCGCGAGCGTGCTCGCGCAGGACGAAACCGATCTCGCATGGGGCACCGCGGTGCCGGAGAGCACCGGCACGCCCGGCGTGACGATCAAGAACTACGTCGCGGTGGGACCGAAGACCGGCGGCACGCGCGTGAAGGTCGCCGAGACGGGCGAGGTCACGAGCGTCGCCATGGCCGGCGGCTACGTGTACTTCGCCGACCTGCGCGGCAAGCTCGCTCGCGTCTTGAAGACGGGCGGCGAGGTCGAGACCCTCGCCGAGGGCGACACCTGCTTCGACCTGCAGGTGCACGAGGGCTTCCTCTACTTCTCGAGCCCGTCGTCGCACTCGATTCGCAAGCTGCGCGTCCGCTAACCGAACGTGTCCCCGACGGACGTCGGTGCCCCTCCGCGTGGACCCACGATGCCGACGCTACGGAGAGCACCGTCACCACGGATAGCTCCGCCGTCGACACAGGGGCGCCCGACGCAACTCCCCTCGACACGGGCTCACCCGCCGCTTCGCTCTCCGCTGCGTCCGCTGCGTCCGCTGCGTCCGATGGCTCCGAGGCCGGCGCCCCCGGGTTGTGCGATCCCGCGCGCCTGCCGATGAACCGCGCCGACCCGCTGTCCTGCTGCTTGAACGGCAAGGACGAGTGGTTCGTCGGCGGCAACACGCCGTCGCGCCTCGTCCACCGCCATCACGGCTTGGCGTGCACGACCGACGGGGTGACTGGAGGCTGCGACGGTCTTGCGAGAGCGGGTTCACGTGCACGCTCTGAGCGGGCAGGCGGGGATCGAGCCGCCGCGAGAGCTCACGGATGGAGTCGAACGAGGAAGCCCTCGCGCTGCGAGGTCATCGCGCCCGTTCCGGAATCCACCGTGCCGTCGAGCCAACCGCCGATCAGGATGCGCCCGTTGTTGGGGGTGACCGCCGCGGAGACCGGCGGGACGTATCCGCCGCTCTCCGTCGTGCTGAACGAGCGCGCCCACACCGTGCCGCCAGTGCTAGCGCCGAAGTGCGCCGCGAAGGTGCCCGCGCCCGGCCCGGCGACGAAGTCGTAGGAGCCGATGTTCAGCGTGCCGCTGTCCTCGAAGCGACCGGCCACACTGACGTAGTTCCATGGGTCGAACCCGGCGCCGACGAGGCGCATCGTGGCGCTGCCCCACAGCTTCTTGACCCAGCGAATGCCGCCGCCGCTGTCGAAGCGCGCGAGGAAGAGGTCGCGTGAGCTGCTGCCGTTGGTCAGCGTCTTGTCGCCGAAGGCGACCGATCCGAGGAAGCGACCGCCGACGACGACGCGACTGTCGGGCGCGGCGCCGATGACCATCTCGCTCACACGGGAGCCGAAGTCTCGCGCACGCACGTATTGGCCCGCCTGGTCGAGCGTGAGGAGGAGGCCGGTGTTCTCGTGTGGATCGGTCCCGCCGGTGGCGGTCATCCACCCGCCGCCGAAATCAAAGGAGCCCGAATAGGTCCCGGCCAGGTGGATGCGATTGTTCTCGTCCGTCGCGAGCCCGTAGAGGACGGCGCGGCCATTGCTGCTATCGAACGCGTTCTGCCATCGCAGATCGCCGTTGCGCTCGTACGAGACCACGAAGGTCGCCCACACGCCCGTGAGGTCGTAGTAGGTGCCGAAGTTCGTCGGGCCGGTGTAGTGCCCGGCGATGATGGGGCGACCCCACGCGTCGACGCCGCCGGCCTCGAGGGCGACGTCCTGGCCGGAGATCGTCCTCTGCCACGCGCACGCGCCGTCGGTGGTGAAGTGCACGAAGAACGTCCCGCTGACGGGACCACAGCCCAGGTCGACGGGCGGAAGCTCCGGCGACGCCCACCCGGTCATGAAGATCTGACCCTCGCTGCCGGTGAACCCAGCCGCGGTCCCCGAGCCCCAGTAGAACAGCGGCAGCGTCTTCTCCCAGAGCAGCTTGCCGTACGGATCGTACTTGTGGATGGTCGGCCGCTGCTTGGCCACGTCCCATCCGAACACGTAGGCATCGCCGGCGCTGTCGGTCGTGACCCTCTCCACCATCGCGGGAAACTGTCGCGCCCAGATGGTCTTGCCGGAGTCCTCATTGCGCGCGAGCGCCTCGTCGCCCGAGCCAACGGGCTCGACGTCGGTCTCGTCCGGCTGCGCCGGCGCGACCGAACAACCAACGACAGCGCCAACCAACCACGCGATGTGCACGACGCGCATGAGAACCTCCGCGCGTCGCAAGCACAGCAACTTGTGTGCTCGCGCAGACAAACCGAAAAAAGCGCGGATCCTCCACCGCCGCTATGGACGAGCTGTAACCTGTAGATCCTCAGTGCCGCGTGCCGACGGCGAGGTTCGCCGTGAACGGGATCACCACCGGGCCGTCGCCGAGCTTCCGCGCCACGCGCTCGTAGACGGCGGCCTCGACCCGCGGCCAGTCGTCGCCAAAGCTCCTTCGTCGCACCTTCCTCGACGACGTCCTCGCGTGCCCGCGCTGCAATGGCCGCGCGCGAGTCATCGCAGCGGTCCACCAGTCCGACGAAGCGCGTCGCTTCCTCGCTTCCATCGACGAACAATCCCTCTCGGAACGGCTCCCCTACGCGCGCGATCCCGACGAAGCACCGCCCGACTCAACACAGCCCCCGCCACCCTCCGAGCCCGAAGCCCCGCCGCCGTCGGAGCCCGCCATCGAGCTCCCACCGCCCGACGACTGACGCCGCTCCCCGCGCCCCCCTCCGCGCCCCACCACCGTCGACCAAGGACGCCGGCCGGAGGTGTACCCTTGCGTTCGTTCACGGAGACGTCGCGGCTCAACCCGGCCGACCGATGTGTACTTCGGAGAAGGGATCCTTTTTCAACTCGCCCGTTGGAATCCCCGGCGGACGCTTCCATTCCCTACCCCCTCCGAGGCCGGAACCGACGAGATCGTCGTCTACGGCAGGAGCGCGTTCGTGCTTCCGGTCGCGCTCAACGTTGCGGACGCCCTCGGCGCCGAGTTCCACCTCTTCGGCGACGACGTCAATCCCGTGGCCTGAAGGCCGCGTCCAAGCGAAGCATGAACGCTGCCTCGATCGCGGGGGGTGTAGGAAGTCGAAGCGTCTGCGTGTGACTCCGGTCGGCGAGTTGACATAGGATCCCCTCTCTGATCTGCACCCCGGATGGCCGGGGGTGGCGCGCAGTCTCTGTGAGCAAGGCACCCGTCGACAAGCCGGGGGACAGCTCCATGAATGCGTGAGAAAATTTCGTCATGACATCCGGCAAGGTCGTCGTTCTCCCGCATCCTGGGCCTGAGCGTGCTCCCTCGCCGAAGAGCGGGGACGTCTGTCCGTGGCCCACCGCTGACGAAAGCCATCGGCGGAAGCTCCTCGTTAGTTCCGGCCGCTACGTGTCGGGAACGCGAACCGCGAGCCCGGAGAAAGGCGAAGTTGCTGTCTGGTGCGAGTACGAAGCGCCTACGATTGTCACGCAGGTTCGAGGTGCAGCACGCTGGAGGCAGGCCATCGACCTGAACGCTCTCAGCTCGGAGCCGGCGCCCCACTTGCGGCTCAACACCGATCCGTGGATCTGGTCTCCAGGCTTTCTTTGGTCCGTGTGTCGACAGCTTCAGCCGCACGAGCAGCGAATCGTTGGTTCCCTCGCCCAAGACGATGTAGTTCTGTTCGGTTCGTCCGTTTGCGGTCGGTGGCTGCTGGACACTGTGCTTGTCGTCGATACTCGCTTGTCTGACTTCAAGTCGGTCGAGAGTCCGGCGTATCAGCGGTGTGTCGTGAGGCCATTGGTCGGCGCAGGCCTGAGCCGTTGGCGTCCTGTCCGCGGCCGTGTGCATGGGGAGGCTTCGTCCTTCTCCTTCGCCCCCGCACAGCCGCCTGATCTCTCGAGTACTCTGGGTAGGGTCGACATCACAGACCTGCTCGCTCAGCTCACGAAGCAGGATGGAACCGCGCCAAGTTCGAAGAACTCACAGGCCCTCGTACTCTGCGCGTACGGCGGAAGTTCCGTGTCGTACTGGGAGAAGCTTGCCGACCACACGTTGGCTTCAGGACTCTCCCTCGGTGTCGAGTTCACGCATCCGTACGATGCCTTGTAGAAACGGGGCGTCCCCGCCGAGCGATCGACTGCGTGATCGCAGGCCGTTGTCGATTGGCAAAGGGGGACTACTGCCTTTCGCCACATGGCTTCCACGTTGTCCGAGCGATCTCTTCGGCGCAGACGGTTTCCGTGCTCGCGAACGCGATCGCATTCAAGCCGAAGCCAACCGACCGCGCGACGAAGAAGGCGACTCGGGCCGCGTCAGACATGTGCAGGCATCGGCCCACTACGTGCGTTCGAAAACGAGGATTAGCTCCGTCTTGGTTGCCGCAACGTGTCGACGTGAGCGACGAACATCTGGAATTCGGTCCTTGATCACGTCAATCAGGCGCAGACCCCTTCGTGGAGTGGCTTGCTCGATGATGAACTCCGCCGGATGTGACGTCATTCGCTTTCGTGTGACGGTTTCACCGACAACTAGTACGCAACGGCCGCCGCGCTTCAACTGGCGAACATGGCGGTCGAAAAACGTTCGCATCATATCGCGGAACACCTCGCGCTTGTCAGTCGGCTCTTGGTCGTAATCACTCTGCTCACGATTCAGGAACCACAACCGCAGACGATTGTCGCGCGTGTAGTCCAGTGCGTTCATATACGGCGGACTCGTGACGATCGCGTCCACCTGACCTGGAGGCTCCATGTCTTGAACAGCAGCGTGAACAATCGAATGCTCCGTACGCGCAAGTAGACGGAGCGCAGCCTCGCTTGAGCAAGCACGCACGACCTTTGCTAGCAGGCGCGAACGAATATCACGGTATTCGTACATTTCAGGGTAATCGTCCGCCGGGAACTTGCGCGCGCGCAGATACGGAACCAAGTGACTACTTGGATACGACAGGAACCCTGGCCGCTGGTGGTGCAGCACGCCGAGCAGGCACGACATCAAAAACACGTCGCCTACGGCGACGCACTCATCGGCGAATGAGATGGCTTCCTTCAGCGTACGAGGATGGAAGAACTTCCGCACCCACGCGGGTACCGTGCGCAGGTCGACGGGGTGACGTCCGGCCGCAGCATCAATTCGCTTCTCAAGTTCGAGTTTTGCTTCCGCCAACGTCGCGGGCGGCGAAAGCTTCGCTCGTGTGAGCGTGACGGCATAGCGGCTTGCGTCGCTCGCGATGGCTTTACGGCCGAGAAGGGCGCTTTCGAGTGGCACCGTGCCGGACCCACAAAATGGATCCAGAACGAAATCACCGGGCTCGCTATGCGATTCGATCAAAGACGCCGCGATCGAACTCTTTAGCTTTCCAATGTAAGGAGACAGTTGGTGAAGCTTGCACTCCTCGTGCGTCGACGGTCGCGCCCACGAGCGCGGCGCGTTTCTCCGTCGGAGCACGGCGGTCGTACGCTGGAGGTGGCCCATACTACCAGTTGCCCGTTTTCGCGAGTTCCTCGCGAGCTGCCGTGACTAGGCCAACGAGTTCTGTCACAGAGTTTGCAAGAATCTCATGATGATTCGCGCTGTCGTAAAGCAGTGCGCGTATCCCCATACTGTCCTCCATTACGTCAAGCACGGAGGAGTCAAGCGCACCGTCGGCCATAACCATGTAGTGTGGCCGTGCCCGCCCGAACCTATAGACGTGATTCTCCAGCAACAGCTGGATGTCGGGGTCGCGCATAGACGCGCCCAGAAATACAAACGTGTTCGTGTGCAGCAGGGCGTCGACGAGTTCGTAAAAGCGCGCATGCTCGCTACGAGCACGCGCGTAGTCGGTACGAGTAAAAATTGCCTGATCGGGCGCGTCTATGGTGCCGTGAATCTTGAGCACACAGCGTTCCCTCCGACGGAGAACGTCGTTCACAGAAGGATCGTTGTAACTTTTGACAATAGTGCTGTTGTCTGTCAGATGGTTCGCGCGGATTTCGTAAATTCGATCGAAGTTCGTGGTAACAACAAATCGCGCGTCGAGCGCGACTATGTCGTCGTGGACGCTTGCAGCGCGAAACCCTTTGCTGTTATATTCTCTCAACAGAAGCGTCTTGAACTTGTCCGGCTTCAGGTGCTTACGAAGGAGTTCGCAGGCCGTCAGGAGGTCGCTTCTCGCGATGCACGCCCGAACCTGACTGGCGGCGGCGCCGCCCAGCGCCGAGGCTCCCTCCTCGAGGAATTCGTCCCAATTCTTGGGGCGCTCGCCAGACGCGCTTACGGCATTCTTGCTGATTCCAGCGCCGAGAAACAGCACGGCGCGGCGCGCGGCGAGGTCGTGAATCAGCTCGTCATCCCACTTGATCACGCCGCACCTGCACTCGCGATATTGAGGTTACTCAAAAATGCGTTTGCGAGCTTCTCGATGAAGCTGCGATAATCGCGTTGCTGTGTATATTGACCACCCTGCAGTCCGTCGCGTGACTCGAGCTTGTCGATTGCTGTGTGTCGAGTCTGAGCCAGAGGAACTAGACTGTACATGTGCGGAACATCTCCCAGATGTAGAGCATCGGCCTGGAGGCCTGGGGCAGTCACCGCTCCGAGATGCTGGGTGATGTTGCTGGGAATACTCGAGAGGATCGCTTCGTACGCCGATGTGGCGCGACGCTCGTCCTTTATTGTTTTGGTAATATACTGTTGAACAGTATACCCGATGAAACGCGACATTGTCTTCACGTCGCGACGCACCTGGTACTGATCTAGTTCGGACCCGTGGCGGGTAGCACAGCGAGCAATAGCCGCGCTGTAGTCGTCCATCCAGGCGTGCAGCCATTCAGCGATGTTCTCAATGCCGATGAGGCTAAAAATGTCAGCGCCCATCGGGGCCACGAAGAAGTCGACACCGACAAGAACGGAGCGGTTGAGAGCGCCGAGACTGGGGCCGACATCAAATATGACGATGTCGTACTTGGGCTGAATGATATTCAGTAGTTGCGTGTTCCAGTTTGTGACTCGGGCACCGCCGATTTCTGCGCCAATGAAGTCGCGCCATGCCCCGCTGAGCTGATCTTCAAGCATCGCAATTCGCGGGTGCCCAGGAATGACATGCACGCCGAAGCGGTTTGTCGCGGGCAGAGCGGGTTCGATCGCACTGTCGAGCGTTGCATCACCCACGCGAAAAGGCTTCAGCACGTCATTGAGGGTTCGCACCGCAGGGGACTGGCCGCGATAAATGCTTTCGGTGAGCTCCGGCGGCAGAATCAGTTGCGTCGCGTTGCACTGCGGGTCGGCGTCGACCAGCAGGACCGAGAGTCCTTTGTGCTGAGCGAGGTACGCCGCCACGTTGCAAGCCAACGTCGATTTTCCGACGCCGCCCTTGTTGTTGAAGAAGCAGATGCTGGAGCCCATCGTTGCCCAGAGCTATATCATAGCCACGCGCGCGAGACTCGCGCGTGGCTGGCTGCCGGGTCGTTGTGCGACCAGCTCGGGTTCGGGGGGGGGCGAGCGCCCGCGGAGGACGGCGAGGACCGCGAGCGCCGGCGAGGCGGCGAAGACGATGCGGTTGTTCACCGCAGCACGCGCTTGCGGTGAGCCACGCGGGTATCGTGGTGTTTCCGGGTCGACGCGACGTGCCTTGTCGCACTGACGAGCGCGCTGACCGAAATGTTGGGATTTTGCGAGAGACACGCCCGCGGCGTGCCGCGCGAGATGCCACGTTCAGGGGAGCCGCTCAGAAGTGACATTGCCTCGTGCTCATTGGCCATGGATCTAAAGCATGGTCCGCTGACCTGACCCCCGAAATTTGGCCCAGCGATTCCGTATGCTCGAAGGAGGCACGGAATGGCCCGCAGGAGCAACTTTTCGGAAGCTGAGATGGGCGGCGCCCTCAAGGAAATCGAGGGCGGCGCCAAGCAGGCCGACGTCGCGCGGCGACTCGGCGTGACCGGCCAGACCATCATGCGGTGGCGGTCGAAGTACGGCGGCATGGACGTCAACGAGGCGCAGGAGAAGAAGCGGCTCGAGGACGAGAACCGGAAGCTCCGCGCGCTCGTCGCGCAGCAGGCGTCGACATCGCCGCGCTCAAAGAGGTCGTGGGAAAAAGGTGGTGACGACCTCGGCGCGACGCGAGGCCGTCGAGATATTGAAGTCGCATGGAGTCAGTGAACGACGTGCGTGCGCGTACGCTGAGCTGCAGCGGTCGACGTGTCGCTACAAGTCTCGGCGCCCGCCACGGTGCGAGCTCGTCGTGCGCATTCGCGAGCTCGCTGCCGAGCGGCCGCGCTACGGGTATCGCCGACTGCACGTGATGCTTCGGCGCGACGCCGCGTGGTCGGACGTGAATCGCAAGCTGCTCTACCGTCTGTATCGGCAGGAGGGCCTCGCGGTGCGACGTCGCAAGCGCAAACAGCTTCGCGTCCCGCGGCCGGCTCCGCTGCCGCTGCCCTCGCGCCCGAACGAGCGCTGGGCGATTGTGGCTTCTCAAAACCATTGCCCCCCGCCTTCTCGGAAGGATGGCACCCGGTCGCGTGACGTGATCAGTGTCGGTTGGTCGGCTTGCGCTGTCCAGATTGCGAGCCGGAGGCGAGCTG